>JAIOXB010000033.1 GCA_021741825.1 Microbacteriaceae bacterium
GACGCCGTTGCGGCCGGGTCGACGCCGGGAATCGAGGCGATGCGAGACTCCGTCGAAGCCATCACCGGCCTCCCCATTCAGTTCTTCGTTCTCATCGATATGCAGGGCTTTCGCCGACTCATCGACGCACTTGGCGGAATCGACATCATGATCGAAGAGACCGTGAACGTGTGTGTCGTCGGAGAACCAATCACCGACAGTTTTCCAGCGGGTCCAACCCATCTCGATGGCAAACGAGCGCTGATGTATGCGCGAACCCGTTGTGATTCTGACGACTTCGTGCGCATGGGACGACAACGGCAACTGGAGGAAGCGATTCTGCGCCAAGTTCAGCCAGCCACGGTTCTGTCCCGTTTCCAGGAGCTCGCTTCGGCGGGCGAAGCGCTCGTTATCACCGACCTACCGCAGTCGATGCTCGGGGTCATGGTCGACTTGGGCACTAAAGCCCGCAAGCTACCGATGCGTCGAGCGGAATTGGTTCCGCCCATTTTCGACTACCTTTACCCGAACTTTAAGTTGGCACACGAAATCGTCCGAGAGGCAGTGTTCCCACCGCGCGCAACGCCGTCGCCAACGCCGCAACCGTAGTCGGGTCAGACCGAGAAATCGGCGCGAAGCGCACTGACGAGCGCGTCGCGCCACGTTGGCATCGCGGGTAATCCGGCGGATCGTGCAGCGTCATCACCGAGGGCAGAGTTTGCTGGTCGAGGCGCGGGCCGGACAAAGGCGTCGGAGGTGGTTTGACTGACCAGATCGGCCGGCGCTCCGACCTCTTCGTATACTGCAACCGCGAGTTCCCACCACGAACACGCGCCCGAATTTGTCGCGTGGTAGACGCCGGGTGCGACGTCGAGAAGACGTCGAATTCGTTCGGCAAAATCTCGGGTCCAGGTCGGTTGGCCCCTCTGGTCGGTAACGACACTCACGGGTTCGCCCGCCCGCGCCTTTGCGAGCATGGTGGCCACAAAACTGGGCCCACCCGCGCCATACAGCCACGCCGTGCGGGCGATGGACGCCCCGGCGGGATGGGCGGCGAGAACTGCGAGTTCACCGCCGAGTTTGCTCCGACCGTATGCGGATTGCGGGTCTGTGTCGGCGTCCTCGGAATACGGACCCGAGGCACGACCGTTGAACACGTAATCCGTGGAGACATGAATCAGCCGGACGCCGGATTCCGCGCAGGCCTCTGCCACGTTTTTCGCACCTCGGGCATTGATTTCCCAGGCCGCATCCTCGTTGGACTCTGCGTCATCAACGGCGGTGTACGCGGCGGTGTTGATTACGGCGGACCGGCCGGCCACCGCACGACGCACCGCGAGGGCGTCGGTGATGTCGAGTTCTGTGCGCGCCACCAGGTCGGCAGCGTCGCCGAAGGTGGTTCCCAGCGCTTGCGCGAGCATTCCGCCGCCGCCGGTCACAAGAATTGGTCCAGTCATCACCGTCTCCCTCGTTCTTCAGCGTAGTGCGGCAATAGGCTGGGCGAGTGAAGAAAGCGTCTGCTCAACCGCTCGTTCTCGTGGACGCAACCGCGATCAGTGCGCAGCGAGGCGGCGTCGGTCGATATGTCGAGGAACTGGCCCGCGAGTCGGTTCGTGCGGGGCTCTCTCTTGTCGTGGTCTGCCAGCCGCGCGACGAGAAGGCGTTCGCGGACATGGACTGCGATGTGGTTATGGCCCCCCGGTTCGTTGAGTCCGTGCCCCTGAGGTTTCTCTGGGAACAGTTCGGGCTGCCCTCGCTAGCGCGGCGAATTCGGGCGACGACGATTCACTCGCCGCACTACACCTTTCCTCTCTTCACGAGCCGTCATCGTGTCGTGACCGTTCACGACCTCACATTTTGGTCTCACCCGGATCGCCACTCGGCCCTAAAGAGGTGGTTTTTCCGATTCTGGATTACGTCAACTGCACGTTTCGGACTCGATGTCATCGTTCCGTCAGCGGCGACCGGAGCCGAATATCGGCGAGTCACGCGGGCGAGCAAGGATCGCATCACGGTGGCGTTCCATGGCGTGGATCGAGACATTTT
The DNA here is from genome assembly GCA_021741825.1 of Microbacteriaceae bacterium. Classification (GTDB taxonomy): domain Bacteria; phylum Actinomycetota; class Actinomycetes; order Actinomycetales; family Microbacteriaceae; genus MWH-TA3. The sequence goes on from JAIOXB010000033.1 coordinate 2,026, forward strand.
CCACCCGCCAACACCTCAGTCCGTCGCACGGTTCACACAGTTGAACGGGGTGACGTCGTGGATCGCGTTCCTCGGCACAATCGAGCCGCGCAAAAACATCGTTCCGCTCATCGAGGGATTCCGACGCGCAACGCGTGATCTGGCGACACGGCCGAGCCTGTTGCTCGCGGGAGCTCCGGGGTGGGACGGCGAGGTGGCCGGAGCCATCGCCAGCGCGGTCGACAACGGGTTCGACGTGAGACACCTCGGGTACATTTCGCTCGACGACCTGCCGGCATTTCTGGGCGGTGCAATTGCGGTTGCGTATCCGAGTGAAGGTGAGGGCTTCGGTTTACCCGTGCTCGAGGCGATGTCCTGCGGCGCACCTGTGCTGACGTCCCGCTCCCTGTCACTCCCCGAAGTGGGTGGTGACGCGGTGGTCTACACCGACACGACACCCGAAGCAATCGGGAGTGCGTTGGCAGAGCTCTTGTCCGACAAAAAACTTCGTGCTTCGTTATCGGCGGCGGCCGTCAAACGAGCGGCGCGATTCACCTGGTCGGCGTGCCTGGTCGCTCATCGCGCCGTCTGGGAACGCTAGGACAGTTCGTCGAACACCGCAGCGAGTCGGGCTGCGCTCGCTTCCCACGAGAACTCGGCGGCACGGGCCCTACCGCGCGAGGCGAGGTCACGACGAAGTGTTTCATCGTCTAACCCGGTCAGCGCCTCGGCGAGTTTGATGGTTCCGTTTGTGCCGTGAACGTCAACTGCAATGGCAGACTGACCTGCGACTTCGATTAGTGCTTCGGCCGTCGAATGAATGACCGGGACACCTAACGACATCGCCTCGAGGACGGGGAGCCCGAAGCCTTCTTCGATGGAGGGGATGACAAGTCCGCGCGAAGCGGACAGAACTGCGGCGAGATCGGAGTCGTCGAGCCGACCGAGAGCGTGGACTCGGGACGGTGCAATTCCCGTGCGGCGAACGAGTTCGTCGATGCTGACACCACCCCAACCACTGGGCCCGATGATGACGAGCGGGAGATCATCGATTCGGGCAAGCGCGGTGAGCAGTTGCGCGAGGCCTTTGCGTGGCTCGAGTGTCCCGACAAATGTGATGTACGCGTCCGGAACACCCAGTGCGGTTCTGCGGCTTTCGGAATCGAGGGGAACTACCAGGTCGGATGTCGGCGCGCCTCCGATTACGCGAATGCGATCACCGAGGGACAGAAAAGTCGACAGCCGCGACGCGACCGCGTCAGTTGGAACGACAATGATGTCGGCAAATCGTCGAGCGCGTTCTCCCATCGCGCGGTGCCATCGCACGTCCCGCGCCGTTAATGTCTCGGGGTGCGTCCACGGGACAGCATCGTGAATCGTGACAATGTGTTGACCGTGTTCCGTCAGCGGCGCGAAGAGGCTGGGTGAATACGTCGTCTCGCGCTTCGGCACGGCAACCCCGCGCGCCCACGCACGTGCGAGCAGAGCCCGTGGAAAAGGTGAAACATCAATGCCATCGAGCATGGGAATGAATTCCTCGAGTTGCCGAACGGTGTCGTGTGAAACGCGGGGAACAAACCCGACAAGTTTCCGTGTGCCGTAAACGCGGGTTGTGAGGGCTCGAACGAGATTGAGTGCGTAGCGTCCAATTCCTCCGGGCACGGGTGCGACGACCTGGTCGAGAATTACGGTGGTCGTCTTCATAGCTCAACTCGCTGTCGTTACTATGGACAGGTGGACATTCACCCATTATCCATTGCCGGCGCGTGGCGTGTAACCCCACAAATTTTCGGTGACGCCCGTGGCTCGTTTTCTGAATGGTTCCGAGCGGATCATCTCGAGGCGGCGACGGGCTATCGGATGAACCCGATCCAAGCGAACATCTCTCGATCGTCACGCGGGGTCGTCCGCGGAATCCATTACGCTGACGTGCCACCCGGGCAAGCGAAATACCTGATGCCGCTCACGGGTTCGATCATCGACTTCGTCGTGGACATCCGCGTGGGGTCGCCGACCTTCGGCCAGTGGGAGGGCGTGACGCTCGAGAGTGACAATCACGACGCGGTCCTCGTCGAACCGGGGCTGGGACATGCGTTCATGGCATTGGACGAATTCACGACAGTCGCCTATCTTGTCTCGGACATTTTCCGACCAGATCGCGAACACGGAATCAACCCGCTTGATTCCGATATCGCTCTCGTGTTCCCGGCGGGAATCGACCCGGTGTTGTCGGACAAAGACACGTCCGCCCCGACTCTCGCCGAAGCCCTCGCCGCGGGTTCGTTGCCGAAATGGGACGGGCGATGAAGGGCATCATTTTGGCGGGTGGAACTGGCTCACGTCTCTGGCCGATCACCCTCGGAAACTCAAAACAACTCATTCCGATTTATGACAAACCGATGGTCTACTACCCGCTGTCAACATTGATGACCGCGGGTATCCGCGAAGTGCTGATTATCACTGCTCCAGAACACGCGGAGTTGTTCCGGGCACTGCTCGGGGACGGTTCAGCGTGGGGAATGCGAATCGAGTTTGCGGTTCAACCCAGCCCCGACGGACTCGCACAAGCCTTCATCATCGGTGAGTCGTTCTCGGCGGGTGACCCAGTGGCGCTGGCACTCGGCGACAATATTTTTCACGGGTCGGGTTTCGAACGTGCACTGCCTGATACAACTAGCTTTGAGGGCGGCCACATCTTTGCCTACCCGGTCCCCGACCCCGAACGATATGGCGTGATCGAATTCGACGCCGATGGGACCGCGCTGTCAATCGAAGAAAAACCACAGAAACCGAAGTCTCGATATGCCATTCCCGGCGTCTACTTTTTTGGACCCGACGTCGTCGACGTAGCAAAAGGAATCACGCCGAGTTCACGCGGTGAACTTGAAATCACCTCGGTGAGCGAGCACTACATGCGCGAAGGGCGTCTTCGCGTCAGCGTTCTCGACGCCGGAACTATGTGGTTCGACACGGGAACAATCGATTCGATGATGGACGCGTCGGAATATGTTCGCGCCGTTGAACGTCGCACCGGGGCAAAGATTGCCTGCCCCGAGGAAATCGCCTGGCGACAAGGGTGGATTACGTCGGCCCAATTGGAAACAATCGCCGGACCTCTCGAAAAGAGTGGTTACGGGTCTTACCTTTTGGGGTTGCTCGACGGCTAGTGGCGGCGCGTTTTCGCCGATTCTCGTAGCCGAAGCCCCACGGTCACGACCACGCGTACGGGCCACCACACAATTCCGGGATATCGCTTACCGACCCACCGTCGAGCGCTCGTGTGGTGCGCAGCGATCATCGATGCCGAATGTTGGCGGGTCGAGTGTCCGCCCTCGTGCTCGACCGTTGCGCCGGGAACAAACACGTTTCGCCACCCGCTGTGCCCCAGACGAAAACCAAGGTCTACGTCCTCGAAATACATGAAGAACTCGTCATCGAAACCGCCGATGTTGTCGAACGCTGTGCGGCGCACGAGAACGCACGCTCCACTGAGCCACCCGGCATCGCGCTCGGTGTCATAGTCGGCGAACTGGTGGTAGCGGCGAGTCCACGGATTTCCGGGGACGAGGTCGCCTAACAGTGCGTGACCAACTCCTAGCCTCAGCGACGGGATTGCACGCGCAGATTGGTAGGTCGTGCCATCGAAATCGCGAATACTCGGGCCGAGTGCGCCGATCCTTGGATCGCTGTCCCCGACTCGCACCAGTTCGTCGAGAGAGCCCGCATCCAGGGTGATGTCGGGGTTTACGACAAGAATCCACCCGATATCCGAATCCAACGTTGCGACCCCTGCATTGATTCCGCCGCCGTAACCGGGATTGTCGGGTCGGGAGACGATACGAGCGCTCGAACCCGTCAATGCCTGTGCGAGTTCCCGATCGCCGCCGGGCACGTTGTCGACAACAACGACGTCGACGGGGCGAGTGGTTGACCCGGGAATCGACGCCAACAGATTGCGGATGGCGTCACCGGAGTGGAACGACACCGTCACAATTCCGATGCTCGACTCAGGACTGGGGCTTCTCACGCTCACCATGCTAGCCAACCCGCACCCCGTGACCACCGCCCCACCGCTTCGGCGAATTTCATAATTGGGTCGCTTACAATCGAATTACACCTGTGTAAAGGGGTTTGAGGCATGTCCAATTTGTGGAAGCGAATGTTCGCTATCACCACAGCAACGGCTACCGTCGTCGCAGGATTGCTGGTGCCCACTTCCGCGAACGCGCTGACGCTGTCGGGTAGTGACTTCGTGGCGGGAGACATCATCTCGGACGCCCAGTTCTTTGACGAAAGGGCGATGACGGCGGCAGAGATACAAACCTTCCTGTCGAAGAAGGTAAAACGATGCGGTTCGCTCAACCTTTGCCTGTCGGTTTACACCCAAAATACGTTCACGCGCGAGCCAACCACGGTCCAGAGCGACGGCCGGGACCCTCTCTGTGGCAGGTATAACGGCGCGAACGGCGAGACAGCGGCGCAGATCATCTACAAAGTCCAACGCGCCTGCAACATCAGCGCGAAAGTCATCCTCGTCTTGTTGCAAAAGGAACAGGGGTTGATTACCAACACCAATCCGACCGCTAGCAAACTGAAGATTGCGACGGGCTATGCCTGTCCCGACACCGCTCCGTGTGACGCGAAATATTTCGGCTTCTACAATCAGGTCTACTCTGCTGCGTCCCAATTGAAGCGGTACACCGAGCCAGGATCGTCGTTTTACAATTCCAAGCCTGTGGGCCGTCGATCGCCAATTTTGCTTCACCCCAATGCGCGATGCGGAACGAAATCCGTGAAAATCAAAAACCTCGCGACGCACGCGCTCTACATTTACACTCCGTATACGCCAAACGATGCTGCGCTCGCAAACCTCTCCGGAACAGGCGACTCGTGTTCGAGTTACGGAAATAGCAACTTCTGGGAGTACTACTCGTACTGGTTTGACGCACCCGCCAATCTTGCCTCGGACATCAGTGAACTGGGCGCCGCCACCACGAATGACTGGGGGACGTTGATCGATGATTCGTCCTGTACCGAAACGGCAAACACCTGTTTTGCGGATTACGCCAATGCAGTGGCAACCTGGAACATCACCGCAGGGTTGAAGTATTCGAGCGGCCCCATTTCCTCCAAGTACAAGTCGACGGGAAGATACGGCGGCCCGTTGGGCGCAATCTCCAAGGCCGCCGAAGCAGTCACGGGTGGCGCGAACGGAGACGGTGCTCGGCAGAAGTTTGCCAACGGGTATATCTATCGGGACCCGTCAAACGCGACATTCATCGTGCTCAATGACGTGTTGACCTATTACAGCGCGGCGGGTGGCCCCGGTGGTTCGCTCGGGTGGCCGACGGGCGATGCGTCCTGCACCGATGGCGAGTGTGCACAGAATTTTGCCGGCGGCTATGTGATTTCTAATCCAGCGGGCGGATTTCTTGTTCTGGACGGTGCCATCGCGGAATACCTTCAGGCAAACGGGGGTCTAGCCAGTACCTGGGGGCTGCCGCTCGGTGCCGCAGAATCCCGAACCTTTGGGTCGTTTGGAACCGGTCGAATTCAACAGTTTGAAGCCGGGACGGTTTATGAGAAGAACGGCACTGCCTATCTCGTCGCGGACGGACTTGCCGCGGCTCTCGCCGACGTCGGTGGAGTCGCCGCGGTGGGATGGCCCCTCGCCGAGCCCGTTCGAGCCGACGGCATGCTCTCGCAGCTGTATTCGGCGGGTCGTGTCGTCAAGGTCGCATCCGCACAGGGTGTTCTGATTCCCACGGACACGCTGCGTGCCCTTCGGAAGGCGGGTGGACTCTCGGGATACTTGGGTGTTCCGACGGGCAGCGCGACGGCCTACACGGGCAAGGACGGATTCGTCGGATCAAAGCAAGCGTTTGAGGGAGGCACAATCATCCGCGGAACGGCAGGCGCCTTCGCCATGCCCAGTGAGCTGTGGGAGGCCTATCGTGCCCGCAAAGGCGCGAAGGGGAAACACGGCTGGCCCGACAGCAAGGCAACATCCTCCTCGACGACCTGGACCCAATCGTTCCAGCGCGGAACCATTACCGTTTCTCGATAATCCCGACGCGAAGGCGTTCCGCGATAATCGCGCACGCGACCAGCGTCACGAAACCCCACTCGTGTAAAAGCCGACTTTCGGTCAGTGACTGAACGGTCAGGGCGCACAGGACAAAAAACGGAACGGTGGCCGCGGACATCGGGGTTTGAGCGAACGCTCGCCACAAATACCACAGGGCAAAGACGAGAATGGCGGCGAACAACGTCACACCGACCAGTCCGCTTTGCAGAGTGACATCAAGCCAGACATTGTGCGCCTGAGACATCGGCAGTTCGTCGACTGAGTGAATCGCGAACCACGGGTCCCAACTCGGCCACCATCCGACAAAACCCGATCCCACGATCGGTCGTTCATCGATTCGGTCGACGACCGCTGCCCATATGTCGAAACGATGGGTGAGATCGGGCGACTTACCGAGAAGGGTCACGAACGCCGACCACTGCGACACGGCGACCACCACGGCACCTCCGATGGCGGCAATGGCGCCAAACAAACCCATTCGCCACCCCAGTCCGTTGCGGCGGGCCAGCGCGGTCAGTCCGATGACGACCGCCACGACAACAATCGTGACCGTGACCGTTGCCGACGCTGCCCTGGCGACGACGATGGTGGCGAGCGCGACATCGAGGAGCGACGCGGTGCGCCAACTTCGCGACGCGTACACGCGCCACAGCCCGATGATGAGCAACACCAGTCCGAGCATTCCGAGCACATTCGCATTACCAACGAGACCCTGGATTCGGCCGTCAGTGAAGAAGTTCCCCCTGCTCCACGCCAACTCGATGGGGGTCGTTGGTGTTTCGGCGAATCCGACCGGGTAAACCGGGTGTCCGATTAGTGCCACCACCACTTCGAATGCGATCGAGCCACACAGAATGAGTCGCACGCTCAACGCCAACCGGCGAACCAACTTGTCGAGGGGAACCGCACTGGTGATTGCGAGTGCGAAGAGGACTCCCATCAGCGCACTGAGCAACATGAGCAGGGAAGTCCCCGCATACGGGGACCACGCGGGACTCACAACCCACCAGACCAGAAGTGCGAGCAGCGGTGTCGGCAGTGTTCGCCAGGTCACCCGGTTGGTGATGACGACGACTATCGCCCACCCCGTCGCGAGGATGACGAGGGTCGCCCAGACCGGAACGGTGAGCGCGTTCCGAAAGAAATCTCCAGCGAAAAGAAGTGTAAGGATTGCCACCATTACGGGTTTCTTCGCAATAAATTGAGCCACGGGACACTAGCCTAGTGAGCGACGTGGAGGTGTTGCAGTGTTCGAGATTGTGAATACGCCGCGTGACTATGCGTGGGGTTCGACCTCGGCGATTGCGGACCTGCTCGGGTCAGACCCATCGGGCAAACCGGAAGCGGAACTCTGGCTCGGCGACCACCCGGCATGCCCCGCTCAGGTCAAAGGGACGGGTCAGTCGCTCATCGAGTGGGGAGAGTCGCACCCCGAGCGCTTCGGAACCGGGCCGTTACCGTTCCTTCTCAAGGTTTTGGCGGCGGATTCACCGCTGTCCATTCAGGCACATCCGACCCGAGGGCAAGCAGAGCGTGGGTTTGCCATCGAAAACGCGGCGGGGCTCGCTCCCGATGCTCCGAATCGAAACTACCGAGACACCAATCACAAACCCGAAGTGCTTGTCGCGCTCACCGACTTTTCCGCGTTGTGTGGGTTTCGGTCGAGCGACCAGCGCACCGCCATCATCGCCGAGCTGGTCCGAGAGGGCGTCCCCGGTTCGTTTGAATTGGCACGCGCCGTGGACGCAGGACTCGGCTCGGCGGTTGAATGGATTCTCACGCGCGGTGATGGGGTGACCGAACTCGTTGAGGCGCTATCGGCGGGAATCCGAACGACGACCGATGCCGTCGTCGAAGTCGCTACACAGACCGCGCGGATGCTGTCCACCCATTTCCCCGGAGACCCGGGAGTGGCTCTCTCGCTACTACTGAACCACGTGGTGCTGCGTCCAGGGGAGGCGCTGTTCTTGCCAGCGGGAAACATT
>JAIOXB010000034.1 GCA_021741825.1 Microbacteriaceae bacterium
AGAAGTCGAGATAGAAATCGAGCTCCTCCGGGTCGAGCCCCTTGTCCTTCGCCTGCTCGATCAGGACGTCGACGCGGTGCTCGCGCTGGGCACCGGTCGCGATCTCGGTGCCGTTGTACAAAAGGTCGTACGAGTTGGTGAGGTTCGAATCGCCCTCGTGACGCATGTGATAGAACGGGCGGATCGACGTGAAGTAGTCGGTGACGAACACGAAGTCGTGGCCGAACGTTTCCTTCACGTAGGCCGACAACTGGCGCTCGCCCTCGGGGTCGAGGTCTCCGTCCGCGCGCGGCACGGTGTAGCCGCGGGCCTTCAGAATCTCGTGCGCCTCGGCGAGCGGGATGCGCGGGAACGGTGTCGACGGAACGACAACGGGAATTCCGTAGGCGGCTTCGACCTGCGGGCCGAGCTTCTCGGCGACCGCGGTGAGTCCCGCAACGATGACTGATTCGTGCATGGCCATGACGTCTTCGTGCGAGTCAACCCACGACATCTCGGCGTCGATCGAGGTGAATTCTGTCGCGTGGCGCGAGGTGAACGATGGGTCGGCGCGGAACGCCGGTGCGATTTCAAACACCGCACCAAAACCGGCGGGCTGGGCCATCTGCTTGAAGAACTGTGGGCTCTGTGCGAGGTAGGCGGTGGTCTCGAAGTACTGCATCTCGAACAGTTCGGCACGTGACTCGGAAGGGCTGGCCATCAACTTGGGGGTGTGGATTTCGATGAAGCCGTTGTCGACCCACCAGGTGCGCATCGCGTGTTCGAAAATTGTTTGAACACGGAAGATGAGGTTCGCCTCGGGGCGACGAAGGTCGAGGAAACGCCAGTCGAGGCGCTTGTCGATGCTGGAGTCCTCGGCGATGGGGGGTTCGGGCTGGGCTTCCGCCACGACCTCGAGAGTCGAAATCTTGACTTCGAGCCCACCGAGTTTCACCCGCTCGTCGTGCGCGAGTTGACCCGTGACGCGAATGAAGGTGCCGGCGTTGAGAGTCCCGATGAGTTCCGTCAGCGCGAGGCGCTCCGCTGAATCGGCGACCTCGGGGTCGATCTCGCGAACCGCCTTCGTGACGAGTTGAACCGCTCCGGTTTCGTCGCGCAGGATGACGAACTGGACGGCCTTTTGGTCGCGGACGGTGTCGACCCACCCCGCGACGACAACCTCGCCGTCGGCGAGTGCGGAAAGGGATGCAACGGTTGAACGCTTAGCCATGATCTCCAGCGTAGCGGGCGGGTTGCCCACAGTTTGCGCGGATACAATCGGGAGGGTGAGTGCCGAGCGTGTCCATCTCGTGCGCCACGGTGAGGTGAATAACCCCGGTGGCGTTCTGTACGAGCGTCTGCCCAACTTCGGTCTTACGGAAAACGGCCGAACTCTCGCCGAATCGGCGGTTCGTCACGTGCCTCTCGACACCATTTCGGCGCTCGTCGTCAGCCCGCTTCAGCGCGCCCGCGAATCGATGGCGCCGTGGGAGGCCGCAACCGGCATGACCGCGATCGTCGACGAGCGCGTGATCGAGCCGTGGAACGAATTCCGCGGACTGCACATGGACGGAGGACGCACTCTACTCTCGCGACCGGACCTCTGGAAGTTCCTTGCTAACCCGTTCCGTCCGTCGTGGGGCGAGCCGTATCGCGAAATCGCCCAGCGCATGCTCGCGGCGATGCGTGACGCTGTTGATTCGGTCGACGGTGGTGACGTCGTGATCGTGTCTCACCAGTTGGCGATTTGGATGGTGCAGCGCGCCATGTCCGACAAGTCTCTCGCGCACTGGCCCGGCACCCGCCGCTGTTCACTGTCGTCCGTGACGTCGTTCCAGGTTCACCCCGCCGACTTCGTCGAATACGACTACCGCGAGGCAACCGACATCGACCGCGCGGTGGATTCGGGGGCGGTGTGAAGCGCGGCATTCTGACTGCGAGCCTCGTGGCCTCGCTTCTCGTCCTCGCTGGGTGCGTGTCTAACGACACGCTCGCCGTCGATGCGAACAACGAGAATTTCACCTCTGCCGACGGAACCGTCACCGAAGTCGCACCCGCGAATCGCGGCGACGCGGTGTCGTTCGAGTCCAGCAACACCACCGACGGCTCGACCGTGAACGCGGAGGACTTCCGTGGCTCGGTGCTCGTCGTCAACTTTTGGTATGCCGCGTGCCCACCGTGCCGCGCGGAAGCGCCGGACCTCGCTGAACTGGCCGCCGTCTATTCCGACCAGGGAGTTCGCTTTCTCGGCGTGAATGTCTACGACAACGCCTCGGGGGCACAATCGTTTGAAAAGACTTTCGACATCCCCTATCCCAGTGCACTGGACGCGGACACCGGCGAATTGCGCCTCGCGTTCGCTGGGGACCTTCCCCCGAGCGGAATCCCCACGACCTTCATCGTTGATCGAGACGGTCGGGTCGCCGCGCGTTTGTTGGGCTATATCTATGACCGCTCGATGTTCGAGGACATGATCGACCGCGTTGTCGCCGAGGCAACTCCGTGATCGGTAACGTCGGCGAAATCGTGTTCTCGGGCGACCTCGCCATCGCGTTACCCATCGCGTTCCTCGCGGGATTGCTCGCGTTTCTCTCGCCCTGCATTATCCCGCTCGTGCCCGGGTACATCGCCTACGTCTCTGGTTTTGCCATCACCGCCGAGCCGACACCCGCCGATCGCCGCCGAGTCCTTCTCGGGGTTCTCGGCTTTGTTTCGGGAATGGGTGCCGTATTCATCTCGTTGTCGGTGATGTTCGGGACCCTCGGACTTTTGTTGATTCCCTATCTCGACATCGTGTTGCGGGTCTCGGGCGTGGTTCTCATTCTGCTCGGCATCATCTTCGCTGGCGGAATCCCGGCACTGCAACGGGATTTCCTTCCGCAGTGGAAAACGCGCGCCGGGGTGTGGGGTTCGCCGCTTCTCGGAATCGTGTTCGCCATTGGGTGGGTTCCCTGCGTCGGACCGACACTCGTCGCAGTGCAGACACTTGCCTTGAGCGCTCAAGACCCCGCGCGCGCGGCGGTTCTGGGCGTCGCTTACTGGCTCGGGCTCGCGCTTCCGTTCGTCGTCGTTGCGCTGCTGCTCGGCCGCATCCTCCCCGCCCTTGCGTGGGTGCGACGGCACATCACGACCATCAATGTCGCGGGCGGCGTTCTCCTCGTTCTCATCGGTGTTCTCATGGTCCTCGGCATCTGGCGCGAGTTCCTGTCGTGGGCGGGGGTGTTCCTCAGTGGCTTCACGTCGACCCTCTGACCGGGCGTCTCTGCAACCCGTCGACCTCGCGGATGCCACGAGCGACTTCGATTCACCGGACGCCCCGCGCAAGAATCGTCTCGACGACTCGATTCGCGGACCCAAGCTCGGGCCACTCGAGTTCGTGCGCTGGGTGTGGCGCGTGCTCACGTCGATGCGCACCGCAATCATCTTGCTCGTGTTGGTGGCGTTCGCGTCAATCCCCGGTTCGCTCGTCCCGCAACGCTCGTCCGATCCGAACGGGGTGATCGTCTTTAGAGACGCCAACCCCGAACTCTTCCGGTTCTACGAGGCGATTCAACTTTTTGACACCTTCACTTCGGTCTGGTTCTCATCGATCTATTTGTTGTTGTTCATTTCGTTGATCGGGTGCATTGTCCCCCGCACGCTGTACCACTGGCGAATCCTGCGGGCCGAGCCGGCTGCCGAACCCGCATCGTGGGTTCGACTTCCGTTCCGCCGAAGTGAGCCCGCAATCGGTGGAACCGTTGCTTCGCTCGATCGGGCCGAGTCCGTGCTGCGCGCGGCTCACTATCGAGTGGTTCGCAATGACACTTCTATTCGCGCCGAGTTCGGCTATTTACGTGAGACGGGGAACCTTGTATTTCACGTAGCCCTCGTGGGAATTCTCGCAACGCTCGCGGTTACCGGCGGTTACGGCTGGAATGGGCAACGCGTCATCATCGAAGGACAGACGTTTACGAACCAACTCGCGTCGTACGATTCGTTCCACCCCGGGTCGTGGTTCGCCGAACAGCAACTCGAACCATTTGGCGTGACGCTCGACACGTTCACGCCCGAGTACACCAAGGACCCGGTCAAGCAGGTCTGGATGCCGATTGATTTCACCGCGAAGGTCTCTGTCACCGAGGGGGATGCGACTCGTGAGGCGAGGCTCAAGGTCAACGAGCCTCTCGTCGCCGGCAATTCGCAGATGTATCTGTTGGGGAACGGCTATGCCCCCGTCATCACCGTGCGCGATCCGCAGGGAACCATTGTGTTCGATCAGCCCGTCGTTTTCCTCAGTCAAGACGCCAACCTCACGAGCGTCGGTGTGGTTAAGGTTCCAGACGGCTTGTCCGAGCAGCTCGGAATGCAGGGGTTCTTCTATCCGTCCGCGGTCGACCTCGATTCGGGCGCCCTGTCGTCGAACAACCCCGAACCCACGAACCCGACGGTGACGTTCAACGTTTACACGGGCGACCTCGGGCTCGATTCGGGTGTGACCGCCAACGTGTTTCAGCTCCCCGTCGATTCGCTCACACAGATCGCTGGGCGGCACACGGGCACCGATGTCGTACTGACCCCCGGAGACGTCTTCGAACTGCCGGGCGGTCTCGGTTCAATTGAATTCACGTCACTCCGCCGATTCATCGGTGTCGAAATCCGTCACGACCCAACCCAATTCGGCGTCGCGATCAGCCTCTTCTTTGTTGTCGCGGGATTGCTCGCGTCGCTCGGGACCCGCCGCCGCCGCGTCTGGATTCGTGCCCGCGGCACGGCGCGCACGCCGGAACTCGAATGGGGCGGGATGGCGCGCGGCGACGACCCTCGCCTCGATGCCGCCCTCGACCGCCTTGTGGACAAAACGCGCCAAACTTCGACAGATAAGGTTGTGAGAGAATGACGAACAGCCTCGAATCCATTTCTCTCATCGCCACCTATTCCGCGATGGCGGTGTACACCCTCGCGTTCATCCTCTTCACGGTCGACCTTGCTGGTCGCGCCGCGTCGGATGGCCAGTCCCCACCGACGCGATGGCTTCGCAGCGGGATGGCGGTTCTCCTCCTCGGGTTTGCGATTCACTTCGGTGCGGTTATCACCCGCGGAATCTCGGCCCATCGCGTGCCGTGGGCGAACATGTACGAGTTCGGTCTGACCGCGACTCTCGTGTTGGTCGGAGTGTTCCTCGGTATCAACATCTGGCGTGACGTGCGTTTCGTCGGTGCGTTCGTGTCGGGGTTTGCGATCCTCGCGCTGGGTATCGTCGCCGTCAACTTCTATGTCGCGGTGTCGCCCCTGCCCCCTGCGCTACAGAGCTACTGGCTCGTCATCCACGTGTGTGTGGCCGTGTTGGGAACCGGATTTTTTGCCACGGGTGCCGCGCTTTCCGCGTCGCAACTTTTTCAACAATCACGTGAAGAGGGAAAACTTCAGACTCGCTCGTGGCGATTCCTGTCGGCGTTCCCGTCGTCCGAAACCCTCGAGGCGCTCGCCTACCGAATCATTGTGATCGGATTCGTGTTCTGGACCTTCACGGTCATCGCGGGCGGAATCTGGGCCGAGCGCGCGTGGGGACGCTATTGGGGCTGGGACACGAAAGAAGTCTGGTCCTTCATTATCTGGACGCTGTTCGCCGGATACATCCACGCTCGCGCGACGCGTGGTTGGCGCGGGCGTCCCGCGGCGATTCTGAGCCTCGTTGGTTTCGGTGCCGTGATTTTCAACTACTCGATTGTCAACATCTTCTTCAAGGGCTATCACGCTTATTCGGGTCTCTAGAGCAGCGCGAGGCATCGGGCGGCGCGTTCGCGCCACCACTCTTCGCGCTCGGGACTGACCCGCAGTTCCTCGGCGGCACTCTCGTCGACGATTCCGGGCGTTGCCGCGAACGTTCCAAAGTCGGTGAGCGGGGGCAGAACGTCCCGCTCGAACAACACGTTTGTCGCGATTCCGCAGTCATAGTCAAGGTGTTCAATTCGCATGGCGAGATCGACCGACGCGCCAAGACCGATGGACGATTCCAACGCGCTCGAGACGACCACGGGCAGCCCCGCCTCGTCGATGATGTTGAGTGCGCGTCGAACGCCACCCAGCGGCGCGACCTTGATCACGAGAATGTCGGCGGCTCCTGCCCGCGCGACCGCGACGGGGTCAGTGGCTTTGCGAACGCTCTCGTCCGCCGCAATGGCAATTCCTAAACCGTGAACGCGCGTGCGAATCTCGTAGAGTTCGTCGACGCTCATGCAGGGCTGTTCGACGTATTCGAGGTCGAACTGCTCTAGTGCGCGAATGGCATGTTCCGCTTCGTCAACGTTCCAGCCACCGTTCGCGTCGATTCGAACCCGACCGGCCGCACCGACGAAATTGCGAGCGGCGCGAACTCGCGCGATGTCGTCCTCGAGGGCTTGACCTGGTTCGGCAACCTTCACCTTGACTGTCCGGAAATCACCGAATCGCTCGAGAATCGTCGCGACATCGGACGCGTCCACCGCGGGCAGTGTGGCGTTGGCCCGAACGACCTCGCGAAACACGGGCCGTTCCTCGATGCTGGGAAGTTGATTCCAGGCCTGTTCGATCGCGCACGCGAGCCACGGAGCGGACTCGGCGTCGTCGTATTCGGTGAACGCGGCGAATTCGCCCCATGACGACGGGGTCGAACCGGCTATGAGCATCGTCTCTCGCACGTCGAGACCGCGAAACCGCGTTCGCATCGGAAGCGCCACGACCCGCACGTTGGCGAGAAGCTCGTCGACGGTGGGATGCCTCATGACTCAAACATATCCGTGAAGTTATAGCCTGAACGTATGACAAATGCCGTCAGCGACCTCTTTGACTCGACCCAGTGGACCGTTGTGCCCGGATTCGAGAACCTGACCGACGTGACCTACCACCAGTCCGCCGATCAGGGCATTGCGCGAATCGCGTTCAATCGCCCCGAGGTACGCAACGCCTTCCGACCACACACCGTCGACGAGCTGTATCGCGCGCTTGATGACGCACGTCTCAACCCCCGGCTGGGTGTCGTGTTGTTGACCGGGAACGGCCCGAGCGCGAAGGACGGCGGCTGGGCGTTTTGTTCCGGGGGCGACCAGCGCGTGCGCGGCGCAGACGGCTACAAGTACGCCGACGGCGAGACCGCGGACACGATCGACGGCGCTCGCAGCGGACGCCTTCACATCCTCGAGGTCCAGCGCCTCATTCGTTTTATGCCCAAGGTTGTCATCGCCCTTATTCCTGGCTGGGCGGCCGGCGGGGGGCACTCTCTCCACGTCGTGTGCGACCTCTCGATTGCGAGCCGCGAACACGCCCGCTTTAAGCAAACCGATGCGACGGTCGGTTCGTTCGACGCCGGCTACGGCAGCGCATATTTCGCGCGCCAGGTCGGTCAAAAGTTTGCGCGTGAAGTGTTTTTCCTCGCCGACGAATACGACGCGCAGCGGGCCCACGATATCGGTTCTGTGAACGCGGTCGTCGCGCACAGCGAACTTGAATCGACGGGAATCGCGTGGGCGCGCAAGGTTCTCGCCCAGAGCCCGACGGCGATTCGCATGCTCAAGTTCGCGTTCAACGCGGTCGACGACGGACTGGTCGGTCAGCAGGTGTTCGCGGGCGAAGCGACGCGCCTTGCCTACGGAACCTCCGAAGCGGTCGAAGGCCGCGACGCCTTCCTCGAGAAGCGCGACCCGCAGTGGGGCGCCTTCCCCTGGCAGATCTGACCGTGACTCTTTCGGAACTACCCGAACACGAACTCGAGCCAATTCGAGACGCGTTGACCAACGGCATCACGGTCGAAACGAGCGGTTCGACCGCGCGACCGAAACGGGTGCGTTTGTCGGGCTCGGCCCTGATTGCCTCGGCCCGCGCCACCACTGGCGAAATCGGAGAGGGCGGGTGGGTTCTCGCCCTTCCCCTCTCGTACATCGCGGGAATCATGGTCGTCGTTCGATCCCTCGTCGCCGAAACCTCGCTTGTCGACGCCCGCCGCGAGCCGTTCGATGCCCGCGAATTCGCGCAGTTGGCGGCCCGCCTCGCTGACGGGACCTGGTTCACGGCACTGGTGCCCGTGCAGCTGGTTCGACTGGTGGATCTCGCCGAAGGAGACACCGATGCCCGCGACGCGCTCCGACGCTTTTCTCGAATTTTGGTGGGCGGTCAAGCAATCCCCGGCGGGCTCATCGACCGTGCGACCGCCCTGGGAATTCGCGTGACGAAAACCTACGGGTCAGCCGAAACCGCGGGCGGCGTCGTCTATGACGGCCGACCCATCGGGGACACTCGCGTTCGCATCGCGGAGGACGGTCGCGTGATCATCGCCACGTCGAGCCTCGCCGACGAGTATCACGGCGATACGGAACTGACCGCGACGAGCTTTCAGGTCGACGACGGAACGCGATGGTGGAACACCACCGATGTCGGAGAGTTGACGGACGGCGAACTGGCAATTCTCGGGCGAATGGACGACATCATCATCACGGGCGGAATCAAGGTTTCGCTCGGGGACATCGACCGCGTGCTCGAATCCGCAGGGCTTGACGCCGTAGCGAGTTGGTTCACGGACGAAAAGTGGGGCCAGGCTCCCGCGCTCGTGTCGACGTCTGACCTCGATCGGGAGGTTGTGCGTGACCTCATCGAACGGGAATTGTCGAAAGCTGCCCGTCCCTATCGATTTGTCACGGTGCCGGAACTGCCGCGATTGCCATCGGGGAAAATCGATCGACGCGCGTTGCAGGAACTGGTGACGAAGGACGAATCGTAGAATTACCCCATGGCAACTCGTAGCTCGAAAAAGAAGCGTCCGTCCGGTAACCGAAGCGGTCGACCCGGCACCCAGAAAATCGTCGCGCACGGCGCACAGGCTCAGGCAACCGTTCGCCCCGCGAAGTTCGGCGACTGGGTTTCTGCCGCTCGACCCTCGACGCTCGGTCTCGGGGTCGCGCCGGTGCTGTTGGGGTGGGGAGTCGCGATCCTGCAGTTCCTGCTCGACGACATCAACCCGTGGGACATCCTGCCTCTGTCGGTCGTCGGCCTCTGTTTCATCGTCGCGCTCGCGCTGCAAATCGGCGTGAACTTCGCCAACGACTATTCGGACGGCATTCGCGGAACGGACACCCACCGCGTCGGCCCCACTCGGCTCACGGCTTCCGGCGCTGCTCCGGCCAAACAGGTTCGACTCGCCGCATTCATCTTTTTCGGCGTTGCCGCGCTCGCGGGACTCGGCGTCACCGTCCTCACGCAGGTCTGGTGGCTGCCCGCCGTCGGCGCTGCTGCTATCGCGGCCGCCTGGTTCTACACCGGTGGCACAAAGCCCTACGGTTACTCGGGCCTTGGTGAAATCATGGTCTTCATTTTCTTCGGACTCGTCGCGACCACCGGGACGGCGTTCCTCCTCGTGCAGGCGGTCTGGATCGACAGCATCCTCGCCGGCGTCGCGATGGGACTGTTCTCGATGGCGGTTCTGCACATCAACAATGTGCGCGACCGCGCCACCGACATCGCCGCGGGCAAGCGGACGCTCGCAACCCGGATTCCGCTCTGGCTCGGACGTGTCTTGTACACGCTTCTCGTTCTCGCACCGTTCGGAATCCTCGTCTACTTCTCGTTGATTCTGATCTCGGCGGGTTGGACGTACTTCGCTCTGTTTATCGCCGCACCCGCGTTGCTCATTACCTGGGCGGCGACGACTGCGCGCGAGTACGTTCTCGTGCTGAAACTAACGGTGTGGACGAGCCTCGCCTACGCGGCGCTGCTTGCCTACGCGTTCGCCTTCTAGTTAGCACTCGACGACGTTGACGGCCAGGCCGCCCGTCGACGTTTCCTTGTACTTGTTCGACATATCTAGGCCCGTTTGGCG
>JAIOXB010000007.1 GCA_021741825.1 Microbacteriaceae bacterium
CTTCCAGAACGGCGTGAACACCTTGAACGGCGTTCCGGCACCGGTCGTTACCGACCACGGGTCGTGTAACAACGAGCCGGTGTAACTGTGCGCATCGGGAAGCGAGACCTTTAGTTCAGTGTCAATCGCGCGGGTCGACCCGTAGCGCCGGTTCCAGTGGACGCTCGTTGCGCCGACCTCGGCAACGACGGCAGGAACGACGTCTCGGGCGGCACCCCGCCGAAGAATGAGCATCCCGCCGAGCGCCGCGAGGTCCTGCTGCAGCTGGCGAAGCGAGTGGTGGAGCCACCAGCGTGACGCCGCACCAATCGGGCGAACTTCGGGGGATTCGTCGTCGAGCACATAGAGCACGGCGGTCCGGCCACCGGTCTGCACCGCCGCGTTGAGCGCGGGATTGTCGGCAAGACGTAAGTCGTCGCGCAACCAGACCAAAGATGTGTTCATCACGCCGCCTAGTAGATGTCGGGCGAGCGGCCCGTTCCAAAGTTGATGGTGACGTCGGCGTGGCGATCGAATCGGTAGCCGACCCCGCGGACGGTGCGCACGATGTCTTCGAACGGCTCAAGTTTGGAACGAAGCCGTCGGACGTGCACGTCGATTGTTCGACTGTTGGGCCGATCGACGTCGCTCGCTGCCCACAGCGTGTCAATCATGTCCGAACGGTCAACGGTGATGGCTTCACGCAGGACAAGGAACTGCAGCAGTTCGAACTCTTTATACGTGAGCGGCGCAACCTCACCGTTGATGACCACGCGTTTCCGCGAAAGGTCGATCGTGACCCCGTTCGTCGCAGCGACCGGTTTCGGTGGAAGCAGTTCGGCAACGGCGCGCGGTTCGCGCAGTGCCAAGCGGACAATGTCGAGGTTCTTTCCCCGCTGGCTTTCTGGAGCGTATGCGACCGCGGCGTGCGATTCGGTGCCAGGAACCGCCGTCGTGACGACGTTACGAACTGCGTCGACTATTTCTGAAATGGAGGTACCGGCGGCGAGGGCGCTCGCTTCGTCGACCCCGACGTACACCGCAAAACCGCGAATTTGCGCGGGATTCTGGGCGTTGTCAGGCATCCCGATATTTTACCGTTTAGCCCGCGACGCCGTAGAGACGGTCGCCAGCATCACCGAGTCCGGGCACGATGTACCCGTGCTCGTTGAGCTTTTCGTCCAGTGCACCGAGGACGAGAGTGACGTCGTGGTCGCCAACAGCCTTCTCGACAGCGGCAACGCCCTCGGGTGACCCGAGCAGGCAGACGGCGGTGACGTCGGTCGCGCCACGCTCGAACATGAAATCAATCGCGGCGATGAGCGATCCGCCGGTTGCAAGCATCGGGTCGAGCACGTAGCACTGGCGACCGGTGAGGTTCGCGGGGAGGCGCTCGGCGTAGACGCTGGGCTGCAGGGTCGTCTCGTCGCGAACCATCCCGAGGAATCCCGTTTCCGCGCTGGGCATCAAGCGCAACAGTCCGTCGAGCATCCCGAGTCCGGCTCGCAGGATCGGGACGATGAGCGGATGTGGTTCCGCGAGAATCACGCCTTCGGTCGGTGCGACCGGCGTCTCGATGTGGTGAGGGACCACGCGGACGTCCCGAGTCGCCTCGTACGCGAGAAGCGTCATGAGTTCGTCGGCGAGCGTGCGAAAAGTCGACGACGGCGTGGTCTTGTCACGCAGCATCGTGAGCTTGTGGGTGATGAGTGGGTGATCGGCAACTATGACTCGCATAGGCTTCAATCTATCGAATGGAGTGGCAGATGACCGAGGCTTTCGGCGCTATGGACGAGGCGCTTCGACTCGCGCGGATCGCGTTGGAGTCGAACGACGTGCCCGTCGGAGCCGTCGTGCTTTCGCCGGATGGTGCGATCGTCGGCCGCGGTCGAAACGAGCGCGAATTGACAGGGGATCCGACCGCACACGCCGAGGTCGTCGCGTTACGCGATGCGGCGGCGGCAACGGGCACGTGGAACCTGACCGACCACACTCTGGTCGTCACACTCGAACCGTGTGTGATGTGCGCGGGCGCGATTCTCAATTCCCGCATCTCGAAGGTCGTTTTCGGCGCGTGGGACGACAAGGCGGGGGCGGCCGGCAGCGTCACCGATGTGCTTCGAACACGGACGCTCCCAGCTCGAGTCAACGAAGTCGTCGGGGGTGTTCGAGCCGACGAGTGTTCTGCGCTGTTGACCGAGTTCTTCGGCCGCCTGCGCGACTAGACGTAGAGTTCGACGTTCCAAAGAACGGCGATGACGAGGCTGATGACCGCGAAGCCCCCCGCGGTGTGGAAGAACGGCTGGAGCTTCTTTTCGCCGGTTGACTGGCGCTTTGCGCCCAGAACCGCGGCGATCAACGCGCCGGTTGCAAGCAGAAACTTGATCGTGATCTTGAGGTTGTCGGGTGCGTCGTCGCCCGCGTACGCGAGCCCGACGAGGATTGTGCCGGTGGCCAATTGAATTGACGCGCCCCACACCATGATGCGAAAGGGAAAGTTGTCCTTCGAGCGCATGTGGAGAATGAACGCTCCGACGAGAATTGCCATTCCCGTGAGGTGGATGAGGACAAAGGATTCGGTGATGAGGGGGAGAACGCTGGTCACGGTGTTTCCTTTCAGAAGGCGCCTGTTGCGCCTGTTGCCATAATACGCTGGCACCATGTCGGAAACCTTTGCATTCCTCGGGACGGGGTCGATGGGCGGGGCGATTCTCGACGGCCTGCGCGCCGCGGCTCCAGCCGCGTCCGTGCGCGCCACCACTCGAACGTCGACGGCAAACCGCCCGGGCGTTGAGTCACGGTCGACCGAATCTGACCCGGGTGCGAACCGGTGGGCGGTCGAGGGTGCGTCTCTCGTGATTGTCGGGGTGAAGCCCGGTGGCGTGATCGCCCTGCTCGACGACATCGCCGATGCCCTCGACCCCGACGCTCTCGTCGTTTCGGTTGCAGCGGGAATCACTACCGCGACGATGGAATCGGTTGTGCCGAACCCCGTCGTGCGCTCGATGCCCAACACCCCCGCTCTGGTCGGCAAAGGAGTGACGGGAGTTTCCGCGGGGTCTCGTGCAACCGCTGCCCACATGGCTCGTGCTCGTGCCGTCTTCGAACTCGTCGGGTGGGTTCTCGAACTTCCCGAAGACCGAATCAACGCTCTGAGCACCATCTCGGGATCCGGCCCCGCCTATGTCTTCCACGCGATGGAACAGTGGACGACCGCGGCCCGCGAGCTTGGATTCAGTGACGAGCATGCTCGTCATCTCGTCGAGAAAACGTTCGCCGGCGCAACGGCTCTGCTGGATGTGTCGGACGTCGGACCAGCCGAACTACGCAGGCGCGTGACGAGCCCGAATGGAACGACCGAGCGCGCAATCGCCGTGCTCGACGACGCTCACCTCGCCGAGATTTATCGTGCTGCGGCCGAAGCCGCACTCGCCCGCGCCGAGGAAATGGCCCGCGAACTCGGTCACTAAATTCTCAGAAGACGCACAGGAAGCGCACAGGGAACGTCAAGATGCGAGAGAGACAGTGGTCATGTGAAACACACGAACCGAAAGGATGTCTCACATGGTTAAGAAAGAAGGCACCGTCGAACCGACGGTCACCATCAATCGAAAGAAGCTGGTCACCGCAGGGTGGATTGCCGGCGGAGTCCTCGCACTCGGCGCAACCTTCGCGGCCGGTGCCGCGATCGGACACGTCACCGACGGTCCCCGTGGCGGCGACTTCGCCGCAGGACAGTCCAATGGTTCCGGTGAGTTCGGACCTCAAGGCGGACACGGCGGAGAACGCGATCGTGACCGTGACCGCGATGGCGGCGGACACGGCGATCAGGCTGGTCAACACAAGGGTGGACCGAACGGCGATCAGGCTGGTCAACACAAGGGTGGGCCGGATGGCGGCCGCCCGGTGCCGGCTCCTGCCGAAACGCCTTAATCTGAGGAAAAGGGTCATCTCGTCAACCTCCTACTGTGCGAGATGACCCTCAGGGACCCGTGGCCGCCGAAGTCGCACTAGACTGGACGTTATTGTCCATTTGCCGACCAATCGGTCGGACCAGGTAAAGGTGTCTTATGGGTTCCGTTATTAAGAAGCGCCGCAAGCGTATGGCGAAAAAGAAGCACCGCAAGTTGCTTCGCAAGACTCGCCACCAGCGTCGCAACAAGAAGTAGTCGTCCGCAATTCCGATGGCCCGCGTCACTGTCGAAATGATGGGGAAGCCCGGTTGCCATCTGTGTGACGATGCTCGAGCGATCGTAAGTTCCGTGCTCGACGACTTTCCGGAAACGGAATTCGTCGAGCACAACATTTTGGACGACGCCGAGATGTTTGAAACCATGAAGAACGACATTCCGATCGTCGTTGTCAACGGTCGTCGACACGCAACGTGGCGTGTGGATGCGAACGACTTTCGGGCCGCGATAGAAAAGGAACTGCTGTGATTCAACATGTTGTGATGTGGAGACTCATCGACCTGGACGACGCCGAACGCGCGGCCGCACTCAAACGATTCGGCACCGAGCTCCAGGCTCTCGTCGGAGTTGTGCCGGGACTCCTGAGCGTTGCCCTGACACCGGATGTCCGCGACGCCGAATCGAACTTCGATGTCGCCCTGATTTCCATTCACGAGTCACGTGAAGCACTCGCGACATATCAGTCTCACCCCGAGCACGTTGCGATTGGAACGTGGTGGGGTCTGCTCGTCGCCCAGCGCGGAGCGGTCGACAGCGAGATTTAGATGTGCGGCCGGTACGCCTCGACGCTCAGCGGTGAAGACCTCGGACGCTATTTCCACGCGGACGAAATCGCCGACGTTGAAATGCGCCCGTCGTGGAATATCGCCCCGACGACGTCCGTGCCGATTGTGGTCGAGAAACGCGACGACCGCGCGCGACTCGTGACGACCGCGCGGTGGTCGCTCGTGCCGCCCTACGCCGACAGTCTCACGCTCAAATACCCGACCTTCAACGCCCGCAGCGAAACCGTGACCGAGAAACCCACCTTTCGCGGTTCCGTCGGACATCAACGCGCGATCCTTCCCGCCGATGCCTATTACGAGTGGTTGACCGAGGGAAAAATCAAGACGCCACACGCGGTGACCTCGCCGGCAGGCGAGCTCGCGTTTGCTGCCCTGTATTCGTGGTGGCGGGCGGACCCGTCGAGCGAGTGGGTGCTCACCGCGACAATTCTGACGATGGAGGCGCCCGAGCCGATCGCGTGGCTTCACAATCGAACTCCCGTCGTTCTTGCCTCCGAGGATTGGGACTGGTGGCTGAACCGCGAGACGACGGCAGACCAGTCGTTCGTCGACGACGCCGTAGCGCGGTCTCGACCTGTTGCAAGCGCACTCCTCGTTCACGAGGTCGCGCCACTGACCGGGAACGGTCCGCACCTCCTCGACCCCGTCTAGCGCTCGCGTTTGTAGACTGGGGCTATGTCCGTGAACCCTGATTTGGTGGGGCGAGAGTTCTCGCCCGTCGGCCCGTACGTTGTGGGTCGAGAGAAGGTGCGTGAGTTCGCACGAGCCGTTTTTGCGACCAACCCCATCTATCTGGACGCCACCGCTGCGCGCGCGGCTGGCCACGCCGACGTCGTCGCACCGCCGACCTTTCCCGTCGTCGTTCAGGAACTCACGCTCGCTCAGTTGCTCGCCGAACCCGACGCCAACATCGATTTCTCTCGTGTTGTCCACGGTGACCAGCGATTCACCTATTCACGTCCCGTTGTGGCGGGTGACGAACTCACGGCGACGTTGTCGGTGACGAGCGTCAAGACCCTCGGCGGACACTCGATGGTCACCTCTGAAAGCGTGATGACCGATGCGACGGGTGACCACGTCGTCACCGCGATTTCCACGCTGGTCGTCCGAGGAGACGAATCCGCATGACATCGGGACTCACCGTCGGTGACGTGGTCACCACAAACACCATCCACCTCGACCGCGGAGCGCTCGTTCGTTATGCGGGCGCGAGTGGCGACTTCAACCCCATCCACTATCGCGACGACATCGCCCAGTCGGTTGGACTTCCGGGAGTTCTCGCTCACGGGATGTTGACGATGGGACTCGCGATTCAGCCCGTGCTCGAGTTTTTGGAAACCAAGGGCCGCGTCATCGATTACGGCGTTCGCTTCACGCGTCCCGTGCTTGTCGACGCAACGAAAGGCGCAGACGTAACGGTCGAAACGAAGGTCGGGTCCGTCATGGATGACGCTGTCCGATTCGACCTCACGGTAACCTTCGGCGGCGAAACCGTTCTCGGTAAAGCCCAGGTTCAGGTCGTTTTTGACTAACACCGCAGAATTCCGCGACCTCACGACACTGCGTGTCGGGGGATCGATCTCGGATTTCCGTGAGCCCACAACACGTGCCGATCTCATTGAAACCTTCCGTGACGTCAGTTCGGCACGCGAACCGTGGCTAATTCTGGGCGGTGGATCGAACATCGTGGTGTCCGACGAACCGTTCGACGGAACCGTGATTCATGTCACGACACGGGGAATCGACCGTCACATCGACGGAGACCGAGTGCTGGTCACCGCCCAGGCGGGCGAACCCTGGGACGCACTGGTCGAATGGACGGTGGCCAACGGGCTAGCGGGGCTCGAAGCGCTGAGCGGAATCCCCGGAACCGTCGGTGGAGCCCCGATTCAGAACATCGGCGCGTACGGCGCCGAACTCGCCGACACCTTTGAGTCGCTGCAGTTCGTTCCGCCGAGACGAGGCGATGTGGTCACACTTCGTCCAGACGCACTGAACTTCGGGTATCGGCAGTCGTCACTAAAGGATGGCCTCGACGGTCTCGTCGTGTCGGTGACCTTCGCGCTGACACCGTCGGAAACCTCGACCCCGATTCAGTTCGAACAGCTCGCAAACGCACTCGGTGTTCCGCTGGGGGCGACCGTGGCGCTCGCCGAAATCCGCCGCGCGGTCCTCGAACTGCGCGCGAGCAAGGGGATGGTGATCAGCGACGACCCCGATTCGGTCAGCGTCGGATCGTTCTTCACAAATCCCATCGTGTCCGAGGAGTTGTCGCGGTCGTTGCCGGCGGACGCCCCGCGTTTCTCGCTTCGAACCGAGCGGGCACCACTCATCGTTCCGCTGGGAATCGAACCCGACTTTGCCGACTTCGACACCGAGCCGGCTGGAGTGAAACTGAGCGCCGCGTGGCTCATCGAACGAGCGGGCATCGCCAAGGGTTTTTCCCTCGCGGGAAGCGAAGCGGCGCTGTCGAGCAAACACACCCTGGCAATCATCAACCGCGGTAATGCCACGGCAGACCAGGTGCTCGAATTGGCGCGATTTGTGACAATACGCGTTCACGACACGTTCGGGGTCGTGCTTGAACCCGAACCGACGATGATCGGTTTCGACTAGGCGAACAGTTTCTGAAGTCGCTGGAGTCCCTCGAGCAACTCGTCGTCGCCCAGCGCGTAGGCGAATCGCAGATAGCCGCTCGGACCGAACGCCTCGCCGGGAACGACCGCGACTTCGGCCGTGTCGAGAATGTAGTCGGCCAGTTGGAGGGTCGAGTCGATCCGCTGACCGCCCCACTCGCGACCCAGCAACGCCGTGACGTCGGCGTACACATAGAACGCGCCGCCCGGGTTGGGCACGATGAATCCGTCGATTTTGGACAGTTCGGCGACCATTACCTCACGCCGACGAGCGAACGCTTTCTTCATGTCGTCCACGACCGACTGGTCGCCGTTGAGCGCCGCAATCGCGGCCCGCTGCGAGATGTTGGACACGTTGCTCGAGAGGTGTGACTGCAGGTTGGCGGCCGCGGCCGTGACATCGGCGGGCGAGACCATCCAGCCGAGACGCCACCCGGTCATTGCGTAGGTCTTTGCGACACCGTTGACGAGAATTGCCTGGTTCGCCAGTTCGGGGACCGCCTCGAGAATCGACACCGCGTGGTCACCGTCGTAGACCAGGTTCTGGTAAATCTCGTCTGAGATAACCCACAAACCGTTATCGAGAGCCCACTGTCCGATCGCTCGGGTCTGTTCGAAGTTGTAGGTCGCTCCGGTCGGGTTCGAGGGCGACACGAACAGCAACACCTTGGTTTTCGGGGTTCGGGCCGCTTCGAGTTGTTCGACAGTCACGAGGTACTCGGTGTCCGCCCCCGCGAACACCTCGACTGCGACACCGCCCGCAAGAGCGATCACCTCTGGGTAGGTCGTCCAAAACGGAGTGGGCACAATGACCTCGTCGCCCTCGTCGAGTAGCGCCTGGAATGCCTGATAGACCGCTTGCTTGCCGCCGTTCGTGACGATGACCTGGGAAGCCGAGACGGCAATTCCTGAATCACGGCGGGTTTTCTGAGCGATCGCTTCGCGCAATTCGGGTAAGCCAGCAGCCGGTGTGTACCGATGGTTCTTGGGGTCGATGACCGCGGCGACTGCCGCCTCGACGATGTGTTCCGGTGTGGCGAAGTCGGGCTCGCCCGCGCCGTACGAAATGATGGCCCGGCCCTCGGCCTTGAGGGCCTTGGCTTTCGCATCGACCTTCAAGGTCGCGCTTTCGGCAATTGCGCTAATGCGCGTGGACACTCGTTTTTTCGGTTCAGTCACGCATCCAGAATAGTCTTCATTTTGCGGGAGGACCTCGCTTTGGAGAATGGGCTTTGCTGACATACACTTGATTTTTGGTGCCAAACACCATGCTTCGTCGTGCCATCAGGCAAATGGCGAAGTTGGTGTTCACGCACAGGGCGGTGGCTCAATTGGTAGAGCAGCGGTCTCCAAAACCGCAGGTTGCAGGTTCGAGTCCTGTCCGCCCTGCGAATGTCGGGCCACCGGCATCCACATTAAACCGAAAGGCAACACCGTGACTGACGAAATCACTCCCGCAGCCGCCGCCGAGCGTGGCGAGCGGAAGAAGAGCATTTTCGGCCGTATTGCGCAGTTCATGCGTGAAGTTGTCATCGAGCTCCGCAAGGTCGTCACACCGACCCGCAAGGAACTCGTCACCTACACCTCGGTTGTTCTCGTATTCGTCATCATCATGATGACTCTCATCTCGGGTCTTGACGTCGTGATCGGAACCCTGACGGGTTTTGTTTTCGGTAACGGCACTCTCCCGTGGTCCAACTAGGAATAAAGGATTAATCGACGTGACCGAAAACCATTTTGACGACATCGACCTCTCGGCTGCCGCCGAACAGTCCTCCGAAGAGGACGAGGCGCAAGAGGGCAACTCGCTTGCCGCCGACACCGACTCGGTGATCCCCGCAGAGGAACTTGCGATGCACGAGGTCACCGATGGTGAATCCGACATCGACTCGGCGCTGGAGGCTCTTTCCGACGCGGTTGACCCCGAAGCGGATGCGATTGTTGACGACGCTCTGGACATTGACTCGGCTGCCGAAGCAATCGCCGCGGATGAAGCGACCCACGACGAAGCCGCCGTCACCGCCGAACACGACGGTGCTTCAGAGACTCCGGCTGAACCCGAAGAAGACCCCTACGCGGACTTCAAAAAGGAACTTCGTCGCAAGCCAGGCAACTGGTACGTCGTCCACTCCTACGCGGGTTACGAGAAGAAGGTCAAGACCAATATTGAAAACCGCGTTCTCGCGATGAACATGCAGGACGACATCTTTGAGGTTGCCGTCCCGCTCGAGGACATCGTTGATATTAAGAACGGTCAGCGCAAGCTCGTCACGCGCGTTCGCGTACCCTCGTATGTGTTGGTTCGCATGAACCTCAACGAAGACTCGTGGTCGACGGTTCGTCACACCCCCGGTGTCACGGGATTCGTCGGCAACGCCCACAACCCGATTCCGCTCTCGCACCAGGATGCGTTTGACATGCTCAAGACGGAAGCGCCAATCGAAGGCGCACGTTCGGCTGGCGGGCTCAAGACGGCGGGCAAGCGCGACATCACGGTGACGACCGACTTCGAGGTCGGCGAAACCGTCGGCATCAAGGAAGGCGCGTTCGCTGGGCTTCAGGGAACCATCCACGAGATTCACCTCGATTCCGGCAAGCTCTCGATTTTCATCAACGTCTTCGGTCGCGACACGGCCGTCGAGTTCACCTTCAGCCAGGTGGAAAAGCAGTAACCAGAATTACCACCCGACGCACAAGGCGCCGGAGTGGGAGCGCGTGACACCCGTCACGCACGACAGTAAGGAAAGAAAATGGCAGCAAAGAAGAAGGTCACCGGCCTCATCAAGCTCCAGATCCAGGCTGGCGCGGCGAACCCCGCTCCGCCCATCGGTCCGGCTCTTGGTCAGCACGGTGTCAACATCATGGAGTTCTGCACCGCGTACAACAACGCAACGCAGGACAAGCGTGGAAACGTTATTCCCGTCGAGATCACGGTGTACGAGGACCGTTCGTTCACGTTCATCCTCAAGACCCCACCCGCAGCTGAGCTCATCAAGAAGGCTGCCGGAGTCGCCAAAGGATCATCGACGCCGCACACGGTCAAGGTCGCGAAGCTGACCAAGGACCAGTTGCGCTCGATTGCCGAGCAGAAGCAGGTTGACCTCAACGCCAACGACGTCGAGGCCGCCGAGAAGATCATCGCCGGCACCGCCCGCTCTATGGGCATCACGGTCGAATAACCACTTTTCACTAGCGGGAGAGCCGCCAGGCTCACGACACCGCGATTCTCTGAAGGAGAAAACACATCATGGCTAAGAAATCCAAGGCGTACAACGCCGCCGTCGCCCTTCTCGAAGAGGGCAAGTTTTATTCGCCGGTCGAAGCGGTTGACATCGCAAAGCAGACCGGTTCGGCAAAGTTCAACTCGACCGTCGAGGTCGCGCTGAAGCTTGCCGTCGACCCTCGCAAGTCCGACCAGATGGTTCGTGGAACCGTCATGCTTCCTCACGGCACGGGTAAAACCGCCCGCGTCATCGTCTTTGCGACGGGCGCCGCGGCCGAGGCCGCTCTTGCCGCCGGAGCCGACGAGGTGGGCGGAGTTGAGCTCATCGACAAGGTTGCTGGCGGTTACACGTCGTTTGATGCAGCCGTCTCGACCCCCGAACTCATGGGCCAGGTCGGTCGTCTCGGTAAAGTCCTCGGACCCCGAAACCTCATGCCGAACCCCAAGACCGGAACGGTCACGCCGGACCCGGCGAAGGCTGTGACCGAAATCAAGGGTGGAAAGATCGAATTCCGCGTTGACAAGCACTCGAACGTGCACTTCATTGTTGGCAAAGCATCGTTCTCGGCCGACCAGCTCGGAGACAACTTCCGCGCTGCGCTCGACGAGGTTCAGCGCGTGAAGCCGTCATCGGCTAAGGGCCGCTACATCCAGAAAGCGACGATTTCGACGACGTTCGGTCCGGGCATCCCGCTCGACGTCAGCGCACTCTAAGTTCGTTTCGCGCACAAACGCCTCGGCTTCGGTCGGGGCGTTTGTGCGTTTCACATTCGAAATACAGACCGCATTGGGTAAATTCATAGGAAACTGAGGACACTGGAAGAGTGACCACGGAAAACACTGCACTCGTCAAACCGGATGGCAAGCCCGTTCGGGCTCTCGTTGTCGACGACGAACCGGCCATCTCAGAGCTCGTTTCGATGGCGCTTCGCTATGAAAAGTTCGAGGTGCGAACCGCGGCGAGTGGACACGCGGCTGTTGCCGAAGCAAAGGATTTCAACCCCGACATCATCGTTCTTGACATCATGCTTCCGGATTTCGATGGACTCGAGGTCATGCGTCGAATTCGTGCCGATAACGCCGATGTTCCCGTCCTGTTCCTCACGGCCAAGGACGCCATCGCCGATCGTGTCGTGGGCTTGACCGCGGGTGGCGACGATTACGTCACCAAGCCTTTTTCGGTCGAAGAATTGGTCGCACGTATTCGCGGCATAGTCCGCCGCTCCATTCTTGCAAGCGAAGTGCGAGAAGACCCCGAAATCGTGGTCGGCGATCTCGTACTCAACGAGGAAACCTACGAAGTCTTCCGAGGTGACGTTCGCGTCGAACTCACGGCCACCGAGTTTGAACTGCTGCGGTACCTCATGCGAAACCCCAAGCGGGTCCTGTCCAAAGCGCAGATTCTGGATCGCGTCTGGTCATACGATTTCGGCGGGCGTTCGTCGATTGTCGAGATTTACATTTCGTATCTTCGAAAGAAAATCGACACACTCGGACCGGCAATGATTCACACCGTTCGCGGCGTCGGATACGTTTTGCGCCCGGCGGAGTAACCGATGTTCACCGGTTGGCCACTACGCAAGCGACTCATCGCATCGAGTGCTGCGTTGACGGCGGCCGCGGGTCTTGCAATCGGTGGAGCGACGATGGTGGGCGTTCGGGTTTACATGGTTGGTCAACTCGACGAGGAACTCATTTCGGCCGCACAGCGCTTCAATGCGGCGGGTCAAGGCCGGGGTGAGTTTGGTGACCGGCTCGCCGGACCCGGAATCACCGTCGGCACGGTGCTCGCCGCCGTCGACGGAAACAACGAGGTAACGGCGGTGTATCTCGATAACCGTGCGGCGGCGCAAACGTTCAGTCCGGCCCAACTTCGGGACATTCCCGCCACGGGTTGGGGGACAGGAATCCGGGATGTTCGCATCCGTGAATCGGGTGCTTATCGGATGGCCGCTGTAGGAACCTCCCGTGGCGCAACTATCGTGATGGGTTTACCAACTAACACAATCGACCGTTTGGTCTCACGAATCGGAGGGTTCCTACTCGCGCTGATTATCGGGGTCGTTGCGGTGGTTGTGTTCGCGGGCCGAAAGGGCGTTGACATCGCACTTCGACCGCTAGAGCGAATGCGCGAAACCGCCCAGCGGGTTTCGGGAATGAACCTCGCTGTCGGTGATGCCGCTCTGACCGAACGAGTTGTGGTCGACGAACCCGACACCGAGGCCGGGCAATTGGGGCGAGCGTTCAACCACATGCTCGACAACGTCGACGAGGCCCTCACTGTCCGCCGAAACAGCGAAGCCAAAGTTCGTCAGTTTGTTGCGGACGCAAGCCACGAACTTCGCACACCCCTCACCGCGATTCGGGGATATTCGGAACTGACTCGTAGTCAGAACATGGACATGAGCCCCGACCTGCGCCACTCGCTCGATCGAATCGAATCGGAATCGATCCGAATGACCGCGCTGGTCGAAGACCTCCTGTTGCTCGCTCGACTCGATGAAGGTCGGGACTTTGCCTTGACACCGGTGGACCTGTCCACATTGGCGAAAGACGCGGTCGCCGATGCGATGGTTGCTGGTCCAACGCACACCTGGAAAATCAAAACGGCTCGCGGCGCAACGATTTTGGCGGATCGTGATCGGTTCTATCAAGTTCTTGTTAACCTGCTGGCCAATGCCCGCACCCACACCCCAGCAGGAACCATCGTGTCCACCAGTGTGGAGGTGACGCCCGAATCGGTCGTGGTCACCGTCGCCGATAACGGGCCAGGGATTCCCGACGAAATTCGCGGTTCCCTGTTCGAACGGTTCGCCCGCGCCGACACCTCGCGCGCCCGCGCCACGGGCTCTACTGGACTCGGGCTTGCGATTGTGGAAGGACTCGTTCGAGCCCACAAGGGAACTATCGTGGTTGAAAGCGCACCGGGAAACACGAGATTTGTTGTGGCTATCCCCCGCCTGATTGTCGGCTGATTTGCGCGGCTGGGCTTCCGCCGTGTAATCTAAAGGAACCGAAGACCGCTGGTTGTTTCGAACGCAAGTTGGAAACCGAAGTCTCACCCCGGTGAGGACCCGCGCAGGCGAATGAAGTTCCCCAGCGAAAGCTGTTTGACTCCGTGCGTTTGCGCCGGAGTTTTTTCATTTCCCGCGGTCGTCGGTTCCGTATTCAAACACAAGGAGCACCATGGCGAACAAGGAAGCAACAATCGCCGAGATTTCGGAGTCGATCCGAACCTCGAGCGGTGTACTGCTCACCGAGTACCGCGGACTCACGGTCGCACAGCTCAAAGAGCTGCGCGGAAACATCCGTGCGAACGCGTCGTACGCCGTGGTGAAGAACACGCTGGCCAAGCGGGCGTTCAACGCGGAAGGCATCAGCTCGTTCGATGCCGAACTCGTCGGACCGACCGCTATCGCTTTCGTTCACGGTGACACCGTCACCGTTGCGAAGTCCCTGCGTGACTTTGCCAAGGCAAACAAAGATCTCGTCATCAAGGGAGGCTTCTTCGACGGAGCACCCCTCACTGCTGCCGAGGTCAACCAGCTCGCCGATCTCGAGACACGAGAGGTCCTGCTTGCCAAGTTTGCAGGAGCTGTCAAGTCCTCGCTCTTCGGCGCGGCATACATGTTCAACGCACCGCTCGCACAGGCCGTTCGCGCGGTCGACGCGTTGCGTCAGAAGCAGGAAAACGCGTAACTAGCGCGTTTTCGACAAACTAAACAACAAGGAGACAATCATGGCTAAGCTCAGCACCGATGCCCTCATTGAGGCATTCAAGGAGCTCTCGCTCATCGAACTCTCGGACTTCGTCAAGAAGTTTGAAGAGGTATTCGACGTAACCGCTGCTGCACCCGTTGCTGTTGCTGCTGCTGCACCCGCAGCCGGTGGCGCCGCTGGTGGCGGCGACGCCGCAGAAGAGAAGGACTCGTTCGACGTCGTCCTCGAAGCTGCTGGCGACAAGAAGATCCAGGTCATCAAAGAGGTCCGTGCACTCACGAACCTCGGCCTCGGAGAAGCCAAGGCTCTCGTTGATGGCGCACCCGCGACCATCCTCGAAGGCGCCAACAAAGAGACCGCTGACAAGGCAAAGGCTGCTATCGAAGAAGCCGGCGGAACCGTCACGCTCAAGTAAGTTTCGACTTACCCTTTCGGGGCGTCACCTTCGGGTGGCGTCCCGATTTTTATGCGCGGGCGTCGACAACCCAGTCCAGCCCGAGACCAATCAGGGTCTTGTCTGCAGTAAAGAACGTCGTATTCGGTCGCGACGCGGCCTGTGCGAAAATCATGCGGTCAAACGGGTCGTGGCGCAACAGCGTGGGAAACCGGGCGACGGATCGAGAAGCGGTGTAGTCGAACGGTTCAATTTCGATTGCCATCGAGGCGAAGCGCTCACTGAGGTCTCCGAATTCGGGTGCTCGACCAAGGATGTGTTTTATCTCCAGTTCCGCGAACGACAGGCTCGATACCGCTCGTTGATGGTGCCGATTGATTCGCGCCACGAGCGATGGTGACAACCGATGGGGATCTTTTGCCAGCCAATAGGCGACGTGCGTGTCGAAGAAAGCGCGGGTCACACGTCGAAGTTCTTGTCACGGAATAGCGAATTGAATTCGACGTTCAACGCGTTCCACTCCTCGTCGGACACCTCGGGCAACAAGTCGTTCGCGAAACCCGGCACAATCGGCGGCGGGAGCTGTTCATCAATTTTCACAAGCTTGATTATCGGCTTTCCCGCGCGCGCGACGACGATTTCCTCCCCAGCTTCGACCGCGGCGATGATCTTGGAGAAGTGGGTTTTTGCTTCGTGCACGTTAACTTGGCGGGACATAATCAGATTTTATCGTGATTAGTCCAGTTAGTCCATAACGGACTCCACCCGTTATTGCTCGCGCATGCCCCACGGCTGACCGTACCCACCATCGGATTCAGCGGCGGCCATGAGGTCGAGGAACGGCAACGCATCGAATGCTTCAGGGCCGAGAACTCCGGAACCCGACCATTTGCCGGTCGCGAGCAACTCGAGGGCAATCACCGGGTTGAGGGCTGTCTGCCAGACAACGCATTGGCTGTCGTACTCCGCCATCGTCCACTCGTTGTCGGACACGTGGTACAGATACACCTCGCGGGGATTTCCGTCCTTGCCCTTTCCCGTGACCCACACCCCTGCACAGGTTTTGCCTTTCATACGGGGACCGATGGTTGCAGGATCAGGCAGTGCTGCGGCGACGACATCGCGAGGGGACACCTCGACCGGCCCTTTTGCGCTGCGAACGCGAAGGGGCTCGTTGGAATCGAGGTGCAGGGCGTGCAGGGTTTTCAGAACACCGATGAACTCGTCGCCAAGACCGTACTTGAACGTCACACGTTTGGCCGGAAGCCACCGCGGCATCATGAGCACCTCTTCGTGCTCGACGTTGACGCACTCGACCGGCCCGATTCCTTCGGGGAAATCAAAGACTTCGGGTTCGCTGAACGGCGGGGTGGTGTACCACCCTCGGTCTTTCTCCCATATGACTGGCGGGTTGAGACATTCTTCGATCGTCGTCCAAATACTGAAACTAGGAGCAAAAATCTCGTTGCCGTCGTCGTCGAACACCATGAGGTTCGCGCCGTCCCGCGTGCCCAACTCGTCGACTTCGCTGAAGAGGTGTTCGACGGCGTAACGCGCGAAGACGTTTGACATCCCCGGCTCGACGCCGATACCAACTAACGCGAGTTGACCAGACTTTTCCCATTCATCCGATGCCGCGAATTGTTCGTCGCCGAGTTTTACGCCGGTCTCGGCATAGGGATTCGTCGGGTGCGGGTGGGACAGGCTCATCGCCATGTCGAGGTACCCGGCCCCCGCGGCTTTCGCACCGGCAAAGATCGCCTGGACAAACTTCGGCTCCACTGCGTTCATCACGTGTGTGGCGGAATGCTTGCGCGCGACGTCAGCGACAACCTCGGGTTT
Organism: Microbacteriaceae bacterium; assembly: GCA_021741825.1. Classification (GTDB taxonomy): domain Bacteria; phylum Actinomycetota; class Actinomycetes; order Actinomycetales; family Microbacteriaceae; genus MWH-TA3. The sequence goes on from JAIOXB010000007.1 coordinate 16,551, forward strand.
GGAGGCGTCAATCTGGTCCGCGACAAAACGCGATGCGACGTCCTCGCCGTGTTTGGTTCGAATCCATTCGATAGTTTGCTCGGCACGGGACTTGTCGTAGTCGGTGACGATGATTGTTTCGAAAAAGGAACGGCGAGCGGCGATTTTGGCGATTGCGTCGCCCACACCGCCCGCACCAACAAGGAGGATTCGCATGTCTTGAGGTTACTCCTGCGATGGCCTACCCGCTGGGAGTTGTCGCCCAGCCGTCATTCGACATTTGGATCCACGATGATTCTGCGCGGAATCCGACTTTTTCGTAAAGACGAAGAGCGCCAGACTCGTTCGCGGTGTCGACACCGAGTTCAACGCTGTCGAATCCTCGCGACGCGCAATAGGTAATTCCGTGGCGGAGCAACGCCTCACCATAGCCGTGCCCGACGTCCTCCTGACCGACGCCGAGCGCGGAAATGTAACCGCGGCTCTCCTCGACGAATTCGTCGGTGCATTGGCAAAAACCGACCGTGCGACCATCAACGGACGCGCGGAAGACCCCATTCGGGTCGAAGGTATTTTCTGCCAAAACCTTTGTGATCCACGGATCGAAGGGTCGAGCCTGAAATCCGAAGTGATTTTGAAACGAATCCTGGTGGATTCGATGCCAATCGCGTTGTTGATCGGCGTCTGCGGTATCGAAAGGTTCAATCACGAGACCTTCGACCTGCGTTCGCTCGAAATCGGTTGCAATCGACATGCGCATCGTGAAGTACCGACGCAGAAGCGTGAATCCGAAATTCTCCCACCCGGCGATGAGTTGCGTGTCAAGCACATTCGCGCCCGGCCACATCGCCCAGTCGGGATGTTCGTCGCGAGCCTTTGCGATGGTCCAGCCAATGACTTCATCCACATTTTTCACGTCGGCTGACACGTAGACATCGGCGTAGAAGCGTTTTTTGAGTGCGTCCGGATGCAGATTCACAACCGCAGCGAACGCGGAGGTGTCGTCGATTTCCAGCAAATAGGTGGGGCTCTCGTCGGCGTATCCGTTCATGAAATCGGCGGTTCCGTCGTGGCTCATCATGCTCGCGGCGGGGTCCACCGCACGCTCGTGGGCGTTGATGAGCGCCGCAATTGCAGGAATGTCGGTTTCTTCTGCGACACGAACAGATGTGATCATGATGTGGTCCTTTAGTGGTGCTGTCCGACCATCTAATTCACGATGGTCGCGCCAAGCCTAGTAGGCGCGCAATCGAAAGGGCAGAACGATGCCTCGTTGGTTGGCGTGCTATCGGGTGGCGTAGAATGGTGAGGTTGCCCTGGCAACGCAGGAGAATTCGCCTAGTGGCCTATGGCGCCAGCTTGGAAAGTTGGTTGGGTGCAAGCCCTCGGGGGTTCGAATCCCCCATTCTCCGCGACGCTTTCGCGCTTACACTATCCAAGGGAACTGTCCCCTCTAATGAATTGAGAATTGTGTCCACCTCACGCAACCGTTGGATCGGCCTCATCTTCATCTCGATGTCCATTTCGCTGGTCATCATCGACGGAACCATCGTCAACACCATCTTCCCGGCGCTCATCACGGACCTGAACCTTTCCTCGACCGAGGTGCAGTGGGTTCAGGAAAGCTACGTCTTGGTCTTTGCTTCCTTGCTACTCGTGTGGGGTTCTCTCGCGGATCGCATTGGCCGCAAAAAGCTGCTGATGATCGGTATCGCAATCTTTATTGCGTCGTCGATGTGGGCTGGTGTGGCCGACTCAGCTAATGTGCTGATTCTCGCTCGAGTCATCCAGGGAATCGGTGGCGCGATGGTGCTGCCCACGACCCTGTCGCTGGTCAACGCTAACTTCCAGGGTAAAGAGCGCGGTATTGCGTTCGCCATTTGGGGCTCCACCATCGGTGGAATGGTCGCTGTCGGACCCGTTCTCGGCGGCTGGCTTGCCACCGACTTCTCGTGGCGCTGGGCGTTCTTCATCAACGCTCCTCTCGGCGTCATCATCCTCGCCGGTCTTGCACTCTACGTCGTCGAATCCAAGGTGGCACAACGCGCCGGTGGAATTGATGTTGTCGGAGCCGCTATTTCCGTTGTCATGTTCTCGACGTTCGTCTTCTCGCTCATCGAGGGCCGCGTCTACGGCTGGTGGGAGATCAACACTAAGAACCAGTTCGCTCTGGGCGACTTCGAGTGGCCGACCACCGGCATATCGGTCATCCCCGTCTCGTTCGCCATTGCCGTCGTGTCGACTATTGTTTTCGTCTTGTGGGAGCGTAGACGCGAACACCAGAACAAGAATGTTTTGCTCGACCTGAAGCTGTTCCACATCGCCTCTTTCCGCAATGGATCAATCGCGGCCGCCATCATCTCGATGGGTGAGTTTGGAATCCTGTTTGCCATCCCACTGTGGTTGCAGAACGTCATCGGGCTCAGCCCGATTTCGTCGGGACTTGTACTGCTCTGGCTTGCCGGCGGGGCGTTCGTCGCATCGGGTGTCGGAGGGGCCCTCAGTGGCCGTCTTCCCGCCGCCCGCGCCGTTCAAATCGGTGTCCTTTTGGAACTGACCGGTGTTGCCGGTGTTGCTCTGTTTGCCTCGCCCGAGGCCGGCTGGGGAATCATCGCACCGTTCCTGTTCGTTTATGGAATTGGAATTGGTTTGGCCACGGCTCAGTTGACCGGTGTCATCATGGTCGAGGTCCCGCAGGAGCAAATCGGGCAAGGGTCGGGTTCGCAGTCAACGGTTCGCCAAATTGGTTCGGCGTTGGGCATCGCAGTCTTGGGAACACTTCTCTTCACGGGAACGCAGGCGTCACTTGAGGCGAAGCTGGTGGAGACCGACATTCCCGCAGAACAGCAGACACTCATCATCGATGCGGTTGTCGATTCGGCGGGTTCAGCAATCCCCGGAATCTCAGATGCCCTCGTTGAAAACCGCGTTCCGCAGGACATTGCCGACTCGATCCAGGCTGATGCTGGTGACGCCTTCACCGACGGCGCAAAGTTGGCTGCCTGGTCGGCAGCCGGCTTCCTGCTGCTCGGCTTCGCCTCGACCTTCAACCTCGGTGCGCGAACGGAGTCGAAGCCCAAGGCCAAGCCCAAGGCCTCGAAGTAGCCGCTTGAGCGCATAGCGCGCGAGACGGCCTTCGATCATGACACCGACAACTGGTTGATACAGTTCACAAGCCCCCGAGCGATCGGGTGCTTGTGCCAACGCGGAATGTTAACTACTTGACAAACTATTAGTTAAGTAGTTAACTAAATTGGTGAACAGAAGCCGGATAACCTTTACCCTCAATGAACTCGTTTATGTCCTGAATTCGGCCGCCGATCGGCACCTCAGGGCAAAGTTCGACCTGACCTATAGCCAGTTCCTCTTCCTCGTCACCCTGATGGGACAGAACACGCCGACGCCGAGCTTTTTGGCTGAGTGCTTGGGTGTATCGAGAGCTGCGGTCAGCCAGCGGCTTCCGTGGTTCCAGGATCGCGGTCTTGTAGAAGTGTCCAGAGTTACCGGAAACGGAAAAAACCTTTCCCTAGAACTCACTCGCAAAGGCGCGGAATTGGCTACCCAATCGGCCGACTTTTTGGAAAAGGAATTCAGGGCGCTTTTCTACAACACCGCGTCCGTGGATTTTGATGAACTCGACGAGACACTGAACCGTATAAAGCAACAACTAATTGGGAACCGGGAGATTCGAAATGCAGCCTAAAAATTTGTTCACCCTCGCACGCCTGACACACACCAAACCGCTCTTCTGGTTGGCTGTGATCTCGCTAATCGGTGCACTCGTTCTCGTGCCGTTATGGATGTTTGACCCCCGGACACTGGGTGGCGTTTCGGTTTGGGAAAAGCCCCTGAAATTCTTCATTTCTTCCGTAATCTTCTCGATCACGTACTCGTGGCTCAGTTCCTTCATCACGAAAGGGTCTCGCTGGGTAAAGCGTTCTGGATTGTTTATCGCGGTGTCACTGGCTGTTGAACTCATCCTCATCGTTGCGATGGCGAGCATCGGTCAAACCAGCCATTTCAATGTCTCATCCACGACGTCGATTGTCATCTGGTCGTTGATGGCGACATTTATCTCTATCGTCCTCTTTTCGACACTTGTCATCAGCACCATGATTTTGATACAAAAAGATCAGGAGTTAAAACTCCGATTGGCACTCGCGATGGGAAGCTTCAACACTGCGGTGGGAATGGGTTTGGCGTACTTGATGACGTCGCCGACCGCAAACCAACTCGCAAACTATCAGGGGATTGCCGGGTCACACAGCGTTGGAGTCTCCGACGGGGGTCCCGGTTTGCCGTTTTTTGGCTGGAGCACAGTCGCCGGTGATCTGCGAGTGGGGCACTTCTTCGGACTGCACTCGATTCAAGTTGCGGTCGTCTTGCTTGCCATCACGTTGGTCGTGCCCGTAATGTTCCGTGTTCCACTGCTCATCGTCGGAAACGTCACGTGGCTGGGCTTTGTTGGACTTGTCACGTGGCAATCTCTGCGTGCCGAGCCCTTCTCAGCCCCCAGTGACCTCACGCTGACGGTCTTTGGCTGCCTTCTTGGAGTTGCGGCTGTGAGTTTTCTTCTCCTCGTGCTGTCTCAACGCAGGACTAGGGCAAAGCCGCTGTCCTAAGGCGGAGTTCGAACCCACGTTCTTCGTCAACTTAATCGTGAAACACAGATTCGCGGTTAGCGATTTTGGTCGAACAGGGCTCGAAGCTGCTCAAGGTCTGCCTTGCCTCGATCGGTGAGGGGAATCGGATCACAGAGTATGACCCGATGGGGAACGCTGTAGCTGGGGAGTCGTTTACGAAGTGCGGCAACAATCTGAGCCTCGCTCTGGGGAGTCCGCTTCGATAATTGCACAAACGCCACGATCACATCACGGCCGGTTTGGGAAAACTGTTTTACTGCGGACAGTTCAACCCCCGGCAATGAATTTATCTCGCGCTCCAGAGCGACGAGGGAAACCAGATGATCGCTGTTCTTGACGACGTCATCAACCCTGCCTTCGAAGAAAATCTCTTGAGCCACACCTTCTAGTCGCACCAGGTCTCCGGACCGCCAGCCCCTCGTTCCGTCCGGAAAGGTGATGAACTGTTGGGACGTGAGACTTTCACTGAGATACCTTGTGGCTATTCTTTGCGTGGCCACAACCTGAAAGACACCCTCCTCGTCGGTGTCTTCAAGCCTTATCCCACTTGCGTTTCCGAGAAGACCCAGAGATACACGTCCGCTCTCCGGAATTTCGCCCAATGGCCAGGTACTTGCGAGCATCCCGACTGCTTCGGTGGATCCGTAACTGTGAACAAACTCTGTGTCACCCGAAAAAAGGACTCTAAATTTATTGACCAGATCCCATGAAACATGACCCGAGCCGATGACAAATCTCTTTACCGTTTCAATTTTGGGGCCCTTATAGTTCTCGACGGCTTTTGCGAAGACCCGTGCAAAATTCGCACCGAGGTAGATTCGGTCAACGCGTGTTCCTCTAATCTCCTCAATCAACTGATCCATGGTCATCGATAAGGGATTTCGACTAATGAGATCCGCTGTGAAGTTAAGTGAGATTGCGTGAAAGAGCCCGACTGTCCAATTCAGTGGGCTGAGGTTGAAAACTCGATGACCGGATTCCTTAGCGGGATCCTGTGAATAAACAGGCGCGACGATTTCGTGGATTCGATCCCATTCGAAAACAACACCCTTCGGTTCCCCGGTGGATCCGGAGCTAAACAACACCACCGAAGAGTCAGGCTTGTGAGACTTGAGATCGGCCGCCCGTCCACGAAAAGTTTCAAGGTTTCGATATCGAATGCCGGAAAGAAAGGGCATCGGCTGGCGTTTCATCGTCGGAAGTACGTAGATCACTCTGCTGCGAAGCTGGCGTAGTTGGAGCCTAATCTGTGTGCTCGGCAAGCTTGAGTCAATCAACGCGCAACTCATTGAGACCCTGGATAGGGCAGCTATCAGAAGATGCGAGCCGATTGAGAAATCGATGAGTATCGGGGCAAATTCTCCGTGCGATGTGCTGGCGGATACGCGCCGCAGAATGTTCGACAGGCGCACGATTTCGACTTCTACTTCATCGCTGGTGAGGTGGGTATTCCCAACGGAAAGACTGCCAGTAACTCTGTTTCCCTTCGCCGATGGACCTAGAACGTCAGTCTAATATCGTGAGCGATTGTAGTAATTCTTCCATGTGCCTGTCGAGAGAGTATTGATGATCAAATCTTGCCCTGTTCGCCTCACTCCACAATCGTGCGTCCTCAAACCCCGTGAGTAACTCTGATGTGATTTCTTCCGCAGGAAGTTTGCGATTCGTCCGATACCCGGTGAAGTTATTGAAGGCCTCGAAAGCGAAATTTTCAGGTGAAATCCAACCGGCTCCGCCGAAGTGGTCGTAGGAGTAGACCGGGATTCCCATCACCAAGCAATACTGTGTGCTCTTGCCAATGGTCACCACCGCGTCAAATTGAGCAAGCAGCTCAGGGAAAATTCTTCCAAACCGGTCTCCGCCGAACCCCAGGTGGGTCACGTGCGTGCCGGCGGACTTCAATTGCCGAGACGTTTCCGCGAGCTCTTGCGGCAGGTGATTCGAGACAAACAGCACAGACTGAAGTCCGGCTGATTCCTTTTGCGTGATTCCGCGGAAACTGTGGGGAACCGGATTCTCGAACAGGCCCATCAGCCCTCTGTCCAAACCAAACTCGATCATTCGTTCTCTAGTCCTGCCCGACACGACAAGAATTCGATCCGCGACGGCATTCTCAATTTCCGGGAGAACAGCCCGCTCCCGCGCCTCCAAGGACCCCATGTGAAGCGTGACGATTTTTGCACGTGCGGCGGGATCAATTTTTTCTCTGAGCAATGTCTGCGGCCAAGCGTTATGGGTAATCCAAATCAGATCGAAACTCTCGATGCTCGGAGTCTCATTCCCCGGTAACGCAAGCGTGAGCTTTCCGCGACTCTCGAAATCAGTCAATTCATCACGCATCACGTCCTCGACGTTGTCACACAACAACGTCACGTGCCAGCCTCGAGATATAAACCACTCCACGAGTTCCAAAACGATGCTTTCAGACCCACCATACGAATCGAGTCGTGACGTGGTGACGAGCAGGCGCAAATTGTCTCCGTTTCGTCGCTCGTTGATTCGCGATTCTCTAATGCTATGCCCGCACTCACGGGTGGGTCAGATGGACTAGCGACGTGCCTGTGTCCCAGATTGATGGTGGGGGACATGGCTCATTAGGTGAGACGGTAAGAGGGTGAAAAACAACGAGCGCGTCATCGTTACCGCGTGCGACGACAATTACGCGTGGTTGTGTCTCAATCTACTCAAATCGTTGGGCAAGTGGGCTCGGATCACTCACGTCATCGATCTGGGGTTATCGACCGAGTCGCGACAGGCGATTGAGGCGCGTTGCGCCGGCGTGATTGATGTTCCTCAACACGTTTGGACTGCGGCGGGAATCGCCGTTGACTACGCGGGTGCCATGACAGTTCGGCCGCAACTTCCGCAGTTGTTCACCCAGGACTACATCATGTGGATGGACGCAGATGTTTGGGTACAGGATCGATCTGCGGTGAAAACGTATTTCGATATGGCCGAAAGGCACGACGGCAACTTTGTTCTTGTCACTGAGTTGGATGCGGAATACCCCTATTGCGTTGGCGCGTTCGAGGTGCGTCAAGAGCAACTTCGCGACTTGCATTCGCAGCTGTGGGACGATGCGGTCGCCGAAGAACTACATGGCAAGGCACCCCTTAATTCAGGCGTCTTTGCGGCGTCACGACTATCTCCAGTCTGGAAATCTTTCGATGAGTTGGTCAGACTGCAGTACATCGACAACATGGCGCTGAAAGTCAGCACACGGCTCGCGCACATGGCCGAACAACAATCCCTGAACCGAGTACTCTACGAGACTCAACGTTTCACGGCGTTGACCGCGGAGTTCAATTGGATTTGCCACTTCGGGCCACTCGCGCGCCGCGGGTTCTTCGTTGAAACCCCCAACCTCCGTCGGCGCCCGCACATCGTTCATTTGACAAATTTGCGGTCGCAGGAATCCATTTATCGCGAGAACTATCTTCTGTACGAAAGCCGTCTCAGTCGAATCGCACGATTCGTCCGACAACGAGTTCGTGCTGTCGCCCGCTAGTCTTTCCGAGAAGGAAGGGCGGTCGTTGTGGCACAGCTTGCCGGAAAAGCGGTTGCAGAGTTCGTAGGGACGGCTCTGCTGGTCAGCGTTGTGATCGGTTCGGGCATTATGGGCGCGAACCTGTCGTCTGACATGGGCGTTGTTCTCATCATCAACGCGCTGTCCACCATTTTCGCGCTGGCCTTGCTGATTGTCGTGCTGGGGCCGATTAGCGGTGCACATTTCAACCCTGTCGTTTCGCTCATGCAGTTGTTCAGCCGTACACAGCCGCTGGGCGAATCACTGACCTTTATCGCGTCTCAGGTCGCTGGTGCAATCACCGGCGCGATTGTCGCAAACGTGATGTTTGACCTGCCCGCACTTCAGTTCTCGACCCACGACCGTGTGAGCCCCGGGATGCTCCTCGGCGAAGTTATCGCCACCGCGGGACTGATTGCGCTGATTGGTGTTCTCCTTCATCGCAAACAGGACGCGGTTGTTTCGATTTCGGTCGCAGCCTGGATCGGCTCGGCGTATTTCTTCACGTCGTCGACGTCGTTCGCAAACCCGGCAGTGACCGTTGGTCGGCTCTTCACGGACACATTCGCGGGAATCGCACCAGGTTCCGTTCTTCCCTACATTGGTGCACAGCTCGTGGGAGCTGCGATCGGCGTTCTCATCGTCAGCGCAATCAAACGCGCCTAGCCGGTCGTGAGATGATTGAAGCGGTTGACAATTCCGCTGTTAATCGTCGATTACGCCTCGAGAAGGGCCCCGATTGGGACTCCTTTGGGCACCCCCAGAAGAGCCAAGGATTATCGTGAGCACCAAAACCCCCACGTCGACATCAGTCGGACGAGACGACGGCGTTCTCGACCGCTGGAAACGTCAAGTCTCTCTATTCCTCGTCGGACAGACAATCACAACATTTGGTTCTTTCCTGGTGCAGTACGCGATCATGTGGCACCTGACGCTCGAGACCAAATCGGGAATAGTTCTCGCGCTCGCCGCGATCTTTGGGTTCCTTCCGCAGGCGATTGTCTCGATTTTCGCTGGTGTTTGGGCCGACCGCGTCAACCGAAAGATCATGATCATCGTGTCGGATTCGGCTATCGCCCTGGCGACGCTGGGATTGGCTCTGCTCATGCTTTCGGGTGTGGACGACCTCTGGCTCATCTTCGTGGCAATGGCGGTGAGGTCGGTTGGCGCCGGAGTTCAGATGCCAGCTATTTCTGCACTGCTGCCCCAGATTGTTCCTGCCGACCGACTCATGCGCGTCAACAGCATCAACAGCAGCGTTCAGTCGTCGCTGGGGCTGTTGGCCCCCGTCGCCGCCGCAGCGGTTTATGCCAACATGTCGATTGTCGCCGTCTTCTTTATTGATGTCGTGACGGCCGTCATCGGGCTTTCGCTTCTCGCGATGGTCGCGGTTCCCACGCTCTCGCGGGTCACGGACGGCGACAAGCCCAGCTATTCAGCAGACCTGAGGGACGGCATTCGCTACATCTTCAGTAATGAACTGGTGCGTTGGGTGATGGCGGTCTTCGGAATCGTATTCCTGCTCATCGTTGCACCGTCGAACCTGTCGCCACTCATGCTGGTGAGAACGTTCGGCTCTGACGTCTGGATGCTGACGGTTCTCGAGCTGTCCTTCGGCGTAGGAATGGTTGCCGGGGGCGCGCTCATGGCGATTTTTGCCGCGAAGATCAATCGCATCCGCGCGATTATCGGTACCTCGATCATGTTCGGGGTTCTCGCGGTCGCAATGGGTCTCACCACCAATCTGATTCTGTTCTTCAGCCTCTTTTTTGTCATTGGCGTGGTCGTTCCGGCCTTCTCCACATCGGCAATGACGCTCTTGCAAGAGACGGTGGAGCCTGAGCGCCAGGGACGGGTCTTCGGTTTCGTCGGCATCGTCATGTCGGTCGCGATGCCGCTCGGTATGGCTGTCTTGGGTCCGCTGGCCGACATCGTCTCGGTTGAACTTCTTCTCATCGTCACGGGCGCCGCTACCGTGGTGACCGCCCTGATCGCGATTACCGTCCCGGCAGGGAAGCGAGCCATCGCCGCCGCGCACGCAGCGGACGGTTCCGCGGGTAACGCGAAGTCGTGATTACTAGTCGCCCGGCCGCCGTTTACGAAAACTCCAGCGGCACGTCGGGTTCGTCGTCGCTGGCCAACATCGCGCGCAGCGTTTCGTCTGCTGTCGTCACGATTTCATAAGTTTGGGCGATCAATTCCTCGGCCGACTGAGAACCAAGCAAATCGAATCGGTCCATCTCGCCGATTGGTAGGACGCCAGCCAATTGCCAACACGCCTCCATCGGGTCATCGGACAATTCGACGTCGGCCCCGAATTGGAAGTCGCCAAATTGACTCGCAAAAGTGAGCAGGTTTCGAACCGCTAACTCGAGATGCACTCGCGCCGGCATCAGGCTATCTTCCCAGATCAGATCGGGGATGAACTCGATATCGGCAATCGGGTAGGGGTCGTCAGGCAGCCAGTCATTCACGCTAAAGCGGCGTGACCCGACGGACTCGAGCCCCAGGAATTCGTCGGTGGTTCCGATTTCGGTGACCGATGCGACAGTTCCAATCGTCATGCGCTGCTCCCCGCCCCCGACTTCGGAACCACGCGACACCAGGACGACTCCGAACTCTGGTGTGTCAGAACTCATCAGGTCACCGAGTAGTTTCAGGTAACGCTCTTCGAAGATTCGGAGCGTCAAGGGCATCGATGGAAACAGCAGCGAGCCAAGGGGGAACATCGGCATCACGGTCATTGGTCACACACCTTCATGTTTGCTCAATCGCCCACGTTGCCCGACTACGGAGTCGCGAGCACACCGATCTTCAAGGATTCGAGTTGGGAGTTCGGCGCCGATGCACTTCCGTGTTGTCCGCGGAAGCCGGCCGTTCCGTCACCGCCGCAGAGACCGGCGATCGCGTCCGAGCCTCCGGGGTGCCGGTTGAGGAAAGGAGTCATGTCGTACACCGCACCGTCGATAATGGTCCAGCAATCGTCGGGGGTGGCGTGCTGACTGACTTCCGCGGTCGTTATTGTTCCGGCGGCAGGTTCGGTCGGGCCCGCCGTGGGGCTTTGAGTAGGGCTCGGTACGGCGGGAGCGCCGATGAGTTTTGCCCAGGTTGCCTCTGCGCCCGAGTGGCCGACCAACAGGGTCACCACGATGGTTTGTACGGCGGTGAAAACCACCACACCACCGAGGATTCGGCGAACCAGAACGGAACCGTCACGGCGGGCAATCACCAACCACACCACGGACATAACCAACAGTACGGCGACCCAAATCGGTAACGTCCCGCCCAGGGTCTCGTGTTGTTCTGAAATTCCAACGCGCTCGGACAGCGCTTCGCCCGATTCCTTCGCGATGAACGCTAGGGGCACGGTCACCGCGAGAAGGACGACAAAAGCGAAGGCGAAACGACGTCGAAACGCGGTATTCAGGACAGCGACAATCAAACCCAAAGCTGCGAGGGGCACGAGAACGACGGCGAAGTGAATCACGAGGGGGTGAACCGGAAGCCCTGCAACGGTGTCAAAAATCTCATCCATACCTTTCACCGTACCCTCCGAATCGGTGAAGTTTCAGTCTTCGGCCGACGCCAATTCTTTACCAACCCACTGTCCCCGGGGCCCCCTTGAATGGTCCTTCGATGTTGCGTGTGATCCAGCCTCCATAGAAGTCGCCTTCTTGCGGGATGACCGTCTCGTCGCCGACTTTACAAATGTCGACTCGGCTGGCATATAGCGCGACCTTGCCCGCGAGAGACTCGAACCCGCTGGCTGGATTGTCATACGTCCACGCGGCTCGGTCGATGCGTTGTCCATCGATGACGAGGTCGAAATAGCTCGCGGTCCCTTTGAATTCGCACACGGTGGTTCCGCCTACCGGGACTAAGACCCCGTCCAGGAAATCGTCTATTGGCAGGTAATACGTGGGCGGATGAGACGTCTCTAGAACACGAACTGCGCCGTTTGTTGAAACAATCTCCACACCGTTATGAACGACCATGATGTGAGAACTGACGGGTTCAACGCGAGGCGGCCGGGGGTAATCCCACACAGACTCTTTCGCCGAATTCGACGCCATTTTCCCAGCCTAATTGACGCGAGCCTTCGCGGGCTCAGCGCGGCAGGTACAGCATGAATTGACCGCCGCCTGGGCTGATCTGGGTAGACAACGCGAGGTCCGGGGCGAGGCGTGACACACGGTCGAGGAGCCAATCTGATGCCTGCTGCGCGTCACCTTCGTCGGGGCACCTAGCCACGATCTCGCGTCCGCCTTTGCCGCGAAGCCGCTCGACGGCCTCAAAAATCGGTGAGGGATCTACAACAAAGAGATCCGGCGACCACCGGACAACCGGCGAAATCTTGCCCTTCATCGTGTTGCACTGCCGATGAGCAAGTCGTTCGACAGCGGGCGCGCCCTTCTTGACTCGCGTCGCCGCGTAGCTATCCACACTGGGTCCCAAATCGGAATTCACTGAACCATCCGGGTCAACCGGCTGGTCGCACAACCAGCACAGCCAGTTGTCGACTTCACCGATGGTTGTGATGTCACTCATAGTCCGAGGTTAGGGCATCGGCGGCACCGAGACCACGCAGGTGATTTATGATGGAAGGGTAAAGCCGCGGAGCTGGCAGCCTCAGTTTGGTCGATTCACGCGGCGCAAAAATCCAAACAGCAAATGAGGATACTCGTGGCAGAAAACCCGCAACGCTTTGATTTCCGATCGATGTTTGACGGCATCGGCGACGCAATTCGGTCGGCGAGCGGCTCTGTCTCGAAATCGATGCGACCAGCTGAGGTGTGGACAGAGTCTGGCTTGAAGCACGCCGTCGTTGCAGAGTTGGTAGCTGGCCCATCAACGGGACACGGGATTATCGAAAGCATCCATGCCAACAACGAGTGGGGAATAAAACCCCCAGCGGCGCGAGTTTACCCATTGCTCGAGAGCCTCCTCGACGAACAACTCGTGACGGTCTCGATGGTCAAAGATCGCAAAACATACACCCTGACAAAAGCCGGAAAAGCGGCGGCCCAAGCCCATGTTGACGCCAAGACCGAGAGCGGTTCATCGTCCAATGCGTCTTGGACTCTACCCCCGCTGGACGCGTTGACCGGGACGCTCGCGACCGCCTCGTCGCGCTTGGCCAGAGTCGCGTATGACGTGGCTCAGCATGGCTCGACGGAACAACGAGATGCCGCGGCGTCTGCGATTGACGAAGCGCGGCGAAAAATCAACGAAATTCTCGCAGCGAAATAGCCGTTGAAGAGCAGATATCGCCGCATTCTGCGGTTTGCCGCGCTGGCGCTGGTTCAGACCTGGTGGTTTGAACTCGTTCTTCCCAAGTTCGGGCTGAAGGGGTGGGTCGCCGCGCGCCGAATCGACCGATATCGCGCGATGGCGCGTAGGTTCAGTCTTCTGGCTGCGAGTTTGGGTGGATTGATAATCAAAGCCGGTCAGTTCGCGTCATCGCGGCTCGATATTTTGCCGGCCGCCATTACTGCGGAACTTGAGTCGCTTCAGGACGATGTTGCCCCCGAAGCGTTCGTTCTAATTCGCGCGCAAATTGAAGAAGAAATGTCGCTACCGCTAGCCGTCGCTTTTGACAGTTTTGACACCAACCCCATAGCGGCCGCCTCTCTTGGACAGGCGTATCGCGCGCGACTCGCTCCGAGTCTTGCGAGGGACTTCGGAGTCGCCGATGTGGTGGTCAAGGTACTACGTCCGGGAATTGAAGAAATCGTCGACGTCGACCTCCGAGCGTTACGTCGCATTGGCGTCTGGCTGTCGCGAATCAAACTAGTTGCGCGTCGAACGGATGCACCCGCGCTGGTGGAAGAGTTCGCCGCGGTGAGCCTCGACGAAATCAACTATCGACACGAGGCAAAAAACCTTGAGCGATTCCGAACAAACTTCGAAACTGATTCTCGCGTCGGCGTTCCCGACGTTGTGTGGGAACGATCTACTCGACGAGTGCTCACGCTCGAGGATGTCACCGCAATCAAGATTAATGACGTGGCCGCCCTCGTCACGGCGGGAATCAACCCCAATGCGGTTGCCGCTGAATTGGCGCGGGTCACGTTTGAACAGATCTTCAATCACGGCTTCTTCCACGCGGACCCTCACCCAGGGAACATTTTCGTCACGCCTCGGGCCTCTGCGTCGGGAGTCGACTTTTCCCTGACCTTCATCGATTTCGGCATGATGGGGGAAATCGGCGACCAACTTCGGGACGGACTCCAGCAGTTCATTTTTGCGTTGGTTGCGCGGGACGCACGTGGATGTGTCGATGCGATGCAACGCCTCGGGGTTTTGTTGCCCAGCGCGGACGCAATCGAGCTGGAAATGGCGATCGCCGCTGTCTTCGACCGTTTCGGGGGAGTCGGTGTTTCCGAGATTACCCAGACCGATCCCAAAGTGTTCCGTGAACTCGCAATTCAGTTCAGTGATCTTGTGCGGACGCTTCCGTTCCAACTCCCGGAGGATTTCTTGATGCTGTTGAGGTCGATTTCTCTGATTTCAGGGGTCACCAGCGCACTGAACCGGGACTTCAACATGT
>JAIOXB010000035.1 GCA_021741825.1 Microbacteriaceae bacterium
CGAAGAACCGTCGGGTAGTTTCTCGCCTGGTAGGCCTGTTGTTCGCCCCACCCCGAAACGAGGATTTCGGTGTCGAGTGCGGGAATCACGTCACCGTCGAGAGCAAGTGGAAGAGCCACGGGTTCGATCGCGTCGGTGAAGGTGAATTGGTCCGAGATCTGAACCAGGGCAATGTCGTTGACGCCTCCTTCATAACCGGGGTACATGATGATGCGGTCGACACGGTGCTCGTTGGTTCCGCGGGGGCGTTCGAGGTCGTCTACGCCGGCGGCAATTCGAAGGTAGCGAGAATTCATCGGCACGTAGACGTCAGGGTCATCATCGTCCACACAGTGCGCGGCGGTCACGACCCACCGAGCGTTGATGAGCGAACCGCCACAGAATTGCGCATCGTAAAGTTCGGGCCCGACGGCGCCGTTATCGAGGAGGGCGACTTGCCAGGGAACCGTCTCAATTGTCGCTTCGCTGCCGCCGATGATGGGTTGAGGCCCAGCAGGACCGGCGGAAGCGGGAGCAACAACGGCGACGCTGATAGAGCTGACGGCAAGAACTGTCGCGATTATCGTGCGAAAAGGAATGGCCATAAGTCAGAGGCTATTGCATCCGCGTGTTTTAGCGAACCGCGATGGCGGTCGAGGAAGCACCGTAATCGTCCCCGGGGATGTCTACGGTGCTCCGGGCACGCACGACGTAATACAGTTTGCCGCTCGCTGGTCTCGAGAATTTCCGCTTCACCGACGACGTGATCGTTCCCGGAATAGCCGAGAAGACACCGTTGGCAGTGGTAGACCAGTACACCTGGTAATCCTGAATCGTGCTTTCGAACGACCGGGAGGGAGGTTGCCATGACAGCGTCACAGATTGCGACGATTTCCTCACGACCTTAACGCTTCGCGGCTGCGACGGGATTGTCGAGAACCGATACGGCCCGATGTCTTGGTTCACATCAGTCACAGCCGCAATTCGAAAAATGCACCCGGCGGCGACATCACAGTCTTGGTCAGACGTCGTCACGCCGACGGAAACGAGGGGCCCTGAAGTCGCCGACCAGGTTGTCCCGTTGTCCAACGATTTCTCGATGTAATAGCCGTTGTTCCCGAGGACGGCGGTGTCGGGTGGGGCATCCCACGTCAACGTCGCAGAGGTATCCGATGGGTCGGAATACGACCACGTGAGATTTTCCGGCGGAGTGGGAATGAGCCAATCCCGGAAGGTCGTTACACGGACAGCGATTCCCGGCAGAGCTGATTTTCCGCACTGACCTGAGTTAAAGGACGTGACCCCAGCAAGCGTCCACAGTCCATTGACTTTGATTGCATAGGGGCCACCCGAATCTCCTTGGCAAATATCTTTTCCGTTGCGTTTCCAGCCGGCACAGAGGTTTTGGACGGGGTTATATTGGGCCGCAAGGCTCCAATTGCCACAGGACGAGACATCGAGCGGGCCACCCTTCACGTTGATCGTTGCCGACTGCAACACACTGGGCGAGCTCCCGTTGGTGCTGATGCGCCCCCACCCCGAAATCCTGACCGCCGTCTTGTGCGCGGGCCACGTCGTTGCATCCGCATCGAACGGAAGCGTGATCGCGGCGCGCTTCGAACCAAACGTCACCGGGCTTGCGAGTTCGATCAGCGCGATGTCATTGATAACAGTCGCTGCCGAGTAGGCGGGGTGTCGCACGATTTGAGTCACGAGCGAAATGTGCGATGCATTTGTTTTTTGCAGGTTACTCATTCCGGAACGCACCGTGAGCTCGGAGGTGGCGATCACCGCGCCAGTTTGGGCGGGGTCGACGGTGTCTTCGCTGACGCAGTGCGCGGCCGTGATGATCCACCGCGTGCTGATGAACGATCCGCCGCAGATGTAGCCGCCAGGGCCAGGGGCATCCCGATAAACGAAGACCTGCCAGGGCACCGATCGGATGTCGGCGTTTTTTCCGCCGACAATGCGGGGTTCGCGAACGGTCTCGGTTGCCGTCGAGGGGGTCGCCGTGGAGGGAGACACCCCAACGCTCGCGAGTCCGGCGACCACAAGGCCCACGACGGCTCTCACTGCGAATGGTGAAAGTCTCATGTTGTCAATCTAGAACGCCAATGCGCCTAATACAACATGAATTGTTTGGCTTCGGTGGATTGAATCTCGCCCACGTACACCGTCAGTTGATACGACGCCCCGCCGCCAACAGCGGGAGTGCCGCTGTCACAGTTATCGCTGCGGGCTCGGCCCCATTCGACCGCGTCCGTTGTCAGTGACTGGCCGGCTTCGAATACCTGGCTAAACGGCTGGGGCGCGATCTGACACACGGTCGAATCCCAGATCAGATCCGAGCCGCTCATGATGACGTATTTCTGCTTGTCCGTTCCGACTTCGAGCGTGCAGGCTGTCGTTCCCGCGTTGGTGATGGTCATCGAGAACTGCGGGAACTCGCCCTCTGCGTAGGATTCCTGATTGGTCTCAGCTCGAAGCGCAATGTCGGTCGAATTACACGCGACGACGGTTCCCGGGGTCTGGGACGCGGTGGGAGTTGCGGTTGTGCCCGCGTTGAATGCCGTGAACAGCGTCCAACCACCCGAGAACACCAGGATCGCAAGGACGAGCACAATCGCCCGGCGACGCCAGTAAACCGAAGGGGGAAGGGGTCCCGCGGGTTCGAGAAACGCGTTCATATTCCGAGGGTACGCGCGTCGAACGCGCGAGTTCGGGTGACGCGCCGAACCTGAAACGCTCCCTAAGCTCGGCTTATTCCGCAGCAGCGTCTGATCCTGAGTCCGCGCTGTCCGAGTCGACGTCCGAATCCGCCGGAACCTTCGCCGACTTTGCCGGCTTCGCCGGGACGTCCGTAACGGGTTCTTCCGCGGGAAGAATCGATCCGGTCATCACCGCCGTGAATTCGTTGTCCGCAAAGTCAATCAGCACGTGCTGACCGATCGAGAGTTCCCCGTTGAGGATCTTCTCTGACAGCATGTCTTCGACCTCGTGCTGAATCGCGCGACGAAGAGGCCTGGCTCCGAGCATCGGGTCCCACCCAATCGTGAGCAACTGGCGACGAGCCGCATCGGTGACATCGAGAGTCATGTCGCGATCGAGCATGCGCTCGCGCAGACGACGGACAAACAGGTCGACGATCTGCAGCAGTTCGTCTTGCGACAACTGCGGGAACACGATGGTCTCGTCGACACGGTTGAGGAATTCGGGCTTGAAGTGCTTCTTGAGTTCCTCGATGACCTTCGAGCGCATCGCCTTGTAGGTCTGATCCGAGTCGCCCTGAATCGTGAAGCCAACGGGACCGCCGGTGATGTCCTTCGTTCCCAGGTTGGTCGTCATGATGATGACGGTGTTCTTGAAGTCGATGACACGTCCCTGGCCATCGGTCAGACGACCTTCTTCGAGGACCTGCAACAGCGAGTTGAAGATGTCGGGGTGCGCCTTCTCGATCTCATCGAATAGGACGACCGAGAACGGCTTCCGGCGAACGCGCTCGGTGAGCTGGCCGCCCTCTTCGAATCCGACGTACCCGGGAGGGGCACCGAACAGACGCGACGCGGTGTGCTTCTCGCCGTATTCCGACATGTCGAGCGAAATGAGAGCGTCCTCGTCATCGAACAGGAATTCGGCAAGAGCCTTAGCAAGTTCGGTCTTTCCAACGCCGGTCGGGCCGGCGAAGATGAACGATCCGGACGGGCGCTTGGGGTCCTTGAGTCCGGCACGAGTGCGGCGGATCGTCTTCGAAAGAACCGAGATGGCTTCTTCCTGGCCGATGACGCGCTGGTGAAGCGACTTCTCCATCATGAGAAGGCGGGCGCTTTCCTCTTCGGTCAGCTTGAACACGGGGATACCGGTCGCTTGTGCGAGAACCTCGGCGATGATGCCTTCGTCCACGGTTCCCAGTTCGCCCTTTTCGCCCTTGCGCCATTCCTTCTCGAGGCGGAGGCGCTCACCGAGCAACTTCTTTTCCTCGTCGCGCGACTTGGCCGCGCCCTCGAAGTCCTGGTTTTCGATGGCCTTTTCCTTCTCAGCGCGAACAACGGCGATCTTGTCGTCGAATTCGCGCAGTTCGGGCGGCGACGACAGGATCGACAACCGCAGGCGAGCGCCGGCTTCGTCAATGAGGTCAATCGCCTTGTCGGGAAGGAAGCGGTCTTGCACGTAACGGTCGGCGAGCGTCGCGGCGGCCGTCAGTGCAGCGTCCGAAATCGACACCTTGTGGAACGCTTCGTAGCGGTCGCGAAGTCCCTTGAGGATGTTGATGGTGTGTGCCACCGACGGTTCGTTGACGGTCACGGGCTGGAATCGGCGCTCGAGGGCCGCGTCCTTTTCAAAATACTTGCGGTACTCGTCGAGCGTGGTCGCACCGATGGTCTGCAGTTCGCCGCGAGCGAGCATGGGCTTGAGGATGCTGGCCGCATCGACCGCACCTTCCGCGGCACCCGCGCCCACGAGGGCGTGGATTTCGTCGATGAAAACAATGATGTCGCCGCGGTTCCGGATTTCCTTGGTGACCTTCTTGAGGCGTTCCTCGAAGTCACCGCGGTAGCGGCTTCCGGCGATGAGGCTTCCGAGGTCGAGCGTGTACAACTGCTTGTCTTTGAGTGTCTCGGGGACTTCGCCCTTGACGATCGACTGGGCGAGGCCCTCGACGACCGCGGTCTTTCCAACCCCAGGTTCACCGATGAGCACGGGGTTGTTCTTGGTGCGACGGGAAAGGATCTGCATGACGCGTTCCATTTCCTTCTCGCGCCCGATGACGGGGTCGAGTTTGCCGTCGCGCGCCGCCTGCGTGAGGTTGCGGCCGTACTGGTCGAGAATCGTCGAGCCCTTGTCGGACGACGTCGATTCTGTGCCGCCGACGACAGCGGATTCCTTGCCCTGGTAACCCGAGAGCAACTGGATGACGGTCTGGCGGACGCGCGTGAGGTCGGCTCCGAGCTTGACGAGGACCTGGGCGGCAACGCCCTCACCCTCGCGAATGAGGCCGAGCAGGATGTGCTCGGTGCCGATGTAGTTGTGCCCGAGCTGCAGAGCTTCGCGGAGGCTCAGTTCGAGGACCTTCTTGGCACGAGGCGTGAACGGGATGTGGCCGGTCGGTGCGGTTTGTCCCTGCCCGATGATTTCCTGAACCTGCTCGCGGACGTTGTCGATCGAGATGGAGAGTTCGGCGAGAGCCTTCGCGGCGATGCCGTCGCCCTCGCGAATAAGACCGAGCAGGATGTGCTCGGTGCCGATGTAATTGTGGTTGAGCTGCTTCGCCTCTTCTTGCGCAAGCACCACAACTCGACGGGCCCGGTCTGTAAATCGTTCAAACATCTCGTCATCTCCTTCACGCAGGTGCGTGGGTCATTAATGCGAGAGTAACCCCGTCGCGGGCGTCGATGGGGCGATTTCGCCGAGGGCAAAACGGGGCTGGCGGGCCGTGTCGACGCGAAACCGTAGGCTCAAAGAATGGCTCGGAACAACTCACGCGCTCGCGGTGGCGCGATCGCCTTCATCTTGCGTCACGCGACCGATGTAGAACTCGATTCGGCGGGCTGGCTTCCGCTCGAGGACATCGTCACGCGCCTCGCCGCAGACGACATTCATGTGACGGTCGAGGACGTCCTGCGCGAGGTCGGACCGGACGGAAATGACCGCTTCGAACTGAGCATTGATGGCACCAAGGCGCGCGCGTTCTACGGTCACAGTAACCCGAACGTGAACATCGAGCTGATTGACGTCAACAATGCGCCTCAGTATCTGTATCACGCGACGCCGGATTACAACCTCGACGCGATTCTCGACCGCAAGGAAGGCCTGCTGCCACAGAAGCGCCTGTATGTCCACATGCACGAGGATCCGATGTCCGCGGTCAAGGTCGGAAAGCGACGAAACGCCCCGATTGCACTGTTCGAAATCGAAACCAAAGCTCTTCCCGAACCCGTCGGACGCACCAGCCCCGACTCGGCCGTGTGGCTGACGACGTTCGTGCCGGCCAAACTTCTGTGGAAGATCGCCGTCCCTGAGGAACGCGCCTAACCTAGTCCTTCTTGGCCGGGAGCCCGCGACGCTCGCGCTCTTCGGCCTCGTATTTCTTGAGGGTGTCGCGCTCGGTGCGGTCCGCGCGCAGAATGCTGCGCATGATGAACCAGAAAATCAAGCCGATCAGGATGGTCGGCACGAGCGAGAAGATGGCGTTACCCCAGAAGTCCTGAATCATAGAGTCTTACTTTACCAACGGGAACAGAACGGTGTCGCGAATGCCGAGCCCGGTCAGCGCCATGAGGAGTCGATCGATTCCCATGCCCTGGCCGCCGGTCGGGGGCATGCCGTGCTCGAGCGCGCGCAGGAAGTCCTCATCAAGTCGCATCGCCTCGGCGTCACCGCGCTCGCCTAGTTTCGCCTGTTCAACGAATCGTTCGCGCTGAATGATGGGGTCAACCAGCTCGGAATAGCCCGTCGCGAGCTCGAACCCGCGAACATACAGGTCCCACTTTTCGACGACGCCGGGCTTCGACCGGTGTTCGCGCACGAGCGGGCTCGTGTCGACGGGGAAGTCCATGACGAACGTGGGGCGAACGAGGTCGCCCTTGACGTGGTGTTCCCACAGTTCCTCGACGAGTTTCCCGTGGGTCGGGTGTTGGATTTCGATGTCGACGGCCTTCGCCATCGTCTCGAGTGTCTTCAGCGGTGTCTCGGGGGTGATCTCGGTTCCGACTGCGGTGCTGAGCGATTCGAACATCGAGATTCGCGCCCAGTCACCACCGAAGTCGTATTCGGTGCCATCGTTCCAGGTGACAACGTGCGAACCGGCGACAGCGACGGCCGCGTTCTGAATCATCTCTTGCGTAAGGTCGGCAACGGTGTTGTAGTCGCCGTACGCCTGATAAAACTCGAGCATCACGAATTCGGGGTTGTGCGTCGAGTCGGCGCCCTCGTTGCGGAAGTTGCGGTTGATCTCGAAAACGCGTTCGATTCCGCCGACCACCGCGCGCTTGAGGAACAGTTCGGGGGCGATGCGTAAGAAAAGTTCCATGTCGAACGCGTTCGAGTGCGTGACGAACGGACGCGCGGCGGCTCCGCCGTGCATCGTCTGGAGCATGGGAGTTTCGATTTCGAGAAAGCCGTGTTTCGCGAAGGTCTCGCGCAGGGACGCCATCGCCTTCGCGCGGGTCACGACGTTCTGGCGGGCCTGGTCGCGCACGATGAGGTCGAGGTAGCGCTGGCGAACGCGGGTTTCCTCGCTGAGTTCGGCGTGCAGGTTCGGCAGCGGCAGGAGCGACTTCGCCGCCATCTGCCACTCCGACACGAGGATCGACAGTTCGCCACGCTTGGAGGTGATGACTTCGCCCTTGACGAACACGTGGTCGCCGAGGTCGACGAGTTCTTTCCAGCGCTCGAGGGCGTCCTCGCCAACAACGTCGAGGGACAGCATCGCCTGGATGCGCTCGCCGTCGCCCGACTGGAGCGCCGCAAAACAGAGCTTTCCCGTGTTGCGCGAGTGGACGATACGGCCCGCGAGGGCCGCGGTCACACCGGTCGCAACGTCAACGTCGAGGCCCTGATGAGCGGCTCGGACGGCACCGATGGTGTCGGTGATGGGAACCGACACGGGGTACGCCTCGCCCGTTTCGAGAAGCGTGGCGCGCTTGGCGAGACGAACAGCCTTCTGTTCGATAATCTCGTCGGCCGAGAGTTCGGTCTCGTCAGTCATGGCGCCCCTTCTGGTACCTGTCAAGGTTACCGTTCGGGTGCACTGCCGATTGGCAGGTTCGTCGGGCCGCGTTGGTCCTTAGTCCTCGTCGTCGGTCGTGGTGTCGTCGAGCCAACGACCGATTGGGTCAATCGCCCCGTCCGACGATGCCCGCAGCGCTTCTTCGACCGCCGAGTGCGCGAGTGCGCGCAGAACGGCACCGGGGTGTTCGACCCCGATTTCCTGGAGCCGGAATGTCGATTGGTCGACGATCGCCCGCGAGAACTCGGCGACGGTCGCAACCGCGTCGGCGAAAGCTGCACGGTCGTCTTCGGCGATGACGAACGGTTCACCCCCCATTTCGACGACAAGGGCTTGGGCGATAGGCAGTGCCACAGCGGGTGCCGTGACCGCGAAGTACGCGTCCTTCATGCGGTGCAGGTCAAGCGATGTTCCGGTGAAGGCCAGAACCGGATGAATGGCGAGCGGAATCGCACCGTTGAGCGTCGCGGGCTCGAGAACACCGATTCCGAATTCGGCCGAGGTGTGCACCACAATCTGGCCGGGGCGCCACGAGTCAGTGAGCGACTCGACGATTTCCGCAACGGTTTCACCGGCACCCGCACCAATGATGACCAGTTGGGTGGCCGCGACGACTTCCGCGGGGGATTGAATTGACACCCCGCGCAACAGCGAGACGACCCGTTCGCGGTCGGCGGGGGCGGGCTCGGTGATGGTCCACGGGAAATGTCCGGCACCGGCTAGTGCAAGTCCGATGATCGGGAGTTCCGGCGCGGTCCCAACGAGTCCGACCTCGAGTCGACCTGGCGTCATCATGCGAGTTCTCCGTCCGGGTCTTGTGGGGGCAACACGCACCACCACTCGGCGACGAGCGCCAGGGCGACGAGCGCAAGCGAGGCGACGACTCCGCCAATGTTGGACGGAATAATGGCGTCGACGACGACGGGTCGGGATGTCGAGAACGCGAGAAGTCCGACGGTCGCACCGAACAACAGCGTTCCGCCGACCGCTGAAGCCTTGGCCAATTGAACGATGGTCACCGCGGCGATGGGGTCGATGCGGCGACCCTTGACGGGTTTCACCGCCCAGCGAACGCGGGCACCGAGAGCGAGAACAGCAATTCCGATGAGGACAAGACAGATTGACAGCGTCCACGGAACCGGAATGGCAGTTCGACCAGTGCTGACGAGCGCCCAATCGAGCGCGAACCCGACGCCGAACGCAAACGGCGTGAGCCCGAGGAGGAACAGCGGATTCGTCTTTTTCACGACGTCACCGCCGCGAGTAGGTCGCGCACGAGTCCCCGACCGGG
>JAIOXB010000036.1 GCA_021741825.1 Microbacteriaceae bacterium
GCGGTCAGTTCCGAGCCGGGCTTGCGTACATCCGATCCCGCGCAGACCTGCTCATCGTGCTCACGATGTTGTTCGTCGTTGGCACCCTCGTGTTCAATTTCGGAATCTTTTCGGCCACCATGGCGGTCGTCGAATTCGGCCTCGGGGCGCACGATTACGGGTTCATCATGTCCGCTCTCGCCGTCGGGTCACTCGGTGGAGCACTTCTGGTGGCCCGCAGCTCACGACCACGACTATCGGTCATCACGATGGCGGCTGCGTCGATTGCTGTCGGAGGGCTGGCGGCAGCGCTGGCGCCGACCGTGACGACATTCGTCGTCCTTTTTCCCATCTTGGGTTTCGGTGCAGTGCTCATGGTTGCGACGATCAACGGCTACATCCAGACCACGACCGACGAAATCTATCGCGGTCGGGTGATGGCAATTTTCTCGACCTTGCTCATGGGCGCGACGCTCATCGGCTCGCCTCTCGCGGGTTGGGTGGCGAACGCGTTCGGTCCCCGCTGGGCGATCGGCGTTGCGGCGCTGGGCGGGCTGGTCTCGACCATCGTCGCGTTGGTGTGGATGCAAAGTTCTCACAACATTTCGACACTGGACACGGTTCGTTCTGCGTTCACCCGGTCGTCGACCGAGCTTTCGGACACGGCAACCCAGGTGATCACCATCACCGAGCGTGGACCGTAACGCTCCAAACCCCCCGAATCCTCTGAAACCGCGCACCAAATCGCCTAGAGTAGTGCCGTGGACGCAACTGACAAGCGGATTATTGAGCAACTGCGCGAGAATGCGCGTGCGGGCTACGCCGAAATCGGCGATGTCGTGGGCCTATCGGCGAGCGCCGTGAAGCGCCGCGTCGATCGGCTCGTTGATTCGGGTGCCATTCGTGGGTTCACCGTCAACGTGGACCCTGCCGCCGAAGGCATCGGCGTCGAAGCATATGTCGAACTGTATTGTCGGGGAACGGTCTCACCCGACGATCTGCGGACCCTCCTCAACGGAGTCCCCGAGGTGGTCTACGCGGGAACCGTGTCCGGACAAGCCGACGCAATCGTGCACATGCGCGCCTCGTCAATTTCGGCTCTCGAAGCAGCGTTGGAAAAGGTCCGCATTGCTCCCAACGTCGACCACACTCGATCCTCCATCATGTTGTCGCGTCTCGTGCATCGTCGGATTCTCTAAAAAAATGTTCTGACATGTGTCGTCGTCAGCGTTCGTGACGCGAGAATGGACACATGCGAATTGGAGTCCTCACGTCGGGCGGCGATGCCCCCGGCCTCAATGCCGTCATCCGTGGCGCTGTGCTCAACGGAGGGCGTCACTACGGGATGTCCTTCATTGGAATCAAGGATGGCTGGCGTGGCTTGGTCGACGCCGACTTCCAAAAACTCGAGCGAGCGGACGTCAAGGGAATTGGCAAGATGGGCGGAACGATTCTCGGTTCCTCGCGAACGAATCCCTTCGAAGGAAAAGGCGGCATAGACCGCATCAACCAGGTCATGTCCGATTCCCGCATGGATGGCCTCCTGGTCATCGGCGGAGAGGGAACACTCGCCGCAGCAAATCGCCTGTCCGAGGCCGGTATCAAAATCGTTGGCGTGCCCAAGACGGTCGACAACGACCTGTCCGCGACCGATTACACCTTTGGCTTTGATACCGCGGTAAACATTGCGACCGATTCGATGGATCGTCTACGCACGACCGGAGACTCTCACCACCGGTGCATGGTCGCGGAGGTCATGGGTCGCCACGTTGGCTGGATCGCTCTTCACTCGGGAATGGCGGCGGGTGCCCACGCAATCCTGATTCCCGAGCGCAAAACCTCTTTGGACGAGATCGTCGGTTGGGTTAAATCGGCCTACGAGCGCGGACGGGCTCCGCTTGTGTGCGTTGCCGAGGGATTCCTGCTCGACACAATGGACGACGCACACAGTGAACGCGGGCTCGATGCCTTCGGTCGACCGCGCCTCGGAGGAATCGGCGAAATGCTCGCTCCGCTGATCGAAGAGGCGACGGGTATCGAGACTCGCGCAACGACGCTCGGTCATATCCAGCGAGGAGGGACTCCGTCGGCGTTCGATAGAGTTCTCGCCACCCGGTTCGGAATGAACGCGGTCCGGGTCATTTCCGAGGGCGGCTGGGGCTCTCTGGTGGCCCTTCGCGGCACCGACATCGTGACGACAACCTTCGAGTCAGCTCTCGGACAGCTCAAAACCGTGCCCGATGCCCGCTGGTCCGAAGCCGCTCTGCTCTTCGGCTAGGCGTCGCGGAATTCCAACAGCGCGTCAATGAGTGCATCGTTGCTGCGTTCCGCGGCGGTGTGGGACACAATCAGGCCCGCCTGCTGAGCGTCAAAAGCGGTCCGAGGTCCGATGCAAATGACAGCGGTTGATTCCGGTATCGGGCTGAGCTGATCAGCGAGTTGCCGCGCGACGCTCCCTGAACTCACGAGGATCGCGGTGATGTCCCCCGAGTGGACTCGCGTGCGGACGTCATCCGGAATCGGGACTCCAACGGTTCGGTAGGCAGACACGAATGTCGCATTGATTCCGCGCTGGTCGAATCCTGCGGCGAGAACGGGTTCCGACGTTTCCGAGTGAGGGACAAGAACCGTCGATTCGGTGAATCCTTCGGGTAGCGAACTGATGAACCCGCGCGACGAATTGTCAGTCGGAGGAACGAAATCAACCCGAATATTCGCGAACGACAACGCTTGCGCCGTCGTCTCACCAATAGCGGCAACGCGGGTTCGCTCGGGGATTTCTATCTTGTGGTGCTGCAGTACGTCAACCGTCGTCGCGCTGGTCAGAACAATCCAGTCGTATGACCCCGCGACGAGGGAATCGAACTGGGACTGAAGTGCGCCGGCGTCATCCGCGGACGCAAAGTTGACAACGGGGGCCACGACCGTTCGCGCACCGAGTGTTGTCAGCCGATTCGTGATGTCCTCTGCGAATCGTCCGCCGCGGGGAATGAGCACAGTCTGGTCGCCGAGTCGGCGAATGACGGGGATGCTCGCCGTCGGGCTCACCTCGCGAATTGCAAAATCAGTCATCGCCAAAGACCGCCCATGCGATTGTGCTGACCACGATGACTCCGAGGATTCCTGCGCCGATCATCCACGGGACGGGATTGGCTTGATACGAACCAGCGACGCGTTCACTCAGTACCTTTCGTTGTTCCGTGAGGTCGAGCTTGTGCTCGAGTTCGGAAACCGACTTTTGGAACTGTTCGCGTCGTGCCGCGATGTCCGCCGCGATTTTCTGTCGCTCACTTGCCATCTTTAGTCCCCTTCCCCAGGTTTCGGAAATCTTTGGCAATCTGGTCGACCGATTCAAAAGGCGTGAAGCCCTTGCGAATCGACGCGACACCGAGTGCGATGAACGCAAGGCCCCCGACCAGGGCGACTCCCGCGACGGTGAGTGCGGCTGCCCATGCCGGCATGAACTCTGCCAAACCCAGGATGAGGGCGACGACGAGCATCGTCAGGACCATCGACAACATTGTGACGCCCAGAGTCACCCAGCCGATACCGATTCCGGCGGCGCGAAGTTTCCCCGCAAATTCGGATTGTAGTAAGCGGATTTCGGCGCGAACCAAATCACTGAGTTCCCCCGGTAAATCTGCGAGCAACCGAAAAAAGCCACGCGTTTTCGCGTCTTTCGCCATAAGCGGTTACTTCTTCGGTGTAGCAGTGGATCGTGCGGGAGTCGTCTTCTTCGACGCGGGCTTTGCCGCCGGCTTCCGTGCCGGGGTTGCGGGTTTGGTTGGTGTTGTGACCGATCGAACGGCTTCAACGCGCTCGGCGATCTTCTTGACGTTCTCGGAGACGGCCGAGGCAACCTCGGGTGCGTTCTCTTTGACGAACTCGGTCGCAGCGTTCACTTGCTCTTGCACTCGAGGGTCGTTCCACACCTTGAGTGCGGCGGTCTTCATCTGGTTGTAGCGAGCACGTCCGTCGCGAGTGCCAAGGACGTAGCCAATACCGAGACCAAGTACCAAAAGAATTTTTCCACGCATTACGAACCTCCTTGTATGCCTGTGAGATTAAATAGCCTAACCCCGATTAGCGACGGCGAAAACCGAATGGGCGTCATGAATTTCCAGAAAAGTCCGAGTGTCACCAAATCGTCACGCGCTCGGCGGGGTCGAGCCACATCGGATCGGCTGACGTCACGCCGAACGTCTCGTGGAACACGTCCAGATTTCTGACGATCTGGTTGCATCGAAATTCGGGCGGAGAATGTGGGTCAATCGCGAGAAGCCTCAGGGCCTCTTCGTCGCGTGCGGATTGCCGCCATGCCTGAGCCCACGACAAAAAGAATCGTTCCGCGCCCGTCATTCCGTCGACGACGGGCGGCTCGTCACCGTTCAACGCCAGAAGGTAGGCCTTCCACGCGATGCTCAGTCCGCCGAGGTCGCCAATGTTTTCACCGATCGTCAATTCACCGTTGACCGTGTGACCCGGGAGTGCTCGGGGTTCGAGGGTGTTGTATTGGTCGATCAGTGCTGTGGTGCGTTCGGTGAAACGCTCACGGTCGACATCACTCCACCAGTTCGACAGTCGCCCGTCGCCGTCGAACTCGCTTCCCTGGTCATCAAAACCGTGACCGAGTTCGTGCCCGATGACGGCGCCGATCGCGCCATAGTTCGCCGCGGCGTCGCGCTCGGCGACAAAGAACGGGTACTGAAGAATTGCGGCGGGGAAGACAATTTCGTTGAAGCCGGGGTTGTAATACGCGTTCACCGTTTGCGGCAACATGAACCATTCGTCACGGTCAAGCGGTTTTCCGACCTTTCCTGTTTCACGCGCAAAGTCGAATCGCGCAATCGTGAACACGTTACCGACGAGGTCGTCGACCGCTACGTCAACGGAGGAATAATCGCGCCAGCGAACCGGATAGCCAATCTTGGGGGTGAACTTGTCGAGTTTCTCGAGAGCACGCGCCTTCGTCTCGTCGCTCATCCATTCGAGGTTCGAGATTGATTGGCGGTACGCCTCGATCAGATTTTCGATGAGGAGGTCCATCTGGGTCTTTGCCGCGGGCGGGAAGTGTCGCTCGACGTAGAGTTTTCCGACCGCTTCACCGAGTCCGCCTTCGACAAATCCGACGCCGCGCTTCCAGCGGTCCCGCAACTGAGGCGTGCCCGAGAGTGTCGTTCCGTAGAACGCAAAGTTCTCGTCGACGAAATCCGCGGACAGGTACGGAGCAAGTCCGTGGATGACCTGCCAGCGCAACCAGTCCGATAGTGACTCGAGGTCGGCGGACTCGAGTATTGCGCGAGCGCCTTCGACAAACGAAGGTTCACGGACAACCACTTCCGTAAAGACATTGTCCGCGACTCCGAGGGCATCACGCCATGGCGCGGCAACCGGCCCGAGGGATGTCGCGAATTCGTCCCAGCCCACCAGGTTGTAGGTGGCGTGCGTATCGCGCGTCTTTACGTTGTCCCAGTGAACGGCCGCAAACTTCTCTTCGATGGAATAGACGCGCGCTGCGCGGCCGGCCGCATCCGAGCAACCCGCGATCGTAAACATTCGCTCGAGGTGCCCGCGGTATGCGTCGCGAATCGAGGCGAAGGTGTCCTCGCGGAAATACGATTCGTCAGGCAGTCCGATTCCGCTCTGCTCGAGGAAAACGAGGTATCGCTCGGGGTCGCCCGGGTCGTTGTCAACCCACATCGACAGGAACGAACCGATTCCGTCTCGTTCGAATTCGCCGAGCGCCGACATAAACTCTGCGAGGCTTCCCACGCTGTCGATTCGATTCAGAAGTGGCGTCAAGGGTGCGGCGCCGAGCGCGTTCACGGCATCGACATTCATGAAGCTCGTATAAAGGTCGCCGACCTTGCGGGCCTCTGTGCCCTCAGCGGAAGACTGGCACTCCTCGATAATCTCGCGAACGGCTTTTTCCGCTTCTTCCGCTAGAACATGGAACGACCCGTACCGGGCGCGATCTTCGGGGATTGGCGTCCGCTCTATCCAGCGTTCGTTAATGTGCCGGTACAAATCATCGGCGGGACGGATCGCGTCGTCGCGTTCGTCGATTTCAATTCCAGACGTTGTCATGGTCACTCCTGTAGATGGGCGTTGTTAGTTGAGCAGACCGAACTGTTCCGCTTCTTTGGTCGGTCCTGCCACCAAGACCTCGTCGTGCTCGGCAACGATCGTGTCGCTGTCGGCGTTGACCCAGGTCCCGTTACCCCGCTTGACCGCCATGACCGTGACACCGTAGCGTTTGCGAATCTCGGAATCCCCGAGGCGGGTTCCGATGATGTGCTGGTTTGCCGTCGTCTTGATGATGACATACGTCTCGTCGACTTCGATGAAGTCCGTCGACCCCTTGACCTGGTGGGCGACGCGGCGACCCATGTCGTTCTCGGGGTAGACCACGTGGTGAACGCCCACCTGCTCGAGAATTTCCCCGTGTTCCTTGGACGTGGCTTTTGCCCAAATCTCTTTGACCCCGATTTTGGTGAGGTAGGCGGCGGTGAGGATACTCGCGAGAATGTCAGAGCCGATAGCAATGACACACACGTCGTATTCCCTGACATTCAGTTGCTCCAGTGCTTCGTTGACCCCCGGATCAACACGAACGACTTTCGTCAACAATCCGTTGTGGCGCTGGACGCGGTCCTCGTCGGTCTCAATTCCCAGAACCTCGATTCCGACCTCGACAAGTTCAATTGCTAGTGCACTGCCAAAACGGCCAAGCCCAAACACGGCGACGTTGCGGACGTTTTTTCGCGGACCAGTAGTGATGCGCTTAACCAAGGATTGGCCTCTCTTTCGGGAACTCGTACAGTTTAGGGCGGTGCGACAAGATGAGGGCCGTGCTGAGTGTTAGTGGCCCGAGACGACCGACAATCATGAGCAACATGAGGTTGATGAGCGCGGGGTCGGACAGATTTGCGGTGATCCCGGTTGACAATCCCACCGTTCCGAACGCACTGATGACTTCAAAGATGATTCGATCGGTGCTTTCGTTGGTTGTCATTTGCATGAGAATCGTCGAGAAGGCAATATAGGCGACCGCGAGAAGAGCAATCGTGATGGCTTGACGGTGAACGGACCGAGAGAGACGCTTTCCAAAGATGTTGACGGCCGAATCGCCCTTGAGCTCTGTCCACACGATGAAGGCGAGAACAGCAAACGTCGTGACCTTAATTCCACCTGCCGTTCCTGCCGGTCCACCACCGATGAACATGAGGGCGTCCATTCCCAACCAGGTCTCGGAGTTCATCGCACCGACGTCGACCGAGTTAAACCCGGCGGTGCGCGTTTGCACCGATTGGAAAAATGCTGCGAGGACTTTAGATGCTGGGTCAAGCGGGCCGAGGGTTCCGGGATTCGACCATTCCAACGCAGCGATGTAGATGGTTCCCCCGACGAGCAGGACCGCCGTCATGAACATGACGAGGTTGAAGTTCATCGTCCACCGGCGGGGTGCCCAACCGATGCGGCGGAGTTCCATAATGACGGGGAAGCCTAGCCCGCCGAGGATAACGAGAGCACAAATGGTGAGCGACACCACCGGGTCGGATACAAAACCCATGAGATTGTCCGGGTAAAGCGCAAACCCCGCGTTGTTGAAGCTAGACACCGCGTGGAACACGCCCATCCACAAAGCTTTAGGTGCGTCATAGTTATGCACCCATCCGAACCACACCGCCAGAATCAGCGCGCCGATCGCCTCGAAAAACAACACCATTCGAACAATTCGCAGAATGGTGGACTTCATCGTTGAATCAGAGGATTGCGCTCGAAACTCAGTCGAGATGAGTTCGGCGCCTCCCGTCGACAAGCGGCGGAAAATCGCGATCGCCACCAATCCCGATACGACCATGATTCCGAGCCCGCCCAATTGAATGAGCAACATGAGAACGACTTTGCCAAAATCTGTCAGGCCACTGGAAACATCAAAGACCGAAAGCCCGGTGACACACACCGCACTGGTTGACGTAAAGAAGGCATCGACGATGGATAAGGGCTCGCCCGTTGATGAAACGGGGAGCGCGAGCAAAATTGCGCCGATAGTGATGAGTGCGACATAACCGAGCACCGTGACTTGAGTGGGGTGAATCGAGAATCGAAGGCGAGTCACCGCACGCAATGGCCATTTGGAATCCACCTCGCTAGATTACGCCCATAGGCTACAGAAGTGAGATTAGTTGTGGCGACTTGTTCCGTGGATTACGCGGGCCGATTGACCGCGCACCTTCCCCTCGCCACCCGAACGCTCATGTTGAAGGGCGACGGAAGCGTTCTCATCCACTCGGACGGCGGCTCGTACAAGCCACTCAATTGGATGAGCCCGCCGTGCGTCATAGATTTCTCAGAACCCGACGATGACCTTGCCGCGGCGGGAGTAATCGAACTGTGGCGGGTGACGCACACGAAAACGGCGGACATGCTCGTCATCTCGATTTTCGAGATCCACCACGATTCGACGCACGAATTGGGTGATGACCCCGGATTAATCAAGGACGGTGTCGAGGCCCACCTACAGCGACTTTCCTCCGAGCAGATTGCGGTCTACGGAGAGGGCTTCAGCCTGATTCGGCGGGAATACCCGACCGCGATTGGTCCCGTCGATATTCTCGCGCGGGACGCGCACAATGCGGTCGTCGCGATTGAAATCAAGCGTCGAGGTGACATCGATGGCGTTGAGCAATTGACGCGATACCTCGAACTCTTGAACCGCGACCCAACCCTGGCCCCTGTTACCGGAATCTTTGCCGCCCAGGAAATCAAGCCGCAGGCCCGCACCCTGGCCGAAGACCGTGGCATTCGATGCGTGGTTCTCGACCTCGACGAATTGCGCGGTAACGAGACCGACCACGACAGACTGTTCTGATGGCCTATACCGCTGTCCTTTTCGACCTCGACGGTACCATTGTTGATTCCGCCCCCG
>JAIOXB010000037.1 GCA_021741825.1 Microbacteriaceae bacterium
GGTGCGACACCCGAAACCCGCGAGGTTGCGCCGAACGAACGAGTTACGCCTCGATAACGATGGGAACAATCATGGGGCGACGACGGTGTTGGGTGTTGACCCAGCGGCCAACGACTCGGCGAACGACCTGCTGGAACTGGCCGGCGTCGTTGACGCCCGACGTTGCCGCCTCGGCGAGGGCTTTGACGATCTGCGGTTTGACGTCGTCGAAGACGGATTCGTCTTCGGCAAAGCCACGCGCGTGGATCTCGGGGCCGACGACGACTGCGCCGGTCCGGGGGTCGATCGCGACGAAAATCGAGATGAAGCCCTCTTCCGCGAGGATGCGCCGGTCTTTGAGGTCGGCGTCGGTGATTTCACCGACACTCGAGCCGTCGACGTACACGAACCCGATGTCGTGTTGGCCCGCAATGTTCATGCGGCCGTCCTTCAAGTCAACGACGGTGCCGTTCTCGGGAATCAGCGTGTTCTGAACGGGAACGCCCGTCTCGATCGCGAGAGCGACGTTGGCGTGCAGATGGCGCACCTCGCCGTGAATCGGGAAGACGTTCTTCGGCTTGACGATGTTGTAGCAGTACAAGAGTTCGCCGGCAGCGGCGTGCCCCGAGACGTGCACCTTGGCGGTCCCCTTGTGCACGACATTCGCCCCCAGAGCAATCAAGCCGTTGATGACGCGAAAGACCGCGTTCTCGTTTCCTGGAATCAGCGACGACGCGAGGATAACAGTGTCGCCCTTGCCGACCTCGATCTGGTGTTCCTGGTTCGCCATGCGCGACAAGACCGCCATCGGCTCGCCCTGTGAGCCGGTCGACATGAAGACAACGCGGTCGCCGGGCATCTCGACGGCGTCCTTGAGGTCGACAACCGTCCCCGCGGGAATTGTCATGTACCCCAGTTCAGAAGCGATTCCCATGTTGCGCACCATCGATCGACCGACGAACACGACGTGGCGTCCGTTCGCGACGGCGGCGTCAATGATTTGTTGGACGCGGTGAACGTGCGAGGCGAAACTCGCGACGACGACCTTGCCCTTGGCGCGATGCATGACCTGTTCGATGACCGGTCCGATGTCGCGCTCGAGCGGCGTGAAGCCGGGCACGTCGGCGTTGGTTGAGTCGGTCATGAAAATGTCGACGCCCTCTTCGCCGAGGCGAGCGAACGAGCGCAAGTCGGTGAGGCGACCGTCAAGAGGCAGTTGGTCCATCTTGAAGTCGCCCGTGGCAAGGACGAGTCCGGCCGGGGTGCGAATCGCAACGGCGAGCGCGTCGGGGATCGAGTGGTTCACCGCGACGAACTCGAGACCGAACGGACCGACGTTAAGGCGCTGGTCGTCGGACACGACCTTGAGCTCCGGCTTGATCTTGTGTTCCTTGAGCTTCGCTTCCATGAGCGCAAGCGTCAGACGCGAGCCGTACAGCGTGATGTCCTCGCGCAAGCGCAACAGATACGGCACCGCGCCGATGTGGTCTTCGTGACCGTGCGTCAACACGATTCCGACAATGTCGTCGAGCCGGTCGCGGATCGGAGTGAAGTCGGGAAGGATCAGGTCGACTCCGGGCTGGGTCTCTTCGGGGAACAACACACCACAGTCGACGATGAGCAAGCGCCCGTCGAATTCGTAGACGGTCATGTTTCGGCCGATCTCGCCGATTCCGCCGAGGGGAATGATTCGAAGAGCACCCGATTCGAGCGGTTGCGGTTCACTGATGATTCGAGGCATGGTGCCTCCTTCTTGCTAAGGGGCTACGCGGCCGTTGGCGTTGAATGACGCCGACGTCATGGGCATCAAATCAACCCAGAATTGTTCCATCTTTTCCGCCACCATTTCGATCTCGCGTTGGGGGAACGACGGGAAATGTGTTCCTTCGCGCATCGTTCGGAGGCTGAGAAAGTTCATGAGCGATCGCGCGTTCATCGTGACGTACATCGACGAATAGATGGTGACGGGCAGGACCATTCGGGCGACCTCGCGGGCGACGCCGGCCTCGAGCATGCGCTGGTACGAGGCGTAGGCCTCGGTGCAGACGGCACGGACCTCGGAGTCAACGAGTTGAGACTGTTCTGGGGTTCCCGGGGTGAATTCGTAACTACCCGTCTTTCCGACCTGAACGAGGTTGCGATCGGCACCGGGGACATAAAACACGGGACGAAGTTCGCGGTAGCGGCCGCTTTCTTCGTTGTACGACGCGATGCGGTGGCGCATGAACTCGCGAAACACGAAAATCGGTGCTTGAACATAGAAGGTCATCGAGTTGTGCTCGAATGGCGAACCGTGGCGGTCGCGCATCAAATAGTTGATGAGTCCCTTGTCGCGGTCGGTCGCGTCAGTTTCGTTGCCCTCGAGCGACTGCTCGCCCTGAGTCGAGACGCGAGCCGCGAACAACACGTCGCGGTCGTTCGCGGTGGAGCGAACGAGTTCGACGGTTACGTCGCTGCGGAACTGCACATCACTCATGACTTCAGCCTACCGATTGCGAGCGACCTAACGCCGTGCCCACGCACCGGGCGCCGAGAGAAGTGCGGCGACTTCGCTGGGAAGGTTTCCGGATTCGATGTCGGCGAGGCTCGTGGTCTCGAGAACGCTGCGCAGAGCGACCCGGGTCGCGATCCAGAGGTCGCGCAAGTGCTCGGCCGCACCGAGGTATTCGGTTTCCTCGGGGCGTTCCCCGCGCACCTCGGCGAGAGGGCCTTCGAGTGCGCGCATGACGTCAGCGACACGGATGTCGGCGGCGGGCTTGGCGAGGCGGAATCCCCCGTCACGACCGCGCATGCTCTGCAGAATCCCGGCGGTACGCAGAGTGGTCAGCACACCGACGAGGAACTTCGTGGGAATGTCATGCGTCTCGGCGATCGCATCGCCCTTCAGCAACGCCCGCGGGTTGTCACGCTGGGCCGCCGCAAGTTCGAGCAACGCACGCATCGCGTAATCGACTCGAGCAGAGATGTACATGTGCCCATTCTGCCCGATTCCCGAGTTATTCCCCTATTTCCTCGGACAATGCGGACAATCCGCTGTGTTACGTAACAAACGGGGGCGGGATTAGCCGTAACGGGCACTCGTGAATACCGTGGAGACATGGAATACGGAATCGTTGCGGCGTTGCTCGTCGTGTCGACGCTGCTCGGTCTCGTCTGGAAAAGCCGGCAAGGCAACGTCGTCGCACAGAGTGGTTCGACGATTTCGCTCGACTTTCGCGAAGCGGGTAAGACCACCATCCTCCAGTTCACGACCCCGATGTGTGGGCCGTGCGCGCAGTTGAAACCGCGCCTCGAAAAGATTGCGAACTTTCGCACCGACGTCGCGTACCGGGACATCGACGCGGTCGAGCACCTCGACCTCGCGAACCGGTTGTCGATTCGATCGACCCCGACGACACTCATCGTGAGCCCCGACGGCGAGATTCGCGCGCGCATCAATGGCATCGCCCCCGCCGAAACGTTCATCAACGCCATCGAAGGCACCATCCCCACCCGATCCGTCACTGCAACCGAGGAGACCGTCATATGAATAAGCCCACCGGAATCGACCCCCGCGGACCGCGCTTCGGCGCGAGCATCACCGCCGTCCTGCTCCTCGTCGACGTCTTTATCTCGATCCCCCTCGCGACGGCGCCCATCGACACCGAAGCGCCCGGGTACGTTTTGCTCGTCGTGCTGTCGGCGATCTTCCTCTGGGGAGCGGTCGGCGGAATCCAACAGTCGCCCTACGCCCTGTTCTTTGCCAAGTTCATCCGCCCTCGCTTGAAAGCCCCGACCTTCGTCGAAAGCCCGGCCGGCCCGACGTTCTCGCAGGCGGTCGGTTTCATCGTGACCATCACCGGCGTTCTTCTGTACCTCGCCGGCATCCCCGCCGCCGTTCCCGTCGCCGCAGCGTTCGCGTTCGTCGCCGCGTTCCTCAACTCGGTATTCGGCTACTGCCTCGGCTGCGAGATTTACCTGTTGTTCGCCAAGCGCGGCATCACTTTCGGACTCGAAAAGCCCGGAACCCCCCGCACCACTCGCGTCGGTTCCGACCACAACATCTAGACTTCGAAGCACCGAAAGAAGGTGTGAGATGTCGAGTCGTCGTGCGGTCATTGCCGGTGCATCCGGTTTCATTGGTCGCGCGCTCGTCGCGGAACTGGCGGCTACCGGTTGGTCGGTGACACGCCTCGTGCGAGGCCCGGCGACTGGGGCCGACGAGATCTCGTGGAACCCGCTGACCGGTGTACTCGATCCCGCTGTGCTGTCGGGCGCGGATGCGGTCATCAATTTGTCGGGCGCGAGCATCTCGCAGATTCCGTGGACACGATCGGCTCGTGAGTCGATTGTCGCGTCGAGGCGCGAGGCGACGACGACCCTCGTGAACGCGATCAACGCCGCGAAAGTCACACCAAAAGTTTTCTTGTCCGGATCGGCCGTCGGAATTTACGGCGATCGTGGTGACGAGGAATTGACCGAGACCAGCGCACGAGGTACCGGGTTCCTCGCGGACGTCGTCGACGCGTGGGAAGCCACCGCGTCGAAGGCTCGTTGTCGAACCGTGTACCTGCGAACCGGCCTCGTCCTTGGTGATGGCGGTGCGCTCGCGCCACTTCGACTCGCGACGTCGTTCTTCGCCGGTGCGCGCGTCGGTTCCGGAAAACAGTGGTGGCCGTGGATCAGTCACCGCGACGAGGTCCGTGCCATCGTGCACCTCATCGATTCGAAACTGGCGGGCGCTGTCAATCTCGTCGGACCGACCCCGGCACATTCCGTTGAGGTGACGCGCGAACTCGCGCGGATTATGACGCGACCGCACCTGTTCGTGATTCCCGCGTTTGCCATCGGGCTACTCGGCGATGCCGGCCGCGAACTGCTGTTGGCGTCTCAGAAAATTCGAGCGACCGCCCTGGAAAAGGACGGCTTCGTGTTCGAGCATCGAACCGTCGCCGAGGCCCTGCGCTGGGTTATCTCGGGAACGCGCCGGTAACGAACCGAACGCCGCGGGCGAACGAACCGAACCGAGCGGGATTTCGCAGCCACAGCGCCGCCCGCATCACCGGTGCGAGCCTTCCGAACACGCGGTCGAAAACACGAGACCGTGCCCGAGCATCGGCGTCGGTGCCGAACCTGGTGCCCGACGAATCCTTTGGGTGTTGGCTGAACGTGATGGGGAAAT
Organism: Microbacteriaceae bacterium; assembly: GCA_021741825.1. GTDB lineage: Bacteria > Actinomycetota > Actinomycetes > Actinomycetales > Microbacteriaceae > MWH-TA3. The sequence goes on from JAIOXB010000037.1 coordinate 5,141, forward strand.
AGTCGCACTTGAGTTTCGCGCGGTTCGCGTCGGCGACAAAGATGTACTCGTCACCGAGGAAATTCTCTGTCCCCGCCCCAAAGTTCTCGTCGAACCAAACGTTCGCGCGTCGAATCGGGTCGGTTCGAACCGCGAGCTCGATCGTGCCGACCCGGGCCGAGTTCCAGATCGTCGCCTGCTCGCGAATCGCCGGGTAACGCTTTCGCAGTGCGCCGGTTTCGTCTTGAGCGCGGCCAAGGAGCACCGCAAGGCGAGGGTTGTCGTCGAACGTCGCGAGAATCTCGTCGAGCCCGTCCACCAGCCAGACCACGTCCTCTTCGCCGAAGACCAACACCTCGCCGGTCGCCTCTCGAATTGCAGCATTGCGGCTCACGGCGACTCCAGTCGAATTGAGGCGGATTACACGGAGGTCGCGGCGGCGTGGTGCGACTCCCCCGGTGCCCTGAACCACCATCAAAATCTCGGTATCGGGCCTGGCGGGCGGCAGCACGACTCGAGACAACCCCTCGGCTAGAACCGAGTAGGCGATTGTCAACGAGGGCTTAGTCACTGTTGACCCGCGCTCGAGCGAACCGCATGAGTCCAGACGCGATTCCCGAATACATCTGACCGATCATGCGAACCGCAAGGAACGAGACAAGAGCGGCACCGGCCGCGACCTCGCCCAAGACCGTCAGTGCAATCAGGGCGGCCATGAGAATCATGACGCCAATACTCGCAATCAGCGACGCGAGCTCGCCCGCCTTGATTCGCGCGCGGACCTTGTCGGCACTCGATGCCGGATCCTTCGCCTTTTGCTGGTCGCGGAAACCCTGCTGGGTGACGAACTGACGGCGGAGCGAGAACCCGAACACCTGAATCACGGCCAGCGCAATGACCAGATTCGCGAGACCGAACAGCGGCGACAAGAAGAACAACGCGGCCCCGATAACCACGATTCGAGCACCCATCGTCAAGATCGACGTCAGTTCCATCGCCGTCGCCCAACGCCATGACTCCCCCGCGCGCGACGCCGAGTTTCCGTGAAAGGCCTTTTCGAACACGTTGACGCGGTAAAGGCTCTGCCCGTAATTCAGCACGCGAAGCCCGCCGAACACGACGAGGAAAACGACGGCCAAAACGATGGTGTCGTTGGTCGTTCGAGCCACCCCCGCGTCGGGGATGATGATGTTCGAAAACAACTGGGCGGTCAGAAGTTCGGCGGCGGACACGAGTGCACCGAACGACACCAGCCCCGCGACGATGAATCGGTCACGGCGTGTGCGGAAAAGGTCGGCCATCGCCGCCCGGAACTGCAACACCAACGTGATCATGATGACCTAACGGTATCGTGCCTCGGCCGCGAGACCGCGTTTGATCGCATCGATAATCTCGTCCTTTTTCACTTCGGACACGGCGTCATCGCGCTCGATGTTCGCGAACGAGAAGGTGCGAAGGTCGAGCGGCACGGCGACGGGGCTGACCGTCTCGAGTCCCACACCCAACGCGTAGTCGCCGTACTTGAGGCCCGTTCCATGGACCGCGTCCTCGAAGCCCTCGAACGTGACGAGTGAGCACGGAATGCCGTAGGACTGACAAGAGATGAAGACGTGCATCGCGCTGGTCACAACTCGGTCGTAACCGATGAGCGTTCCCAGGAATTCGGCAATTTTGTCAGGCGACGACATCAGCACGGACAGTTCCTCGAAGTTTTCGGGGAGACGCATCGGCAGGCTGTTGTGGGTGAAATGCCGGACAAACGCGGTCTTGCCGTTTGTCTTCTTCGGGCGCACCAGCGGGATGATTCGCGACATCACGGCGCCGGGGTCCCCAAACGATTCGACGTCGGGCCCGCCGCACTCCTTGACGAGTTTCGCGGTGATCGGCCCGCGCACCGAAATGTATTCGGCCTTCGGGTGCAGCTCGACATCGTCAGACGAGATTCCCGTACCGATGACAATCGACGACGGCGTAATGAAACGACCGATCGACCCGGTCGAGATGAGGTGGTGTTCGACGATCGGCGCGGTCGGCGAGTGATACAGAATTCGATCGGTCGTGTAGTTGCCGATAATGAGCGGACTGAGCCAGTCGCCGAAGTTCCCGGGGAACGGACGCGCCCACCAGGTCAGGGTGACGTGGTTCTCGGATTCGCGCGACGAATAGTGCGCGAACGTGTTCGACGCCACGATGGTGGCGCGTTCTTCGTTCGTCGTCACACCGGTCGTATTGAGGTCGTTCGAGTACTTGGCGAGGTCGGTCATGTTGCCGTCGAAACCGGCGCGCAAAATCTTGTGGGTGATGGCTCGGCGCGACAGAGTGTTCCCCACCGAACCCTGGCCCGTGAGAATCGCGGTCACCCCGATGCGATCGGCGATGTTGACGAGTCGACGCGCGACCGGCTTCGGGAGTCGCTTAAGAACCTTCTTGCCGAAAATCGTGATGCGCTTTCGCACGGACGGCTTCGACGCCGACTTGTGCTGCTGGACCTTGCCCTTGAACTCGGCGACATTCCCCGAGGAACCGAACACGAAGAACGACTCGACCTTGATCGACGGGTCGCCCTTGCCGACAACTGCGGTAGACGGGATGATCTGGAACGTGAGCGCGTCAGCGTTCTGGCGCCAACCGTCCTCGAAGAAATAGTCATCGGTTGCCTTGAGTTCCGACGTCGCCTCGAGCGCCGCCGCATCGGCGATCATCTTGCGCGCGTTCTCGCTCGTGCCAACGCCCCAAAAGCATGGCTCCCAAAAACGGGTCCGGTTCTGGTACCCGATCGTCAACGACGAACCAAAGCCGCGCTGGAAACCGATGATGTCGGCGCTCGAATTCCGAACGAAATCGGGCAGAGACAACAGGCGGCAATCGACGTCGATCCAAAAGACCTTCTTGTCGGGGAACCGCTCGCAGACTGATTGAAGGAACGGGACCTTTTGGCGACACATGTCCGCCCAGTCCTGGCCCGGCTTCTTGGCGATTTCCTCGAGAACATAGTCGACGCCGAGCTTGTCGAGGTCCGCTTTCAGAGCCTTCGCTTCGTTTCGGTAATACTCGTCATCCGTATAAAACGAACACACCACGATCGAGCTCATGGAATCCTTCCCCGTCTGGCCAACGGTTCAGTTTACCCAAAAGGGCGGAGGGTTAAGAGTGCACCGAGATGGCGGCCGTGTTGAGCGGCACGTCGGTGTCGCGCCCGCGGAACGTGAAGACTCCGCGCCAAAAGCCGAGGCCCCACGACAAGTGCATCGTCGGCAGAACCGCCATGAGCGCGATGCGCGACTTGAGGCTGAGCCTCTTGGACAACCACGCCCCTCCGAGCACGACCGCAGCGTACGCGTAGAGCGGCAGCAGCCACCACCAGTTGAGTGTTGCGATGAAGCCGGAGACCGCGGCGACGGCGGAAAAGATGAAGGTCGGCGGGACGAGGTACTTTGCGCGCGTGCGCTTGGGGT
>JAIOXB010000038.1 GCA_021741825.1 Microbacteriaceae bacterium
CCCTTCGATCAGTGCAAGCAGGGTCTCGATTCGGCCCAGTGCCACGATCTGCTCGTCAGTTTTGGGAGGAATCAACGACCCATCGCTGACGAGTCGCCTGAGGGCCTCAGCGTCCGACAGATCTATGTCGCTCATCGCGTCGCGCATCCGTTCGGCGTCGATGGAAATTCCGTTCGCATAATCGGTAATGCTGGCGACGAGCCCCAACTTCAGCCACTTGGAGTGTTTGAACAGTCGTGCGTGGGCAATCTCGCGGATTGCGAGGTACAGCAGCACGTCGTCCAGCGGGATGTCGAGGCCGTCGGCGAAATCGGACACATTTTGCGGAATCAGGACCGCGCGCAACTCGTGTTCGAGGACGCCGTCGAGAAGTGGAATGCCGATGTCGCCGCCCGAGAGAACCTCACCGGACAACTGGCCGATGATTTGGCCGAGTTGCAACGAGAACAGCGTGCCACCGAGTCGTCGTAGCGCGGCAAATGCGCCGGCCGCCGTCGCGGACTCACCCTCGGGGATGCTGTCGCCCAATGCCCGCTCGCCAGCCGTCGAAATTGATTTTGCGACGGGCTCTGATATCTGAATCCACACCGGAATCGTGGCCCGCGCCCATTCGCCGCGCGTCATGGTCGACGGACTCACGGTCAGAGGAGAAATCGAGGTTGCCTCGTCCAACCACAAGGACGCCAAGTGAAGAGCGTTCTCGGCCGCTGCCACCGTCGCCGGGCTGACAGACATGGCCTGTTGATTAGCCACCTTCGTCGCGGTGTCCCGAACCATCTGCTCGGTGATGCCTTCGTTTCCGTGGGACAGCGCTTCGTGCAACTGCATCAACATCTTTTCGATGGTGGCGGCATCACCGGGAAGCCCGGCCGCTTTCGCGAGTTCGGTGATATCGAAGTGCTCGCCGCTCTCGAGGAACTTGCGCAGCATCTCTTGGAACTCGTCCGAGCTGTCGTCAGCCATGTCAACAACCGTACCTGCTCGCCACGTGACATAGTGTGGATTACGTGACTGAACCATCTATCGAAACCGCTCCACGACGATCGCGTCCGAGTCGCGCGACGTGGGGTATGACTCTGCTCGCACTGAGTGTTGTCGGAACGATTGGCCTCGCCGTGGTTCCGGCCCCCTACGTCATCGAAACGCCGGGTCCGGTGTACAACACCCTGGGATCCACCGAGGGCGCCGACGGCAAGGAAACCCCCATGATCTCGGTTTCCGGGACCGAGACCTATGCGACCGATGGCGAACTCTCTATGCTCACCGTCTATGTCACGGGCTCACCCGATTCTCACCCGAGCTGGTTCGAGGTTGCCGCGGCCTGGCTTCGACCCGATTACGCGGTGCTGCCGATGGAATCGCTGTACCCGGCGGGAACAACGCGCACCGATTCGGCAAACGCCGCCAAGATCCAGATGGACAATTCTCAACAGGAAGCGATTGCGGCCGCTCTCACGAGTCAGGGAATTCCTTTCGAATCCGAAATCGTGGTGGCTGAAGCGACACCCGGCTATCCGGCCGAAAAACTTGTCGAACCCGGTGACATCGTCAAATCAGCCGATGGGACTCCCATCCACAACGTCTCTGACCTTCGGGCCATCATCAAGACCGCGGGAATCGGCAATTCGATCGAACTGGTCGTTGAGCGGGACGGAGCAGTCGTGACGTTGACGGTCGGCATCGTGGCCTCCGAACTAGACGGCATCACACCCGTGATTGGAATTCTGTGTGGCGGAACGTATCGATTCCCGTTTGATGTCGATATCTCTCTCTCTGACGTCGGTGGCTCGAGTGCGGGCATGATGTTCGCACTGGGGATCATCGACACCATCACACCGGGGTCTCTCAACGGCGGAGAAAACGTGGCGGGGACGGGTGAAATCTCGGCAGACGGTTTGGTCGGACCCATCGGAGGAATCGTCCAAAAGGCCTATGGCGCTCGCAATTCCGGGGCAACCTGGCTCCTGGTTCCAGCCGAAAACTGCGCTGCGCTCGTTGGGCACGTGCCAGACGGGCTTCGCGATGTTTCCGTGTCGACACTCGATGATTCGCTGGCCGCGCTGAAGGCAATCTCGACCCAATCGGGCACGTCGGCGCTTCCCCACTGCTCCGCTGATTAGCGATTCGGCAGTGGCGGGTACACTTTTATCAACATAAGGAGTTCATGCCGTGACCGTTCCCGCTTCGCTTGGACAGCGTTCCCCTCTCATTGTTACCATCAGCGTGGTTCTGGCTCTTGTTGCCGCATTCGTGACCTTCGCCGGCGTGTGGGTCGATGTGCTCTGGTACGACCAAGCCGGGTTCACCTCTGTTTTGTTTACGCAATGGATTGCGCTGGGAACCGTTGGGTTAACGGCGTTCGTTCTCATGTCCGTTCCGCTGTGGTTGAGCCTGAACATCGCGTACCGCACCCGTCCACTGACTGTTCGCCTGTCGGAAGGTGCTGAGCGCTATCGCCTCGCAATCGAGCCGATTCGCAAACTCGTCATGCACCTCGGACCGCTGGTTGTCGGTGTGTTCGCGGGGGTTGCGGCGGCAAGCAATTGGCCCATCGTGGCGCAGTGGCTGAACAAGACGCCGTTTGGCACGACTGACCCGCAGTTCGGACTCGATGTCTCGTTCTACGTCTACGACCTTCCGATGTACCAGTTCGTCGTCGGTCAGGTCGAAGGGGCGCTGCTAGTTTCCCTTCTCGCGGGTGCCGCCGCCGGTTTCCTCTACGGCGGTGTCCGCATTTCGGCGAACCGTGAGGTCATCATCTCGAAGCCGTTCCGCGCCCAAATCGCTATCCTGGGCGCCCTCTATGTGCTCGTGCAGGGCGCGAACCTCTGGATCAACCAATACGTGACTCTTGTGTCGCCTTCCGAGGGCTTCCTCACCGCCGGAGCCGGGTTCACCGAGGCCACCGCAACAATCCCCGGGAACCAGATTCTCGCGGGCATCGCGGTTCTCGTTGCCGTGTTCTTCCTCGTGACCGCATTCATCGGACGCTGGCGTTTGCCCATCCTCGGTGGCGCGATGCTCATCGTCGCCTCCATCGTCATCGGCGGCGCCTACCCGTGGATCGTGCAGCGATTCCAGGTCGACCCGAGCGCGCGAACCCTGGAAGCCCCGTACATTCAGAGAAACATAGACGGCACGCGCGCGGGCTTCGGGTTGGACAAGGTCAACGAGGTTGTCTACGACGCGACGACGACAGCGGAGCCGGGAGCTCTTCGCGCCGACGCGGAAACGACTGCACACATCCGCATTATTGACCCCGGACTCGTGTCGGACGCATTCGCGCAGCTAGAACAATTCCGTCAGTATTACAAGTTCCCCGCGCACCTCGACGTTGATCGTTACCTGATTGATGGGACGATGCAGGATACCGTTCTGGCCCTTCGCGAACTGGACCTCAGCGGACAATCGTCGACATCGTGGTACAACGACCACATCGTCTATACCCACGGCTATGGAATCGTTGCCGCCTACGGAAACGAACGCAACGCTGACGGTCAGCCGACATTCCTCGAGTCAGGAATTCCCGTGTCCGGAGCGCTGGGCACCTACGAACCTCGAATCTACTTCGGTGAGTCCTCGCCGTCCTACTCGATTGTCGGCGCAAAGGGCGCGGACGGCCCATTGGAACTCGACTACCCGTCGGCGTCCTCTGAATCCGAGGCGGGAAACGCGGTGTACACCTTCGAAGGTGACGGCGGGCCGAAGTTGGACAACATCTTTACTCGGTTGATTTACGCGATGCACTTCCAATCGGAACAGTTTTTGCTGTCGGACGCCATTTCCGATGACTCGCAAATCTTGTATGACCGCAACCCGTTGGTTCGAGTCAACAAGGTCGCGCCGTACCTGACTCTTGACAACGACCCGTACCCCGCCGTCGTGGACGGACGAATCACCTGGATTGTCGATGGGTACACGACGAGCAACAACTACCCCTATTCGACGTCGGTGAACATTGCGTCCGCAATTCTCGACACGTACACCGCGGGGTCGACTGTTCCGAGCGGCCCGGCCAATTACATGCGCAACTCGGTCAAGGCCACCGTTGATGCCTATGACGGCACGGTAACCGTTTATGCGTGGGACGAGACGGATCCGGTTTTGACGACCTGGGCACGGATTTTCCCCGAAACACTTCAGCCTGCGAGCGAAATGAGCGCGGACCTGCTCGCACACATCCGCTACCCGTCCGATCTGTTCAAGGTCCAGCGCGCGGTTTTGGGCTCGTATCACGTGACGGACCCCGGAACGTTCTACTCGTCTGAAGACACGTGGGTCACGCCAAACGATCCAACGTCGACTCCCGAAAACCCCACGCTTCAGCCGCCGTACTATCTGACGATGCAGATGCCGGGAGCCGAAAAGCCAGCGTTCTCGTTGTACTCGACCTTCATTCCGCAAGCGACGGGCGAGAACTCGCGAAACGTCCTCTACGGCTACTTGTCGGCGAACTCCGATGCCGGCCCGGACTATGGGAAGTTGACGCTGTTGACGCTGCCCAAACAGACCACTATCCCGGGACCTGGTCAGGTTCAGGCACAATTCGACTCGGATGCGACCGTGAGCCAGCAGCTCAACCTGCTGCGTCAGGGACAGACTGAGGTTGTCCCCGGAAACCTCTTGACGCTTCCGGTTGGCGGCGGACTCCTCTATGTTCAGCCGGTGTATGTGCGTTCGACGGGTGAGACCTCGTATCCGTTGTTGAGAAAGATCCTGGTGTCGTTCGGTGACTCCATCGCTTTCGAAGACACGCTTCCCGCCGCGCTCGACACGCTCTTCGGTGGAAACGCAGGTGTCGATCCGGAAACCCCGGGAACACCGACGGAACCGGGCACTCCGAACGAGAACGTGTCGCCGCAACTTCAAGCCGCACTCGAAGAAGCACGCCAAGCGCTTCTCGACCGCGCAGCGGCCTACAAGGCGAATGACCTGGTCGCCGCGGCCGAAGCGGACAAGAAACTGCAGTCCGCTTTGCAGAAGGCGTACGAGCTCTCGCGCTAACCCGATTTCGCGGGGCAATTGCCCCGTGATAGACTCGACCCTTGTGACGCGGGGTGGAGCAGTTCGGTAGCTCGCCGGGCTCATAACCCGGAGGTCGTAGGTTCAAATCCTGCCCCCGCAACCAAGTGAAACGGTCCCGAATTAGTTCGGGACCGTTTTCGTTTGTGCAAATTGCCGGGCGATAGGCTCGTCGCATGGAGAACCTCAACGTCGGGTTGGTTCAGTTTTCGCCCTCGGACGACGCCGCCGACAATCGCGCTGTGTTGCGTGACGCGTTGGACTACCTCGACAACGTCGACCTCGTTGTTCTGCCCGAATACTCCGCGTGGTTTCGCAAGGACACCGAACGCTGGCGGGACGGCGCAGAACCCATCGACGGGCCGTTCGTCTCTTTTCTGGTCGAAAAATCACGGGATCTCTCGGCAACGGTAATCGCCGGTCTACTCGTGTCGAACGGCGACACCACCACCAACACCGTCGTCGCGGTGAATGCGAACGGCATGATCGGGCGATACGACAAGGTCCATTTGTACGACGCCTTCGGTGCACTCGAATCGTCGGTTATCACCGCGGGAGACCCCGCCGAATCCCCGTTGATTGTCGACGTGAACGACTGGGCAATCGGCGTTCAAACCTGTTACGACCTTCGTTTCCCCGAGATGTCACGCAGGCTGGTGGATGCGGGGGCAACCGTTCTTGCGGTTCCCGCCGATTGGGTTCCCGGGACGCACAAGTCCGAACACTGGCAAACGCTCCTGCGCGCCCGCGCCATCGAGAACGTCGCCTGGGTCGTCGCGGCGAATCACGCCGAGTCGTCCGGAATCGGTGAATCGATGGTCATCGACCCGTTGGGGGACGTCATCGTTGAGGCGAGCACGGGTGAAATGGTGTTGGACGTCGCACTTGACCCCGACGCGGTTGTGGCCGCTCGTCGTTCGAACCCCGCGTTGCGGAACCGGCGCTACGGGGTGGCACCTCTCTAGCTGGGGATAAATTGCTCCGTCCGCCCGGCGGTATGGCACCCTCAGTGAATGCGTGTTGCCTTCATTGTTGTCTTCGCTGTCGTCCTTGCGGGTTGCACGCCGGGCGCCTCGCCCGAACCGATTCCGTCGGCACCACCACCGATTGTCGGGGACGCCACTGTTCTCGTTTCCGATGCCGAGGCACTCATCGGTTCGACGCTTGATGCCTACATCGACGTCACGAATCGGATAGTTTCCGGAGACGCCCCGGTTGAGGCAATCAACGATCTCGCGACTCCCGAGTGGGCTGTCGAAGAAACCAACGGTTTCGCCGCTCTCGAGGCCTTGGGTGGAAAGGCGGTCCCTGTGTCGATGACCCGCTGGCAACTCACCGCGATGCGCGGACGGCACACGGTCGTTGACGCCATCGTTTCGGCATGTCTTGGTGGTGCCGCGTCGCAGACCCACGTGACCGTGCATTTGATGCCGCGCGATGGTGCTCTGGTGATTGCCGAGATTTCACCGTGGGAGGACTCGACGTGGTGCGCCGTCTCGTCGTCGCTCTGATTGTTGCCGCGGCAGCGGCCACGATCCCACCCCACGCGGTTGCCGTCTCGTGCACCGCGGCACAAATCGCCGCGGGGTCGTGTTCGGTTGGCGGCGGGACAACCGACACGGGCGTGGATCTGTGGGGCGATTCGACGTCGGGGGGCTCATCGGGAGGCACCGACTCCGATGGTCCTGATGAATGCCCGGTTGTCGTCAACGGGCAGTGCGTGGGGTCGTCCCCTCCGAAGGGCGGGGTCGGCCCGACGACCGTCAGTGACCTCGAATCGTTTCGACCGCTCTCCCCGCAACAGTTCGTCGAACCGGGCGGCTGGTCGCTCCGACGCGTGCCGACGAACTTCTGGTCGACCACGTATGCCCATATCGTCTCGGGCAGGTTGCTCGACAATCCCGCTGACGTCCGATTCTCTCCGGTCCTGTTTCGGCGCTACTTTGGGGACGGATCTCGGCAGACGAGCGATCGCCGGGGTGCAACCTGGCGTCAACTCGGACAGTCACCGTGGACCAGAACACCGACGAGTCACACTTATGACGAAGCGGGGAACGTTCGAGTTCGACTCTCCGTTTGGTATTCGGCGGAGTTTCGATTCGGCTCTCAGGATTGGCGACCTCTCGCGGGATTGGTGATGGCTCGGGCGAACGACCTTGTTCTGAGGGTTCTCACTGCCGACACGGTGCTCGTTGACCGACCGTGTGAGCACGGGGCGTTCGGATGCCCCGCGGGGTGAATGAAGGAAACGCACAGGTAACTTTGGGAAATTCTTAGGAAAATCGTCCATTCTTGAGAGTATGGAAAACGAGAACGTCCCCACTCCCAAGCCCCGCGCACCGCGCGTTCGCAAACCTGTCGTCGTCGAGGCACCGCCCATCCCCGAACAGGTGTCGACTCCCGAACCGCGTCGACCATTCCTCGTGGGGGACATGCCGGTCAAAACCGCCGCTGGGATTGCGGTCATTGCCGGATTGATCGGAGGCGGTGCGGGCGTTGCCATCACCGGTCTGACTGGAGCTACGTATCGAACGGTGGTGCAACCTCAGGTTGTCACCATCAACGGGTCGTCGCCTACCGGGCTTGCTACGGCCGTTGCCGCGAAAGCGTTGCCGTCCGTCGTGACCATTGAAGCGTCGGGTGAGTCTGCCGCAGGATCGGGTTCCGGCGTCATCTATTCCGAGAACGGTTACATCATCACCAATAGCCACGTGGTCACACTCGGAGGCGCGGAAGACAAGCCGTCGATTCGCGTGACACTGAGCGATGGCCGATTGTTCCCGGCAACCATTGTCGGTACCGACCCGATTCTCGACATTGCGGTCATCAAGATCGACGCGACCGGGCTCGTTCCCGTTGTCTTCGGTGACGCCGATTCGATCACCGTGGGCAGCGAGGTTATCGCAATCGGTGCGCCCCTCGGACTACAGAACACGGTCACGGACGGTGTCGTCTCGGCGCTCAACCGATCGATCACCATTTCGAACAATGGCAACGGGTTCAACTTCGACCTTCCGGGGAGCGAGCAGTCAGCCCTCGCGCAAGACCTTTCCTTGCCCGTCATCCAAACCGACGCATCAATCAATCCCGGAAACTCCGGCGGTGCACTTCTCAATACTCGGGGCGAGCTCGGCGGAATCAACGTCGCGATCGCGAGCAGTGGATCGTCGTCGGGTTCGATCGGAGTTGGATTCGCACTTCCTGCGTCACTGGCGAAACGAGTCGCCT
>JAIOXB010000039.1 GCA_021741825.1 Microbacteriaceae bacterium
GGCTCAACATCCTTCCCAAAGGCTCGATCGAGGTCAGCGAACAGCCACGGACGACCGAGACAACCGCGACCGACCACGACTCCATCGCAACCGGTTTCGTCGACCATCCGCTTGGCATCGTCACCACTCCAAATGTCGCCGTTTCCGAGGATTGGCACGCCGGAGATTTCCGACTTGAGTGTGCGAATCGCGTCCCAGTGGGCGTTTCCCGAATAGTGCTGCGCCGCGGTGCGGGCATGAAGGCCGATGGCCGAAACTCCGATGTCCGCAGCGATTCGAGCGGCATCGAGATACGTGAGGTGATCGTCGTCGATACCCATGCGCATCTTGATGGTGACAGGTACGTCACCGGCTGCGTCGACCGTTGCCTGCAGAATCTGTTCGAACAACGTCGTCTTCCACGGTAGGGCGGCGCCACCGCCCTTTCGCGTGACCTTGGGAACGGGACATCCGAAGTTCATGTCGACGTGATCGGCGTGGCCTTCGTCAACGAGGATTCTGGTGGCCTCTCCGAGCGTCTTCGGGTCGACGCCATACAGCTGAATCGACCGAGTCGTTTCCGAGGGGTGGTGTTGAATCAAACGCATCGTCGTCGGGTTCCGCTCGACCAACGCCCGAGCCGTGATCATCTCAGAGACGAACAGCCCGCTACCGTATTCCCGGCACAACCGCCGAAACGCCGTGTTGGTAATCCCTGCCATCGGGGCGAGGATGACGGGAACGTCCGTTTCAATCGGGCCGATGCGCAATTCAGGCGCCTAAGAGTCGCTCCGCGAGGTAACCCTCGAGTCGGTCGAGTGACACACGCTCTTGCGCCATCGTGTCGCGTTCGCGAACCGTCACGGCTTTGTCCTCGAGCGTGTCGAAGTCAACCGTGATGGCGAACGGGGTTCCGATTTCGTCCTGACGACGGTATCGGCGTCCAATCGCACCGGCGTCGTCAAAATCGATGTTCCAGTGCTTGCGGAGGCTTTCGGCGAGGTCGCGCGCAAACGGCGACAACTCCTCGTGGCGTGACAGAGGCAAAACTGCGGCCTTGACCGGAGCGAGACGTCGATCGAGGCGCAGAACCGTGCGAACGTCGACTCCACCTTTGGTGTTCGGCGCTTCGTCCTCGTAATAGGCATCGACCAGGAACGCCATGAGCGAACGTGTCAGTCCGGCCGCCGGTTCGATAACATACGGTGTCCAGCGCTCGTTCGTCGCTTGATCAAAATAGGACAGTTCTGTTCCCGACGCTGCCGAGTGGGTCTTCAGGTCAAAATCGGTGCGGTTCGCCACGCCCTCGAGTTCGCCGAACTCCCCCGACGAAAAACCGAAGCGGTATTCGATGTCAACAGTTCGCTTGGAATAGTGCGACAGTTTCTCTTTCGGGTGTTCAAACAGGCGAAGGTTCTCGGGGTTAATCCCAAGGTCGGTGTACCAGCGGATGCGCTCGTCAATCCAGTACTGGTGCCATTCCTCGTCCGTTCCGGGCTCGACAAAGAATTCCATCTCCATCTGTTCGAATTCACGGGTGCGGAAAATGAAGTTTCCCGGAGTGATTTCGTTACGGAACGACTTTCCGATCTGACCGATTCCGAACGGGGGCTTCTGGCGCGACGACGACACGACGTTATTGAAGTTCACAAAGATGCCCTGAGCGGTTTCGGGGCGAAGATAGTGCATCCCCGATTCGTCTTCGATCGGCCCGAGATAGGTCTTGAGCATGCCCGAGAATTCCTTGGGCTCGGTCCACTGTCCGCGAGTGCCGCAGTGCCCACAGGCGATGTCGGCTAGACCGTTTTCGGCGGGGCGACCCTTCTTCTCTTCGAACTCTTCTTCGAGGTGGTCCGCACGGAAACGCTTGTGGCACGACAGGCACTCGACGAGAGGGTCACTAAACACATCGACGTGCCCCGACGCTTCCCACACGGCGCGCGGCAGAATCACAGACGAATCGAGCCCGACGACATCGGGTCGGCTTTGCACAATCGCCTTCCACCACTGACGCTTGATGTTCTCTTTGAGCTCGACGCCGAGCGGTCCGTAATCCCACGCGGAACGGCTTCCGCCATAGATTTCGCCGGCTTGAAACACGAATCCACGTCGTTTCGCGAGCGAAATAACGGAATCAATTCGGTTGTTCTGAGCCACGGGTCTCCTCTAAGAACGGCGTCCCGCCAGTTTATCGGGGCGCGGGGGCATCGACCGCACCGCCGAAGCGACGGTCGCGGCGCGCGTAGTCTTCAATCGCTCGCCAGAGTTGAACCCGCGAGAATTCCGGCCACAGCGTATCGAGAAACACCATCTCGGAATACGCGCTCTGCCAGAGCAAGAAATTGGACGTCCGCTGTTCGCCGGATGATCGGATGAACAGGTCGACGTCTGGCAGGTTCGGCTCATACAAATGCGCCTGAACGGTTTTTTCCGAAATACGCGCTGGGTTGATTTTCCCGTTGGCGACACCCTCGGCGATGCTCCGGATGGCGTCGACCAATTCCAGCCGACCGCCGTAATTGACGCACATCTGCAGGGTCATCACGTCGTTCTTCTTCGTCATTTCTTCTGCCTCGCGAAGTTCCGAGATGACGCTGGTCCACAGCTTGGGGGTGCGCCCGACCCAGCGAACACGGACTCCCCACTCGTTCAGTTGGTCGCGTCGACGTCGCAAAACCTCTCGGTTGAACCCCATGAGGAATTTGACCTCTTCGGGGCTGCGCCGCCAGTTCTCGGTCGAAAACGCATATACCGACAGGTGCTTTACGCCGACCTCGATGGCGCCAGCAACGACGTCGAGCAGTGCGGCCTCACCGGCTCGGTGCCCTTCGACCCGCGGAAGCCCGCGCGCGTTGGCCCACCGGCCGTTGCCGTCCATCACGATGGCAACGTGTTCGGGGACGAGGTCCCGTTGAACTGCCGGTGGCGTGAGCCCCGTGTAATTCAGCGGCAGAAAGTCGACCATCATTCCGTCCGATCGATGTGTCCGAGCGATCGAATTGACCGTTCGAGGTGGAACTGTGCGTACGCCGCGACGATACCACGCGCCTCGATTCGAGCGCCGTCCGGCGAGGCGTCCGCCACCACCCAATCGCCCTTCAACAGTGCGGCGAGAAGAGTGATTGTCTCTGGGTGAAGGTGTGGGGTTCCGGGCGAGGCGACGGCGTCGGACACGACTCCGCCCGCCGAGATGACGAATGCCGTGTGCGGGCCGTCTTCGCCCGTGATGACACACGCGTCGAGTTCCGGTGTCCAGCCCGCGATTGCAAGGGCGCGCAAAATGTAGGAATCGAGAATGAGCGACGGGTCGTGGGCTCTCTTCGCCAGCGCTTTGAGCCCGCCGAGCAACAGAGCGTAATGCCCTGAGGTGTGACCGTGGTCCGTCAGTTTGTCGGCGGTTTCGACCATCGCCGACGCGGTCGTATACATCGGATAGTCCGCCACAATCGTGGCGGTCAATGACGTGATGGTTTCCACCTGCTGAACCGTGTCGAGGTTTCGCCCTTCGAAGAACTGAACATCAGCGATCATGAAGGGTTCGAGGCGAGAACCAATTCGACTCCCCGTTTTGCGCACCCCCTTGGCCACCGCCCGAATCTTGCCCCGGGACTTCCCCAGCATCGTGATGATGCGGTCGGCTTCGCCCAGTTTGTGCGTTCGAAGCACGATGACGTTGTCACGATAGGTGGGCACGTGTCCATTCTCGCGCCGAGGGAAGCGGGTTACCCCGCGACACGAGAGAATAGAGCCATGAACTCTCTGTTCGCCATTCCCGCCTGGCTCGATTTGGTCGCCGTCGGAATCGGCGCAGCGCAGGGCGCGATGTTCTCTTCCCGCTATCGTGGCGCCGAGCTCGATCTCTTGGGTGTCGCCATCATCGGCATCGTCAGCGGGTTCGGCGGCTCAATCGTCCGCGACATCTTCCTCTCGACCGAAATCGCCGCCTTCAACTCGAATTGGTACCTCGTCACCGCCGTTCTCTGCGCCCTCGTCGGCATGCTCATCTCGTCGCTTCTTCATCGCATCGAGATGGTCATCAACGTGTTGGACGCGCTGACAATCGGAATCTTCGGTGTGATTGGGACGACCAAGGCTCTCGCGTTCGGGTTGCCCGTCGTCCCCGCACTGTTCATTGGCGTTGCAGCCGCGGTGGGCGGTTCGATCCTGCGTGACATGCTGCTGGCCCTGCCCATGCAACTCATGCAGGTCGGGTCGCTTTACGCTGTGGCGGCCGGACTCGGTGGTGTCACCGTCATCGTCTTGCTCTCGATTGGACAAACGGTAACCGTTGCCGGAATCGCCGGCGTCGCCGTGACAACCGCGATTCGAATGCTCTCGGTGATTCTGGGTTGGAAGTTGCCCGCGCAGCGCGGTGTGCCAACCGTTACGTCCGTGATTCGGACGATTCGCAAAAAGCGCTAGCGAGCCACCACTCGACCGGGTCCGCGTGATTTCAGTGATAGCGCGGGTCGTTCGACGAGGTTCCAGCTCAGCCACGCCACGCCGAACGCGAGTACGACGCAGATGACGGTCCACGGCACGATGCCGAGGTGGTGTAGTCCGAAATATGCCGTCGTTTGTTGGACGAGGAATCCATAAAGGTAGATGCCGTAGGAATAATCATTTTTTCGTCCTATCCACTGGAATCTCGCGGGCAACGCGGCGGCAACCCACAACAGGAAATAGGGCAACGCGGCGAATCCGACGACTTTCCATCCGACCCCGACCAACGAAACCAGAACGACAATCCCGCACGCGACGCCAACCCAGGTATTCAATCGAATGGTGTCGGCGTAAGCCGCGAGCGAAGCCCCAACGAAAAATACAAAGCCAAAACCCGCGAACGGTTGATCGATTATTGCCCCAAATGCGGAGATCGCCAACTGCTGGTCGAAAAAGTACAGGGCGTTGATGAACCCGAAGATCCCCGCAACGATTACCACCGTCGCGCGCGTGAACCTCAACAAACCGAGTCCGAGCAGTAAACCGACGATGAGGTAGCTTGACCACTCATAGGTCAGTGTCCAGATCGACCCGTTTAGGCCACCAACTCCGATGGAGACCCCGTAGGGCGTGGTCTCTTTGAAAATGTCCCAGACGCTATGCGCCCCAATGCTTAGGTCGAAATTTGCCGCGAGATAGTGGTAAACACTTTTGTCACCTGGCAGAAAGTATGCTCCAATACTGCCGCCTTCTAGCAACCACACAACCGGACCGACCGCCAAGACTCCCACAAGCAGTGCGACCCAATATCCTGGGAAAATTCGAAGTGCGCGTCTCCACATGAATTGAAAAAAACCTCCCGCGAGCGCACTGCGGAGCACCAGATAGCCACTGATTGCGAAAAAACCAGCGACCGCGACTCCGCCCAGAGTCTCTTGCAACCCCGAGGCCCGAACCGCGGTTGTCCGGAGAATCCGCCGAGCGGAAAGGCATGGGACACGATAACGGTTAGGGCGAAAACGAGCCGAAGTAATCCGAGGGAATTGTTGTGCCCATCCAAACTGCCGAGAATGGTCGGATTAGGTTTTCTCGAGCGACGATTATCGCTCGCGGAATCGGTCACGGTGCACTCCTCACTCAGTGGAACAGATCTGGGCAAAAAACAATCTCCGTTGCCCCAAATCTATCCGGTTGAGATGCCACCATCACCGGTTTAACTCAAAGGCAGTTAGACAATGCAAAAATTCCTATGTTTCGCGTGTACGGGTCTTCAATCCCCTTATCGTCAAACACCTTGGAAACCTCAGCGGTCGATTTCAGTGCCGTTCCGGGTATGCATAGTCCTTCTCGGAGCTCCGTATACCAAACGTATTGCGGAGAGTGGGTGAGTACTAAGGGCCAGATTCCAAAGGTGCTGAATTCCCCGATTTTTGGTTTCCACGGATCATCAGGAGCGTAAAACACGAAAACCAAGATCGTGGACGCAGCAAAGAACCTGATAGGTAACGCGGATTTCGCCATTTTCTCTTTGGGGCTGGTTTCCGCCTTAGCTGCGAACAATAGAACGACAAGCATCGTCAGAACGCCAATGTATGTGTACGAAAAACGCGACTCTGGCCATTGGTAGAAGAATGTAGACAGAAGCAGGCCCATTCCCAATGCCAGCAGGAATTGAATTGACGGTTTTGCAAGCGGCTTGCTTGCCATTATTGGACTCCGATTTCGCGCACTTGAGAACGCGACGAAGATGGTGAGAAGCATGGGGGACAACAAGAAAGGCCACAAATTGGAGTAAAAGCTGGCCATGTCGAGAGACAGCTCAAGCAGTTCGGCCTGAGCAGGCACCGAATCATGAGGGATAAGAGACAGCCATGCGGATCTCACAACGAAAAACATTGCCAAACTTCCGATCACAAGAGATGCGACCGCCAGGTTCGATCGCAGTGATTGCGGGAACCTTATCGCCCGAAACGTGTGCACCGCGGCGAACACGAGAATCGGTGCGAGCCCATAAGTTTGAAACAGCGCTGATATCAATGAGAATCCCGCCCCTGCCGCTACAAAGCGCATCCTCGGCGAGTCACAATATTTGACGAAAAATGCAGCGGATATCATCAAGGTCCCAACGGCTATTGTTTCGGATAGCACGTAGAGCGACAAAAAGTGCAATGGCAACAGGTAATAACCAAGAATCACGAAGAACGATACTTTATGGCTATGGCGGGCAACCCCCAGGATAAGAAAGAGAGCAAGGCCTTGCAGGAAAAGCCCCAGAGAGTTAACGGCAGCAAATACGATTCCTGTCTGCCCCAGGATTGAATCTAGAGCCGACAGCAAGACTGGATTAATGTTTCGAAGCACGGGCCAAGGGTCACTGACGCCGCTCAGAAGCGCTCGCCCTTCAATAATCGAATCGAATCCGTCTGCAGATATCTTGAGGGAGGAAGCGAAAACATCCGCTAAAGGAAACACCGGAACTAGAGGCAAGGATGAGGCAACCGCAAGCAGGAACAGTACTGCCCAATACCAGCGACCTTTAGCTCTCAAATTTGTTTGGTCCAAAAATCCACACCTTTAGTTTGAATTGAGGGCGGGGTCGAGCCGCTCTGCAACCTAGATCTTGGCCCAGGTGTTGTATTTGATGATCGCGTATATTGCCCTAACCCCATCTTTCCAGCCAATTTTTTTGCCCTCGCTGTACGTACGGCCCGAGTAGGAAATCCCCACTTCATAAATTCGGCAATCTGCCCTGGAAATCTTTGCAGTGACCTCGGGCTCAAAGCCGAACCTGTTTTCATTTATATCAATGGCTTGGATCAACTCTCTTCTAAATACTTTGTAGCAGGTTTCCATGTCCGTCAAGTTCAGATTTGTGAACATGTTCGACAGCTGGGTCAAAAATGCATTCCCCAACGAGTGCCAGTAGTAAAGGACACGATGAGGCTCTCCCCCTGCAAAACGACTGCCGAAAACAACGTCTGCCTTGTCCTCAAGAATCGGTTTGAGTAGTTTCGGGTACTCCTTAGGGTCATACTCTAGATCCGCGTCCTGGATAATCACTAACTCGCCGGTCGCAGCCGCAATACCGGATCTCAATGCCGCGCCTTTGCCTTGATTCCTTTCATGAAGGATAAGTTGGTCGACTCGTGATCTCAGTGCCCCACTAAGTAGTTGACGGCTTCCGTCTGTTGAAAAGTCATCAACCACAATAATTTCAATGTTGGGGTATCCGGATCCGCGCACTGATTCCAATAAACTTTGAATCGTGTTCACCTCATTGAAACACGGCACAACAACGCTGAGTTTCATTGCTCCCCAAATCGAACGGTCCCGCGAAGTGTCGCGCGTCCTTTAGCCTAGTGCTATGAGCTTTTTGGGCCGAGAGGTAAGCCGCGAGGCCTTCAAGTACATCATTGTCGGAACGGGCGGTTATGTAATTGACGTAGGTTTGTTCAACATTCTTTCAATCGCGAGAGCTCAAGGCCAACTTGACTTTGACCCATTAGTGATAAAGACAATTTCTTTCATCGTGGCGGTTATCTTTACCTACGTTTTCAACGCGCGTTGGACGTTTCGCCAACGAGATTTTCGACCAGAGGGCGTTACCCGGATACTGCGCTATTCCTTGGTGAATGTATTGGGACTTGTGATCACGTTAACGCCCCTTTACATTTCTCGAAATATTCTT
>JAIOXB010000040.1 GCA_021741825.1 Microbacteriaceae bacterium
ATCGTGACTCGCTGGCGAGCTGCTGGTGTTCCGTTCGAGATTCCCGGTCACCCCGGGCCGGGTGCGGCAGTCGAAGATATCGCCGGAGCATTGTCGGGGATGACGGTCGTTGTCACCGGAACAATGCCCGGATTCACTCGCGACGGCGCGGAAGAAGCCGTCCGCCAGGCGGGCGGAAAGGTTACCTCGAGCGTGAGCGCGAAGACCGACATTGTGTTCGTCGGTGAGGGCGCTGGTTCGAAGCAAGCAAAGGCCGAAGAGCTCGGAATTCGAATCGTCCAAGCCGATGACTTTGCCGCGACCCTCGGGTTGTAGCTAGAGGTAAGCCACAAATTTGAGGTCGACGCCGCCTCCCGAAAGGAGGAGGAAGCCGTCGACGATTTCAACAGTTGTGACTAGAGAAATGTCATTGAGGAAACGCTTTTCGCGGTCCATGATTCCTTCTGGCTCGGTGCAAAACATTTCGGTTGAGAAAATCGAGGTGATCGCCACCGATGATCCCTCGATATCGATGTCACCACCCCAGGAATTGCAGATTTGGCCGGAAACCTGACCATTGTCGATGGTGAGACGAGTGGCTCCTTCACTGCCCTTAACCCATGCGCCCTCACCGTCGGTCCCGGACACCAAGACCCAGTTCATGTTCAATTGCTCGCTGGGAATTGGGGTGGGTGTGGGTGTCAGAGCAACGCAACCACTCAGCAGCCCCGCGGACGCAGCGAGGACAACACCGATGAGAATTTTTCGCATGTCATCAGTATGCTCTCGAAACCGCTGGAGTCAAACGCTCGGCACGGTGCTCTCGGTAGGATTGGGGTATTCCCGACGCACGGAGAACCATGTCTGACATCACTGAGGACACCGTTCGCCACCTGGCGAACCTTGCCCGAATTGCCTTGACCCCCGACGAGGTCACTACCCTGACGAGCGAACTCGCCGCGATTGTGAGTGCCGTCGAGAAGGTCAATGAGGTTGCCACGGCGGATGTCCCTGCGACGTCGCACCCCATCCCCATGGAGAACGTGTGGCGCGAGGATGTCGTCGCCGACGAACTGACTTCGGAACAAGCCCTCACCGGCGCCCCGGACCACGACGGATCACGTTTTCGCGTGACCGCCATCTTGGGGGAGGAAGCGTGAGCGACCTCACGCGCCTGAGCGCGGCCGAACAATCTGCGCTTCTTGAGTCCCGCGAGATTTCCAGCGTCGAGCTCACGAAAGCCCATCTCAATCGCATCGCCGAGACCGACGGCGACATCGGTGCGTTCCTTCACGTTTCCGACGACGCACTCACCATCGCGGACGAGGTCGACGCGGCTCGGGCCGGTGGCGTTGAGCTGAACCCGCTCGCGGGCATTCCGGTCGCGGTCAAAGACGTCTTGTGCACGCTCGACATGCCCTCGACCGCCGGGTCCAAGATTCTTGAGGGCTGGGTTCCGCCTTATGACGCAACACCGGTTGCTCGGCTGCGTGCCGCTCGCATGCCCATCCTCGGCAAGACCAACATGGACGAATTCGCGATGGGGTCGTCGACCGAACACTCCGCTTATGGCATCACCCGAAACTCGTGGGACCGAACCCGAATCCCGGGTGGCTCGGGCGGTGGCTCGGCATCGGCCGTTGGCGCTTTCCAGGCGTCGCTCGCCCTCGGCTCGGACACGGGCGGTTCGATTCGTCAGCCGGCCGCGTTCACCGGAACCGTCGGTATGAAACCGACCTACGGCGGCGTCAGTCGTTACGGGGCTATCGCCCTCGCCTCGTCGCTCGATCAGGTCGGCCCGGTCACTCGCACGGTTCTTGATGCCGGACTTCTGCACGACATCATCGGTGGTTACGACCATCACGACTCGACCAGCATTGCCGACGAATGGCCATCCTTCGCCGATGCCGCTCGTCGCGGTGCTCGGGGCGAATCGCTCAAGGGGCTTCGCGTCGGAGTAGTGAAAGAACTCGACCAGCCTGGCTTTCAACCCGGGGTCTCGGCACGCTTCCACGAAACGCTGACGATGCTCGCGGCCGAAGGTGCGGAAATTGTCGATGTCAGCGCACCGAATTTCGAATACGCTGTCGCCGCGTACTACTTGATTCTCACGGCCGAAGCGTCGAGCAACCTCGCCAAGTTTGACTCGGTGAGATTCGGTCTGCGCGTGACCCCCAGCGGAACCCCGACCGTCGAAGACGTGATGTCCGCGACGCGCGAAGCCGGCTTCGGTGCCGAAGCCAAGCGCCGCATCATTCTCGGCACCTACGCCCTGTCTGCTGGTTACTACGACGCGTATTACGGTTCGGCGCAAAAGGTTCGCACCCTGATCCAGCGCGACTTCGCCGCAGCGTTCGCGCAGGTCGACGTGCTCGTGTCCCCGACCGCGCCAACCACCGCGTGGACACTGGGCGAGAAGCTCGACGACCCGCTCGCGATGTGGCTGAGCGATATCACGACCATTCCCGTCAATATGGCGGGTATCCCCGGGATCTCGATTCCGATCGGACTGGCCGACGAGGACCAACTTCCTGTCGGTCTGCAAATCATGGCCCCCGCCCGCGAGGACGCCCGTCTGTACGAGGTCGCCGCCGCCATCGAAGCGTTACTCGATGCGAAGCGCGGATCGACCTTCTCGGCACTGACGCCGGCCTATAACGGAGGGGCGAGCTGATGGCCAAAGACGCACTGATGGACTTCGACAAGGCCCTCGAAAAATTCGAGCCGGTCATCGGACTCGAGGTCCACGTCGAATTGTCGACAAAGACCAAGATGTTCTCGAGTGCATCGAACATTTTCGGGGCCGACCCGAACACCGCCGTGACTCCGGTTTGCCTCGGACTTCCGGGCAGCCTGCCCGTCGTCAACAAGGAAGCCGTTCGTTACTCGATTTCGCTGGGGCTTGCTCTCGGGTGCGAGATCGCCGAGACGTGCCGTTTCGCGCGCAAGAACTACTTCTACCCCGACCTCGCCAAGAACTATCAGATCTCGCAATTCGACGAGCCGATCGCGTTCGAGGGGTCGCTCGAGGTCGAACTCGACAACGGCGACATCGTGACGATTCCCATTGAGCGCGCTCACATGGAAGAAGACGCCGGAAAGCTGACTCACGTCGGCGGTGCGACAGGGCGAATCCAAGGAGCCGAGTATTCGCTCGTCGACTACAACCGCGCCGGGGTTCCGCTGGTGGAGATCGTGACCAAGCCGATTTATGGAACGGAAGGTCGCGCCGGCGAAGTCGCCCGTGCATACGTCTCGACAATTCGGGACATCGTGCGTGGACTCGGGATTTCCGAAGCCCGCATGGAGCGAGGCAACCTACGCTGTGACGCCAACGTGT
The DNA here is from genome assembly GCA_021741825.1 of Microbacteriaceae bacterium. Classification (GTDB taxonomy): domain Bacteria; phylum Actinomycetota; class Actinomycetes; order Actinomycetales; family Microbacteriaceae; genus MWH-TA3. Next base: position 3,320 of record JAIOXB010000040.1, read on the forward strand.
CGCTGCGGCCGCGCGGCGACGAAAAGCTCGGTACGCGAACCGAAACCAAGAACGTCAACTCGCTTCGGTCAATTGAACGGGCAATCCGCTACGAAATCCAGAGGCAGGCGGCCCTCCTCGACAAGGGAACCGCGATCATTCAAGAGACGCGCCACTGGCACGAGGACACCGGAACGACGTCACCCGGTCGTCCCAAGAGCGACGCCGACGACTACCGATACTTCCCCGAGCCCGACTTGCTGCCGATTCGTCCGTCGCGAGAACTCGTCGACGAATTGCGCGCTGCACTGCCCGAACCGCCCGCCGCTCAGCGTCGCCGGCTGAAAGCCGAGTGGGGCTTCAGTGACGTCGATTTCCAGTCCATCGTCAACGCCGGCCTCCTCGTCGAGGTCCGTGAAACGGTTGAGGCTGGAGCGAATCCGCAGTCAGCACGAAAGTGGTGGATGGGGGAATTGAGTCGCACCGCGAACGAGATGAATGTCGAGCCGTCGTCGCTCGTGACTCCGACCCAGGTTGCCGAACTCCAATCGGCCGTCGAGGCGGGAACGATCAACGACAAACTCGCGCGTGAAGCCCTCGCAGGACTCATTGCGAACGAGGGCACTGTCGCCGAGATCATCGAGAAGCGCGGATTGACGGTCGTTTCCGACGACGGCGCGCTCATCGCCGCGATCGACGCCGCGCTGGCCAGCCAACCCGATGTCCTCGAGAAGATCGCGTCGGGCAAGGTCGAAGCCGCGGGGGCAGTCATCGGCGCGGTCATGAAAGCGATGGGCGGTAAGGCGGACGCGGCTCGCGTTCGCGAGCTCGTCATCGAACGCGCCTCGGCCTAAGAGGATTACACTAGGAGCATCATGAACATCTTCCTGAACATCCTCACCGGCGCAATCTTCCTCGGGTCATTCCCCGTGATGTCCTTCGCGTTCCAGGTTCCGGGCTACGAAGCACTCATCTTCGGCGCCGGAGTCCTGATGGCGGTCTTCGCCTGGATGATTCCGCTGTACATCGTTCCGCGCCTCTCGAAGTAGGGCTTAAACGAACTACGGCGCTCCTCGTGAGAGAAGCGCCGCAGTTGAAGTCGAGACTTAGAGGGGGCGAATGTGCGCCGCCTGTGGGCCCTTGTCGCCCTGTGCTACCTCGAATTCGACCTTCTGGTTCTCAGCGAGACTCTTGAAACCGTCGGTCTCGATCGAGCTGAAGTGTGCGAAGAGGTCGGGACCGCCCTCATCGGGGGTGATGAAACCATAACCCTTTTCGTTGTTAAACCATTTCACGACGCCTGTGGCCATGATGCTGCGCTCCTTGCTGTTTGATGGGTCGTACTTCGCCCACCAAGGTCACCATCCCTGTGTCCCAGAACTGCCTGAGAGTGATGTCTGACTAAATCGACACTAGCGCAGATTTTTTGAATCGCGCACAAGATTTATAACAATTGCAGTTTGACCCCGAAACAATCGTGCGGACGAGACGGCAACACCCCCAGTGTTCGCGTTGTGCCGAGCGGTAGACTTGGGTAACGACCGTGCCTGAAAGGACATCGTGAAGAGCGTCTCTATCGTCATTCCCGCCTACAACGAGGAAGAAACGATTCTTCCCTGCCTCGAGGCGTGCATCGCCCAGACGGTGCCGGCTCACGAGATCATCGTCGTCAACAACAAGTCCACGGACAAGACGGTGGCAATCGTTCGCGAAGTGCAATCGCTCTATCCCGACGCTCCCATCATCCTGATCGAGCAAGCGGATTCCCAGGGAATCACGCCGACGCGTAACAAGGGCTTCGACACCGCAACGGGAGACATCATCGGACGTATCGACTCGGACTCGATTATGGAACCGAACTGGGTCGAGGAAACAGCCAAGGCCTTCGCGGATCCGACCGTTGCGGCAATCACGGGTCCCGTGATCTATTACGAGTTTCCGTTCCGCCGTTTCGGACTCGTCGCGGATGACACGATGCGTAAGGCGATGTTCCGATTGGTGCGGGACTACAAGTTTTTGTTCGGCTCGAACATGGGGATCACTCGGGAGGCGTGGCGTGCCGTTCGTGACGAAACCTGTCCTGACGAAGAAGACCTGATGCACGAGGACCTGGATCTCGCCGTCCACGTTCACCGGGCCGGACTGAAGATCGTTTACGCTCCCAACGTCGTCGCGGGAATGTCGCTTCGCCGGATGGATGACAGCCCGTCGGACATGGTGTCGTACCTCTTAAGGTTCGATCGGACGTACAACCACCACGGCATCCCCGACCGCAGACTGCGCGTTCCCGCCGCGGCATTTTTGGCGGTGTACCCCATCATCAAGACGATGCACTGGGGTAAGCGCCTCAGCCGGGCGATTCGAAAGTCCTAGTCCGACTTAGGGAGTGGTGCTGGGTTTCTTGGCCACGGGCTTCTTTGCCGCTGGCTTTTGAGAAGCGGGCTTAGCCGCAATCGAGTCACGCAGGTTCACCGGGGGCGTTCCGTGGTGGACGCGCTTCGCTTCACGGTTCTTATACGTGATGTTGAGTGCTTCAACAATCACCGAGAACGCCATCGGACCGTAGATGAAGGCCTTCTCGATTTCAGTACCAAAGCCCTCGGCGACGAGAGCGGCACCGATCAGCACCAAGAACGCGAGGGCGAGCATTTTGACCGTGGGGTGTTTGTCGACGAAGTCGCCGACGACTCCGGCGGCCAACAACATGACGATCGACGAGATGACGACCGCGATAATCATGACGGCGAGGCTGTCAGTCATACCCACTGCGGTGATGATTCCGTCAACCGAGAACACAACGTCAAGAACGAGAATCTGGCCGATGATGGCCGCAAACGCCCGCGAACCGCTCTTCGCTGTGTTTCCCGAACCCTCGGTTCCTTCGAGTTTTTCGTGGATTTCGGTGGTCGATTTGTAAATCAGGAAGGCCCCGCCCGCGATCAGAATCAGGTCGCGGCCAGAGAAACCGAAGTCCCCGATGTGAACGATGTCGGTTTCCAATTGGATGATCCAGAAGGCGAAGAAGAGCATTGCCACACGGGTGACGAGCGCCATGCTCAACCCGATGAACTGAGCGCGTTTCCGCAGTTCTTTCGGAAGGTTCGCCGCGAGAATCGCAATGAAGATGATGTTGTCGATGCCGAGGACGATTTCCAAAACAGTCAGCGTCGCGAGGGAAACCCACATTCCGGGGTCGGAGAGAAATTCGAGCATGGACTCATTCTAATTGAGCGCGATAGGATGTACCGAATCACGGGAGCTCGAAAGGGCTGAGAGGAAGCAATCGCTTCGACCGTCATACCATTCGGATAATGCCGGATTGGGAAGACAGTTTGACCCCGTGCACAAGACAGGGAGTGCACCACCATGAGTAACACATATAGCGGTTGGAGAACTGTCGACCTCATCGTCGCCGCGGTTCTGGCTGTCGCGGCGGGAGTTATCTTCGTCGCCTGGAACGCGGCGTACGCGCCATTGTCGTTGACCCTCGCGGGCTTTACCCCCGGGTTCGTCGGGATACTCGGCGGCCCTTGGCTGATCGGGGGACTGCTGGTGGCCTTGGTCGTGCGCCGACCGGGCGCCGCGATTCTCGGTGAAGTCATCGCCGCGTCCGTTTCGGCGATCATCGGGAATCAGTGGGGTTTCACCGTTCTGATTTTGGGGTTCGCGCAAGGGCTGGCAATGGAACTCGGTTTCCGGCTCATGCGCAGCAACAAGGTCGACTTCTTTGTCGTCGGGGCCGCGGGCGCTTTCGGTGGAATCGTTCAGGGAACCCTCGAGTATTTTTACTGGTACCCCGGAACGGGTCCTGAATTCGCCGCAGTGTTCATCTCGACCGCTGCGGTATCCGGCGTCATTTTCGGTGCCGGCCTCACTGTCCTGCTTGTCCGCGCGTTGACCAAAACCGGTATCCTCGCGACGTTCGGACGGTGAAATGTCCCGTCGTCTCATCTCATTCAAATCGTGGTCGTTGGCATTCAACGGTTCGGATTTCGAGACGCTTCGCGACATCTCACTGAAGATCGCCCCCGGCGAGAGAGTGCTCATCACCGGTCCGAGTGGTGGCGGGAAATCAACGCTGGTGCGGGCAATCGCCGGATTGGTCGATTCCTCCAGCGTTCAGGAATTCGGCACTCGCATCAACCGAGCAAAATCGGTGGCGTATGTCGGTCAGGAACCCGACGAGCAAATTCTTTTCCCCACAATTCGCGATGAGGTCGCATTTGTCGCCGAGACCGCTGTCGCCCATCCGTCAGAGGTGGAAGGCCGAATCCGCGAGGCGTTGGACTCTGCGGGGGTAACAAACCCCATCGAGTCCTCGACAGGGCACTTGTCGGGAGGCGAGAAACAGCGCGTCGCGATTGCGACGGCGATGGCGTCGCGACCTGACCTGTTGGTTTTGGACGAACCAACCGCGAGCCTCGACGGGATTTCGATGGAAACCGTGCGAGACGCCGTACATCGCGTCATCACGGATTCCGAATCGGCGCTGGTCATCGTCGAGCACCGCATCAAACTGTGGCGCAAGCTGGTTGATCGAATCATCGTCGTCGCGGATGGTCGCATCGCACTCGATGGACCGCTCGACGAAGTGTTGGCCACGCAACGCGGCGCACTCGTCGCGCTGGGGGTGTGGGTGCCCGGACATTCGCGGGCTACCAAGCCCAACGCCCGCCAGCGTGGAGCACAGACTGTGCTCA
>JAIOXB010000041.1 GCA_021741825.1 Microbacteriaceae bacterium
GAGGACATTCGCCGAAACGGTATCCACTACCGCGAACTCAGCGCTCTGCACTCGCTCGAAGACTAGTGTGGAGGGGTTATGGCCGTCTTTGGAACCCTCTCTGAGAAACTCACTTCTGCGCTGTCGAGCCTCCGGACCAAGGGGAAACTCAGTGCAACGGACGTGGACGGCACCGTCCGCGAGATCCGCCGAGCGCTGCTCGATGCCGACGTGTCGCTCGAGGTCGTTAAATCGTTTACGGGCAAGATTCGCGATCGTGCGCTGTCGGACGACGTCAATAAAGCGCTCAACCCGGCACAGCAGGTCGTTCAGATTGTCAACGAGGAACTCGTCGAGATACTCGGTGGGGCTCAGGCACAACTGACCTTTGCCAAGACCCCCCCGACCGTCATCATGCTCGCGGGGCTGCAGGGTTCGGGAAAGACAACGTTTGCGGGGAAACTCGCCAAGTATCTCAAGTCGCAGGGGCACACCCCCGTTCTCGTCGCGTGTGACCTCCAACGACCCAACGCGGTAACGCAGTTGACGGTTGTCGCGGAACAGGCAGGTGTTCAGATTTTCGCCCCCGAGCCGGGAAACGGTAAGGGAAACCCTGTCGCGGTCGCCAAAAACGGCGTGAAGTTCGCCAAGCAGAAGCTTTACGACACCGTCATCATCGACACCGCGGGACGGCTCGGCGTCGACGAGGACCTCATGCGCGAAGCCCGCGCGGTCCGCGACGCGACCGACCCCGACGAGGTCCTGTTCGTTCTCGACGCAATGATCGGTCAAGACGCCGTTATCACGGCCAAGGCGTTCCAGGACGGTGTCGACTTCACGGGAGTCGTTCTGACCAAGCTCGACGGTGACGCTCGCGGTGGTGCAGCGCTGTCGGTTCGCGGTTTGACGGACCGACCCATCGTCTTCGCTTCGACCGGTGAAAGCCTCGACGCACTGGAGCCGTTCTATCCCGATCGAATGGCGAGTCGCATTCTCGACCTCGGTGACATCCTCACGCTCATCGAACAGGCGCAAAAGAACTTCGACGAAGAAGACGCGAACAAAGTCGCTGAAAAGATTCAGTCGAACACGTTCACCCTTCAGGACTTCCTCGAACAGTTACAACAGGTTCGCAAGATGGGGTCAATGAAGGGGCTCCTCGGCATGATGCCCGGAGCGGGCAAGATGCGCGAACAGATTGACAACTTCGACGAGAAGGACATCGACCGCACGGAAGCCATCATCCGTTCGATGACCCCTGCCGAACGAGAGAGTCCGAAGTTGCTCAACGGTTCGCGCCGGCTTCGCATCGCGAAGGGTTCGGGAATGACGGTCACGGATGTGAACCAACTCGTCATCCGATTCGAATCCGCTGCCAAGATGATGAAGACGGTCGCCAAGGGCGGCACCCCGAACATCCCCGGGATGGGACCGATTCCAGGGCCTCGTCCCAAGGGGAAAGCGATTACCGCCAAGAAGAGTTCGCGGTCGGGAAACCCCGCCAAGCGCGCGGCAGAGAACGCGGCGATTCAATCGGCCCCTGCCGGCGGCGGAAACAGTTTCGGTCTCGGTGCTGAACCCACCCCCGAGGCGGACGACAAAGACATGGAGACCATGCGCCGACTTCTCGAACGCGGCGGGCTGTGAGCACCGACCGAATTCCGCTGAAGGTTCTCTTTGCCATAATCGGAACCGTCCTCGCGTGGTCCAGCGCGTTCGTCGTCATTCGCGCGGTGCTGCCGGTCTTTGAACCGGGAGAACTCGCGTTCCTCCGGCAACTCGTGGCGGTCCCATTGCTGGCGGTGTGGATGATCGGGCAAAAGTGGCTCTGGCCGACGGTTCGCGAGTGGGTTCTCATCGCGATTTTCGGGCTGACCTGGTTTTCGATTTACATCGTCGCGCTCAACACCGCGGAACAAACAATCGATGCGGGGACCGCATCGTTTGTCGTCAACATCGGGCCGTTGCTCATCGCCGTCGGGGCGTTCATGTTCCTCGGCGAGAAACTCTCTCGAAATCTCATCCCCGGTGCTCTCATCGCTTTGGCCGGTGTCGGTCTGATTGCGTGGGGTACGTCGTCGAGCGATCGAGTGGATCTTGTCGGAGTGCTGTGGGCGCTCGTTGCCACGGTGACCTACGCCGTCGGAGTCCTCACTCAAAAGCCTGCACTGAAACGCTTGTCGTCGAACCAGGTGACGTTACTGGGTGCCGCAATCGCGCTGATTCCGCTGTTCTGGTGGGCACCGGAAGCCATCACCACTGTGCAGAGTGCTCCGATCGACGCGATCGTGGGAGCGGTCTGGCTCGGCGCAATTCCGACCGCACTGGGCTTCGGGCTCTGGGGATATGCGCTCAAGAGAATGCCAGCCGGGCGCCTTGGCGTATCGACCTACGTGGTCCCGCCGCTCGTGATTGTTGAGTCCGCGATCCTGCTTGGTGAATGGCCGCACCCCATTGCGATAGTCGGTGGGCTCATCGCCCTGGCGGGCGTGTGGTGGTCGCGCCGCTCGTGATTGGCTAACTCGAGGTTTTTCTGGCAGACTAAACACTTGTGTCCATCTCGTAGGACCCTCTAACCCTGCGAAATGGCGTCCTGCTTCCGCATTCGAGCAACCCCACGCTTGAACCGCGGTGCGTCATCGCAAACTAATCTGGAGAATCGTGGCTGTCAAAATCCGCCTCAAGCGCATGGGAAAAATCCATTCGCCTTATTACCGCATCGTCGTCGCTGATTCGCGCACCAAGCGCGATGGACGTTCGATTGAAGAAATCGGCAAGTACCACCCGACCGAGAACCCGTCGCTCATGGAAATCAATTCCGAGCGTGCGCAGTACTGGTTGTCGGTTGGCGCTCAGCCGAGCCCGCAGGTTCTCGTCATCCTCAAGCTCTCGGGTGACTGGGGCAAGTTCAAGGGTGACAAGTCCGCCAAGAACATGATCGTCACGAAGGACGCCAAGACCGTATTTACCGAGGACTCCTCGAAGAAGTCGGTCATTCGTCCCCGCGTCGAAAAGAAGGTCGAAGAAGTGGCTCCGGCTGCCGCCGAGGTCGTCGAAGAGACCACCGAAGCTCCCGAAGCAGCGACCGAGGTTGTTGAGTCGGCGCCTGAAGCAGCAACCGAAACGGTTGACGCTGTTGTCGAAACTGACGACGCTCCTGCTGCTGAAGAGGCACCTGCTGAAGAGGCACCTGCTGAAGAGGCTCCTGCTGAAGAGGCTCCTGCTGACGAAAAGGCCGAATAAGTCTGATGCTGGCGGCCGCCCTTAAGCACCTTGTCTCGGGAATCGTCGATCACCCGGAGAGCGTCACTGTTGTGGCAAAAAGCACTCCGCGTGGCGACCTTCTCGAGGTTTCGGTGCACCCTGACGACCTCGGTCGTGTCATTGGGAAGGGCGGGCGCACGGCGAAGGCTCTGCGCACTCTGATCGCGGCAATCGCCGACGGCAAGCGCATCCGCGTCGACATCGTCGACACCGCGGAATAATGACCTCCGCGAAGCGACCCGAATCGGGTCTCCGCGTTGGTCGACTTCTCAAGGCACACGGGCTCAAGGGTGCAATCAAACTCGAGCTGTACACGGACGACCCCGCACTGCGGTTCGTCCCCGGTTCGGTCTATACGTTGCAAGTACCCGACGAGTCACCGTGGGTGGGCAAGACCATCACGTTGAAAGAACTCAAGTGGTACAACGACCAAGCCGTCGTCTTTCTCGACGGAATCGACGACCGTGACGCGGCCGAGTCTCTCGTCAAGGCAATCCTCTGGGTCGATGAAGACCAGGATTCCCGACCCGTCGAGGAAGACGCGTGGTACGACTACCAGCTCATTGGTTTGACGGTTCGCCGCAACGGTCACGCCGTCGGCACGATCTCGCGGGTCGATCACTTCCCTTCCCAAGATCTTCTCATTGTCGATACGGGTGATGCCGAGGTTCTCGTCCCATTCGTCAAAGCCATCGTCACGGGCGTTGACATCGAGGCGGGAACGATGGACATCGACCCACCGATCGGACTCTTTGAAGACCCGGTCGATGACGAGCCCGAATCGGCCGGCGCGTAGAGTTTCCCTCGTGCGCATCGACATCGTCACCATCTTCCCCGAGTTCTTCGGAGTACTTGATGTGTCGCTCGTCGGCAAAGCGCGCGAATCCGGGTTACTGACAATCGAGGCCACGAATCTGCGTGACTTCACGCACGACGTCCACAAGACCGTCGATGACAGCCCATACGGAGGCGGAGCCGGGATGGTCATGCGCCCGGAACCCTGGGGCGAGGCACTCGATTCGCTCATCACCGACGACACCGTGCTCGTTGTCCCGTCGCCCGCCGGCGAGCTCTTCACCCAGTCCATCGCCCGCGAACTGTCTGACGAATCGCACCTCGTCTTCGCGTGTGGTCGCTACGAGGGAATCGACCAGCGGGTCATCGACCACTACGCGGGTCGCATTCGTGTGCGTGAACTCTCGCTCGGGGATTACGTTCTGAACGGCGGCGAGGTCGCAACGATGGCGATGATCGAGGCCATCACTCGGCTCGTGCCAGGAATGGTGGGGAACCCCGCCTCGCTCGACGAGGAGAGCCACGAGGACGGCCTTCTCGAATATCCGTCCTACACCAAGCCCCAGGAGTGGAGGGGGCTCACGGTCCCTGAAATCCTTCTCAGCGGTCATCACGCGAAGATCGCTGAGTGGCGCCGCGAGCAGCAGGTCGAACGAACGCGTGCCCGTCGCCCCGACCTTCTCGGTGACTAAACCCGCGCGGTGAGCACGACCGGCCCGTTGGCCGTGATCGCAATGGTGTGTTCGCTGTGAGCTCCCCGTGAACCGTCGGCGGACCGCAGTGTCCACCCGTCGGCATCGGTGAAGATTTCGTCGGTGTCGCGCATGAACCACGGCTCGATTGCGATGACGAGCCCCTCGCGCAGTTTGTAGCCGCGCCCAGGTCGGCCGTCGTTGGGGACGTGAGGGTCACCGTGCATCTCGCGCCCAACACCGTGGCCGCCGAAGTCTAGGTTGACGCCGTAACCATAGGCGTCAGCGACATCGCCGATTGCGGCGGAAATGTCGCCTATGGCATTTCCGACCGTCGCAGCGGCAATTCCGGCTACGAGCGCTTCCTCCGTCGCCGTGATGATTCGCAGATCTTCGGGGTCGGCGGTACCAGAGACAAAACTGATGGCCGAGTCGCACACCCAGCCGTCGATACTCGCCGCGAAATCGATGCTGACAATGTCTCCATCGGCGATGACATAGTCGTGGGGGAGTCCGTGGAGCACCGCGTCATTGATGCTCGTGCAGATGACTTTCCCGAACGGAGAACCACCGAACGAGGGGTGATAGTCGATGTAGCACGACTCGGCCCCGGCGTCACGAATCATCTGGTGGGCGATGGCGTCGAGTTCGAGGAGGTTGGTTCCTACGCTCGCCGCCTCGCGAACGGCGACCAAAACCGACGCGACGAATCGCCCAGCGGGTCGCATCGCTTCAATCTCGGCGGGGGTGCGGAGTTCAATCACGTCGGTCCTTCTTCCTATCCGTGTCAGCCTAATTGGTAATGCGCGCCCGTCTGTGGCAAGATTGTGCTTTGTGCCGCCTGGCACGCGCGATTCACCGGCCCTCTGCTTCGGGGGACGAGCCGAGGGATCACATCGCGACCAGAACCTCCCGCATCCGTCCCAAAGCGAGTGCAGAAAGCGAAAGAACAATGCAGAAATTTGATGCTGTTGACGCCGCGTCGCTTCGTAGCGACATCCCCGACTTCCGCGTCGGTGACACGGTGAAGGTTCACGTAAACATTGTTGAAGGTAACCGCAGCCGTATCCAGGTTTTCCAGGGTGTTGTTATCGGCCGCAACGGTCACGGCATCGGCGAAACCTTCAACGTCCGAAAGATCTCGTTCCAGGTCGGCGTCGAGCGTAAGTTCCCGGTCCACTCGCCGGTAATCGACCACATCGAGCTCGTCAGCCGCGGTGACGTCCGTCGCGCCAAGCTTTACTACTTGCGTGCTCTTCGCGGCAAGAAGGCAAAGATTCGCGAGAAGCGCGACTCCTAAGTTTTCATACTCTCGATATGAGCCCGTCACGTCCTGTGAGGGGCTCATATTCTTTAGTCGTAGAATTGCGCAATAGCCACTCCCGACCGCGTCTCTGAGGACTCCATGCCCAATTCCTTTGTCAAAGGCCTTGTGGGGTTTCTCAAGGATCTGGTCATCATCGTTGCTGCGGCACTGCTGATTTCGTTCCTCGTCAAAACGTTCTTGTTCCGATCGTTCTTCATCCCGTCGGCGTCGATGGAAGACACCCTCATGGTGGACGACCGAATCATTGTTAGCGAATTGGTTCCTGACGTTTTCGCTCTCGAACACGGGGACGTCGTCGTATTCAGTGACCCGGGCGGCTGGTTGCCGAATTACGATACGCCCGACCCCGACCTCATCACGGCAGCTCTCGATCTGATTGCGACGGTCGTCGGTTTCGGCGGCTCGGATTCCGAAGACCACCTCGTCAAACGTCTGATCGGGTTGCCCGGCGACCGCGTCGTCTGTTGCGACGACAAGGGGTTGTTGCAGGTGAACGGGAAGTCCGTCACGGAACCGTACATCGTCACCCCCTCGAGTGGCGACGCGGCGAGTGGCATGGAATTCGACATCACCGTTCCCGACGATTCACTGTGGGTGATGGGCGACAATCGTTACGATTCGGCTGATTCGCGTTACAACCAAGACAAACCGGGAAGCGGTTTCGTGCCCATCGACAAGGTTGTCGGTCGTGCCGTCGTTGTCTCGTGGCCAATTTCGAACTGGACGTGGCTCGACAATTACGCTGGTAACTTCGCGAATGCCGACTGACCCGACTCTCGACCTAGAGCGCGAGTTGTTTGCGAAGGGCGGCGGGATTGTGGTCGGAGTCGACGAGGTCGGACGCGGCGCAGTGGCGGGTCCCGTTGTCGTTGGTGTTGCTGTGATTCGCGCCGCGACGGATTTTCCGGCAGGGTTGCGCGACTCGAAACTGATCGTCGCGTCAAAGCGCGAGAAACTGATGCAGCCCGTGGCCGACTGGGTGGACGCCATCGCGACGGGCGAGGCGACGGCCGCCGAGATCGACGAGTTCGGAATCATTTCCGCTCTTGCGCGCGCGGCCGAACGTGCGTTCGCGACGCTCGCGATTGATGGTCACGACCTATCGGGCGCCTCGGTGATTCTGGACGGGTCGCACAACTGGCTCACGGCGTCACTGTTGCCGCCCGTTGACATCATGGTGCGCACCAAGGCCGACCGCGATTGCGCGGTGGTCGCTGCCGCTTCCGTCTGGGCCAAGGTCTATCGAGACCGGCTCATGGTCGATTCGGCTGGCGATGACGACACCTACGGCTGGGCCTCGAACAAGGGGTATGGAAGCGAAGGGCACTTCGACGCGATTCGTGCCCACGGCGCAACCGACTTCCATCGGCGAACCTGGTTGTCCTCGGTATTGCCGGTGGCGGCGAAAGAATAGAATGAATCTCGATGAACGACGATGACCTAGACGCCTACGACCGCGACGCCGAACTGCAACTGTTCCGCGAATACCGCGACGTCGTCGCGCAGTTTTCGTTTGTAGTCGAGACCGAGCGCCGGTTTTACCTCGCGAACGACGTCCAGCAGGTCGTCAAGGAGGCGGGGAACGATTTCTATTTTGAGTTGACGCTCACCGATGTGTGGGTGTGGGATGTCTATCGCGCGGACCGTTTCGTAAAGTCGGTCAAGATTCTGACGTTCAAGGACATCAACGTCGAAGAGACCGGCAAGAAGGAACTCAAGTTGCCGCGCGACCTCGCGATCGGCGAAAGCTAACCTTTTCGCACACCGCTCTGTTGCGGTGAGTTCTCCACGGTTCGGGTTGATGCCCGTCCGCCAGATCGTCACGTGTCCGACCCTGTTGGGGGAGG
>JAIOXB010000042.1 GCA_021741825.1 Microbacteriaceae bacterium
CCCCCGCGCGGCTGGCGCGGTACAGCGCGTCGATGATTGTTTCGTCCACGAGGGCGTTCATCTTGAGTCGGATGCCCGATTTCTCGCCAGCGAGGGCGGCCTCGGTTTCGCGCGCGATGTTCTTGAGCAACCCGTTCCGCAGATAACGCGGGGCGACGAGGAGTCGCTTGAACTTCTTTTCGATCGCGTAACCGCTGAGTTCGTTGAACAACCGCGTCAATTCGGCGCCGACCTCGGCCGGACTCGTAAACAGCCCGAGGTCTTCGTAGATGCGGCTTGTTTTCGGGTTGTAGTTTCCTGTTCCGATGTGCGAGTAGTACGAGATGTCCCCCGACTTGTCGCGGCGAACCACCTGGGTCAATTTGCAGTGAGTCTTGAGTCCGACGAGCCCGTACACAACGTGCACGCCCGCGCGTTCGAGTTGCCTCGCCCACGTGATGTTGTTTTGTTCGTCGAACCGTGCCTTGATCTCGACCAGAGCGAGTACCGCTTTGCCGGATTCCGCGGCGGCGATCAGGGATCGCACGATGGGTGAGTCACCGGACGTGCGATACAACGTCTGCTTGATTGCGAGCACGCTCGGGTCGGTCGCGGCCTGTTCGACGAACGCCTGGACGCTCGTTGAGAACGATTCGTAGGGGTGGTGAACGAGCACCTCGCCCTCGTTGAGAGCGCCGAACAAATCGGCCGATGTTCCGGGTTCGGGGGACTGGAATTGGGCGACCGTCGTCGGACGGTGTTTAGGGAACTTGAGGTCGGGTCGTGCGATTCCGGTGACCTGAAAGAGCTGGTCGAGTCCGAGGATTCCGGGAAGACGGTAGACCTCGCCCTCGTCCATTCCGAGTTCGCGAATCAGCAAATCGAGAGTGACCGCGTCCATGTCGTCACTGATTTCGAGTCGAATTGGCGCTCCGAAACGCCGCCGCGAAAGCTCCTTTTCCAACGCTTTGAGGAGGTTTTCACCCTCGTCCGCGTCGATCTCGAGGTCTTCATTTCGGGTGACTCGAAAAAAGTGGTGATCGAGAATCGCCATGCCGGGGAAAAGGGACCCAAGGTGGTGGGCTATCAGGTCTTCGAGAGGAAGGAAACGAATCGGGCCTCCCTCTGATGTGGGCAGTTCGACGAATCGGGGCAAAATGGCGGGCACCTTGACGCGCGCAAAGTTTTCTTCTCCCGACTTCGGATTTTGCACGCGAACCGCCAAATTCAAGGACAGACCGGAAATGTAAGGGAACGGGTGCGCCGGGTCGACAGCGAGCGGAGTGAGCACGGGAAAAATCTGCGAAACGAACAATTCGTCAATCGTCTTTCGGTCCGCGGGGGACAGGTCGTCGATTGGTGTGATCGAAACTCCGGCCGCCTCCAATGCTGGGCGAATGACGTCAGTGGTCACGCGAGCGTGGTCGATCTGCAACGCGAACGCGGCAGCGTGGATGTCGGCCAAAACTTGTTGCGGACCGCGTCCGATGTTGTTGTGAACCGCAATTCCAGTTTCGACTCGGCGCTTCAGTCCCGCGACGCGAACCATGAAGAATTCGTCGAGGTTGTTCGCGAAAATTGCCAGGAAGTTGACGCGTTCAAGAAGCGGAATCGATTCGTCCTTCGCGAGTTCGAGCACACGCCCGTTGAACGCGAGCCACGACAATTCCCGGTCGAAAAAGCGATCCGCGGGAAGCGAGGCGTCGTTCGCCGGACGGGATTCGTCCCAATCGTCGTCGAGTTCGGCGTCGGTGGACCCCGTGGTGGGGTTCGTCTCGCTCATTCGTCTTCTCCTGTTGGCGCAAATCGATAACCGACGTTGCGGACTGTTCCGATCACCGATTCACGATCACCGAGTTTGAAGCGGAGGCGACGAACATGAACGTCGACCGTTCGTGTTCCCCCGAAATAGTCGTAACCCCACACGTCTGAGAGTAATTGCTCGCGGGTGAACACGCGACCCGGATTTGCCACCAAGTACCTTAACAATTCGAATTCTTTGAAAGTGAGGTCCAGTGGCCGACCGCTCGCCGTGGCCTGGTAGCTCGATTCGTCGATGGAAACCCCCGAGTGGCTCAGTCCGGTTGTGGCAATACCGCTGGAGGACTGAATGGCCAGGCGGATTCGCGCGTCGACCTCGGCGAGGGTCGCCGACGGCAGCACAAAGTCGGTAACTCCCCACGAGCCATCGAGGACCGACAGCGACGTGTCGGACACCACAATGAGCACGGGAATCGGTAATTGCGCTGAGGTCAACACCGCGGACAGGGACTTTGCCGCGACCAAATCGGTCACTCCGTCGATCAGAACGAGTTCGGCGTCGGGGTGAGACGCGAGAGATTGAGGTGCGAGAGGCGCGACGGTCAAATGGTGAGGCAACAGCCCCAGGGCGGGAATGACCGAGGCGGAAGATGAGGAAAGCAGCAGTATTCGAGACACGACCCACCCCTCCCACGATTCGTTAAAGTCTAGGCGCGTTTAGCATGGTGATATGCCTCGCAAATTCGCCTCCGCACTCCCCTCGTGGATTGTTGCCATTGCGGGGACCGTCCTTGCGGTGACGCTCGGATCCGCCCAGTGGGCAGAGGTGATTTCGGTGACAATCGGCGCATCGCTCGTGTTGTCGTTCGTTGTTCAATTGTCGATGCAGCGAAAGCAGGGCCTCGTCAATCGTCTTGCGTTTACGACAGCGGGCAGCCTCGTCATCGGCGCCGTGGGAATCGTGGTTGCGTTGGTCCAATACGGATTAGGCTGAACCCATGATCTTCTGGTTTGAAATCTTCTTCTTGGTGCTCCTGGGTCTCGCGTTCGCGGCAATCGGCTTCACCAGCATCGTCGTTCTCGTTCGACTCTTCCGCGGTCAGCGCTGACGATGTCCAACCCCTTCGTCGACCAACGTCGGCTGATAGAGGGGAACGCGGCGGTCGCAATCGAAGCGGGCATTGTCCTCGTCACCGGACCCGACCGATTCGACGTCCTCAACGCGACGCTCAGTCAAGACCTGCGCGGCCTCGCCGTCGGAGAATCGCGTGACGCCCTCGAACTCGATGGTCAGGGACGAATTCAACACAGCATTCACGTGCTCGAATCGTCCGACGGCACTCTTCTCGCCGTCCCCAGAGCGTCGGGGGCCGACGTTGCGGCGTGGCTCGACGCCCGAATCTTCATGGAGGACGTCCAGGCCGTCGACGTGACAGCCCAGTTCTCGGTGTGGGGCGGAGCCGTCGCGTTCGGCGACCTCGCCTGGACCGACCCGTGGCCGACGATCGCGCCCGGTGGAGTGACGTATGGCGAAACCGAGATTCCCGCCTGGACGTGGGTCGAAACGCTCCTTCCCGCGGGCGAAAAGCCCAACGTCGATGTTGTCGACGCAGACCTCGTCGACCCTCTGCGCGTAGTCGCTGGGCGGCCATCGATGGCGGAGGTCGACGATCGATCCCTCCCGCACGAACTCGATTGGCTGCGAACCGCGGTCCATCTGTCCAAGGGGTGCTACCCGGGCCAAGAAACAGTGTCCAAGATTCACAACGTCGGGCACCCGCCGCGACGATTGGTGCGGCTGCACCTGGACGGTTCCGATTCGGTCTTTGTCGAAGCCTCCGACCCTGTTTGGGCGGGGGGCGATGTGGTCGGCAAGGTAACGACAGCTGGCTTCCATTTCGAGGACGGGCCGGTGGCGCTCGCGGTCATCAAGCGAAACGTCGACGTTGGGGCGATCCTGACCGTCGTGCACGATGACCACCCGTTGACCGCCACACAGCAGGTCCTCGTGCCACCCAGCGCGGGCGCTACCGCAGCGGAGCGACTGCGTCCCAGTCGACCGTAATCTCGCCGAGGCGCCACGCGGCGGCCGTTCCTTGAACCGGCCAACCCGACTCTTTCATGGCGCGAACGGTGGCGATCCAACGCTGACTCGGTGAATACACCTGGAGTGGCGCAGAAACCGTCCAGTGTCGATCGAGCTCCGCGAGGAACCGGTGGATTGGCTCCCCGTCGACGTTTCGATGAATCAGGGCCTTAACTAGGCGCTCGGCGGCGATGCTGGGTGATTCCAGTTCCGCCAACCGCATTGCGACGGTGAAGGATTCGGGCCCGTTCACACCGAGCGAAACCCACGTGGCCACTCGGCCGATTTCGTCGCAGGTTCCGTCGAGGAAGATTCCACCCGGCGATAGTCGCTTCTGAACCCGCGCCCAGATGTCGGCGACCTCTGGCTCGTCGTACTGGCGCAAAACGTTGAACGCGCGAATCACGTCCGCGGTGCGATTGTCGGGAAGCGGAATTTCAAACCCGCCGCGGATGAACGAGACCCGGTCGGTCGCGCTTGCTTGTGCGCTGGCGACGCGTTCTGGGTCGATTTCTATGCCGATCACACGCAGCCCTGGCTTTACGCGCGCGAGCCGGTCGGCCAGTTCGAGTGTCGTGTGTGGCAGAGCGCCGTAACCAAGATCGACGACGATTGGGTCGAGCATCGCCCGAAAACGCGGGTGACGAGACAACCATCGGTCGGCGCGCCGAAGGCGGTTCGTGCCCGTCGTTCCGCGGGTGATTCGTCCGACTACCACCCCACCATTCTGGCTCGTTAGGCTAATGGACATGACTCACACGCTGATTTTACTTCGTCACGGAAACTCGATCTGGAATCAGAAGAACCTCTTCACGGGCTGGGTCGACGTTCGGCTGTCGGAGCAAGGCGTCGTTGAGGCCACGCGCGCCGGGGAACTTCTCGCGCAGAGCGGACTGAAACCCGATGTCCTGTACACGAGTGTTCTGTCGCGTGCGATTCAGACGGCGAACATCGCCCTCGACACTGCCGACCGGCTCTGGATTCCGGTGAAGCGTTCGTGGCGACTTAATGAGCGTCACTACGGCGCGCTTCAGGGCCTGGACAAGGCGCAGACCCTCGAAGAGTTCGGGCCGGAGCAGTTCCAGTTGTGGCGCCGGTCGTTCGATGTTCCACCGCCGGCTCTTGATGACAATTCAGAGTTCTCGCAGGCACACGACGAGCGATACACCGATCTGGGTGCGGACCTGCCTCGAACTGAATCACTGTCTCTCGTGATTGACCGCATGCTTCCGTATTGGACGAGCGACATCGCCCCCGACCTCCGCGCGGGCAAGACCGTGTTGGTCACGGCACACGGAAATTCTCTTCGCGCTCTTGTCAAACACCTCGAGGGCATCAGCGACGACGCGATTGCCGAGCTGAACATCCCGACCGGAATTCCGCTCGTTTATGTTCTTGACGACAACTTGACGCCAATCGGCGCGGGCGAATACCTGGACCCCGAGGCGGCAGCAGCCGGCGCGGCCGCTGTGGCAAATCAGGGGAAGAAGTAGGAAGCGACTAGCCCTCGGGAGTAGGGGACGGAGTCGCGGAAGGCGTTACGACCGGCTCGGGAATGAACAACGACGGTGCGTACAGAGCATAGAGCGAATGCGAGGCGTCGAGAACGGGGATCGCCATCGCCACTCCGTCTTGTCCGCCGTACTGGAAGTAAATGTCGACATACTGGCCGGCCTTGAGCGCGGTGCCGGTTGCGATTGCGGGGTTTCCGTCGGCGAGACCGACCTTGGTGATCCCCTCGTTCGCAACGACCGTCAAATCGACGGGAGTCTCAGTGCGGAACTGCACAGTCAGGTATTGAACGTTCGTCGTGTTGTTGACGCTGGTGAAAACCAGCGATGCATCGCCCGACTCGTCGGTGATGACAAGCACGTTGCGCAATTGAAGCCCACCAACGTCCACGTTGAGCCCGTCACTCGCCGAGTAGGGCTTCAGCGTTGCTGCGTCGACAAAGATGCCGCAGCCGGCGGTTCCCAACAACAGAGTTGCGGCGAGGGTGATACTGGCGAGAGCGCGAATGTTCACGACAAATCCTTATCGAGTGGGGCGGTGATTCCTTGTTCAGTCTAGCGGAGCGGGCAACAGCACCTCGCGGGACGATTCAGGGCGGTCCTCTGTGGTAAAATTGGAGTTCTGCTAAAGGAGAACCCAATACATGGCATTCAAAGTCGGCGAAACCGTCGTTTACCCCCACCACGGTGCGGCAAAAATCATTGCAATTACCACTCGTGATTTTCAGGGTGAACAGCAGAAATTCCTCAAGCTTCAGGTTTCCCAGAGCAACCTCGAAATCATGGTTCCCGAAAGCAAGGTCGAAGACGTCGGAGTTCGTGACGTGATTGACAAAGCCGGACTCAAGCTCGTCTTTGGCGTCCTTCGCGACCCGATCGTGGAAGAACCCGCCAACTGGTCACGCCGATACAAGGCGAACCTTGAGAAGCTCGCATCGGGCGATGTCATCAAGGTATCCGAGGTCGTCCGCGACCTGTGGCGCCGTGAACAAGATCGTGGACTGTCCGCGGGTGAAAAGCGCATGCTTGCCAAGGCCCGTCAGATTCTCATTTCGGAACTCGCCCTCGCCGAAAAGACGGACGAGGAACGCGCCTCGAACCGTCTCGACGAGGTCCTCGCTTCGTAGCCCCTCATGCCAACGGTCGGAATCGTCATCGTTGCGGCCGGTTCGGGCGTGAGGCTCGGGCGTGGAATCCCGAAGGCGTTCGTCGAAATTGACGGCACCAGCATGCTCGCTCGCGCTCTCGAGGTGGTTCGAGACATCAAGCCCGCTGCGCTGGTAATCGCTGGCCCTCCAGCACACCTCGATGCCGTTTCCGCGATCGTCGAGGACGTGGGGGTTGCCGCGACGGTCGTCGCTGGCGGTGAAACGCGCACGGACAGCGTTCGACTCGCGATGGCCGCGATGCCGTCGGTTGATGTCGTGCTGATTCACGATGTCGCTCGTTTCGCTACGCCGTCGGAAGTCTTCGACCGCGTGATTGCCTCTGTTGTGAAAACCAACGACGGTGCCGTTCCGGTGCTGCCCGTCGCGGACACCATCGTTGTCGCCGATGACGGAATCGTGACGGAAAACACCGAGCGCGCGCGTCTGTATCGGGTTCAAACCCCGCAGGGTTTCCCCTGCGCTGAGTACGCTGCGGCCATCGCCGGGTCGGTCGGAGACTTCACGGACGACTCAAGCATCTGGCGCGGAATCGGGGGAACCGTTCGAACGGTCGCCGGAGACGAACGTTCGCACAAGATCACGGTCGAGTCCGATCTCGCTTCGCATGCCGGGTCACTGCGCGTCGGCCTAGGGACCGACACCCACGCGTTCGGCGGTTCTAAGCCGCTTTGGTTGGGGTGCCTCGAATGGCCGGACGAGACGGGACTGTCCGGGCACTCGGATGGCGATGCGGTCGCCCATGCGCTGTGTGTCGCCCTTTTGTCCCGCGCCGGGCTCGGAGACATTGGCACGGTGTTTGGCACCGACGACCCGCGGTATTCGGGCGCTCGTGGCGACGTGTTTCTTCGCGGTGCACTCGACAAACTCGCAGAAATCGGTTTAGCGCCGAAATCGGCGTCCGTTCAGATTGTCGGAAACCGACCGAAAATCGGGCCGCGGCGAGTCGAGATTGAGCGCACACTCACCGGCATCCTTGGCGCGCCCGTGTCGGTCAGCGCGACAACCACCGACGGATTGGGCTTCACCGGCGAGGGCAAGGGAATCACCGCCATTGCCATCGCTCACGTCTCTGCCCGATAACGCTCGGTAACATGGGCAAGTGCCCATCCGCCTATTCGATACCCTCTCGCATTCTTTGCGCGACTTCGAACCGCGCGTCCCCGGCCAGGTTGGAATCTACGTGTGCGGTCCGACGGTTCAGTCCGCGCCGCACATCGGGCACTTGCGCAGCGCACTTGTGTACGACCTGTGGCGTCGATGGTTCACATACCGAGGATTCACGGTGACGCTCGTTCGAAACGTCACCGACATCGACGACAAGATT
>JAIOXB010000043.1 GCA_021741825.1 Microbacteriaceae bacterium
GAGACACTCGGAATCTTCCAACTCGATTCGCCCCCGATGCGACAACTTCTCAAACAGATGCGTCCCGATCATTTCGAAGACATCTCGGCTGTGCTCGCTCTGTATCGACCGGGTCCGATGGGCGCGAAGTCACACACGAATTATGCGATGCGCAAACAGGGACAACAGGCCATCACGCCCATCCACCCCGAGCTGGCCGAATCACTCGCCGATATCCTCGGGCCGACCTATGGGCTCATCGTCTATCAAGAGCAGGTAATGGAGATCGCTCAGCGGGTGGCGGGATACTCACTTGGTCAGGCAGATAACCTGCGTCGCGCAATGGGTAAAAAGAGTAAAGAAACGCTGGACAAGGAATTCCCGCTCTTTTCCGCCGGAATGTTGGAGCGCGGATACACCAAACCGTCCATCAAGACGCTGTGGCACATCCTTGTACCGTTCTCGGATTACGCGTTCAACAAGTCGCACTCGGCCGCCTATGGCGTCATGGCCTATTTCACTGCGTATCTCAAGGCGCATTACCCCGCTGAATTCATCGCGGCACTTCTCACGTCGGTCGGAGACGACCGCGACAAGTTGGGCGGCTATCTCGTCGAGGCGCGACGCATGGGTGTCACCGTTTTGCCCCCGGATATCAACGAGTCCGACCTGTACTTCACGGCGGTCGGTGATGATGTCCGTTTCGGCCTCGGATCTATCAAAAATGTCGGGGAAAACGTGGTCGCGCACGTGACGACGGAACGAACGTCGGGTGGCGAGTACACCTCGGTGCAGGACTTCGTCACTCGCGTTCCGTTGCCCGCACTAAACAAACGCACGATCGAATCGCTATTCAAGTCCGGAGCGTTCGATCGTTTCGGTCACACGCGTCGCGCCCTCATCGAAGTCCACGAAAAGGTTGTCGACGATGCGACCCGCGAAAAGAAGGACGCGTCGAAGGGTGACGTCGGCTTCGACTTCGGGGAACTCTTCGACCAGCCGGTGGAATTGATTCCGGACCGCCCCGAATGGCCGCGCAAGACAAAACTCGAATTCGAGCGCGAAATGCTGGGGCTGTATGTCTCCGATCACCCGTTGAACGGTCAAGAGGTCGTTCTCCAGCGCCATCGAACGTTGTACGTCAGCGACCTGATTGCCGTGCCTAAAGTCGCGGAAAGCGAGGGCGAAGAGACCGAGTGGGAGTTACAGGGAGCGTCGGAAGACGACGTGATCACGCTCACCGGGCTTTTGCGAAACATCGAACATCGGACTGCGCGCGCCTCGGGCAAGCAATACGCCTCCGCTGTTCTCGAGGACATGTCGGGTTCGATCGACCTGTCGATATTGGGAAAGGCCTACGAGGACCTTCGGCCCTTGCTAGTGAACGATTCGTTGGTGGCAATCAGCGGGCGGGTTCGGCTTCGCGAACAGTTCCTCTCGATGATGGTTCGGAACGTGAAAAACCTTGACTTTTCGCTCGATTCCGAGGTGTCCATTATTCGCGTTCAAGTCCCAGCGGAACATTCGACATCGACGGTCATTGCCGAGTTGGACGATGTGCTCAAGCGCTATCCGGGCGATGCCGAGGTCGAGCTGCGACTTCGCCACGCGTCGGGAGTTCAGGTGTTCACCCTGCCCCACCGAGTCACAGTGAGCGGACCCCTCTATGGCGAATTGAAACGGGTACTCGGACCCAACTGTTTCGTTTAATCGGCGATGATGTCGCCGACACCGTGATATCGGCGATCGACGTACACGAGCGGTTGGTTTTCGGGGTGGGTCTCACCGTCAATGATATCGAGGACGATTGCCGCGTTGTCTCCGACTTCGGTGACCGCCGACACTGTCGCCAGAAGCGCACCTCGCACTCCGTGTAGTTGGGGGAGCCCACCCAGCCCGGGAGCCCAATGGTCGCCCACGAAGCGCTGAGAGAAGTCTGCGGCCATGGTGCGCGAGATTCCGACCTGGTCGCTGCTGAGGAAGTGAAGAATCACGGATTTGCCCATTGCGAGCGCGGGATACGACGAGGAGTGTTGCGCGACGTTGACGGTCGCGCGCGGTGGGTCGGCCGAGAACGAGGCGAGTGAGGTTGCCGTGAAGCCGGCGGGGGACCCATCGTCAAGGAGCCCCGTGATCACCGCAACGCCAGCGGGATGCAAAGAGAATGCTGCGAGGAATGCCTCCTGTGGCGTCACGATGGTCATAGTCCTCTCAATGGCTTTCGGGCCAGCCTTATTCCCGAACGGTAACATGGAACGACACGGCAACGCGGTTTTCGCCCGAATCGAAAGGTGACTCCATGTTTTGCCCTTTTTGCCGCTACACGGACACCCGAGTAATCGACTCGCGAACCTCGGATGACGGACTGTCCGTTCGCCGCCGGCGAGAATGCCCGGAGTGCGGCGGACGCTGGTCAACTCTCGAAACCGCGAGTCTATCGGTCATCAAACGCAACGGCGTAACCGAGGCCTTTTCTCGCGAAAAAATTGTTGCCGGTGTTCGCAAAGCCTGTCAGGGCCGACCCGTTTCGGACGCGGATTTGGCAGGACTTGCGCAACGGGTCGAGGAAAACATCCGAGCGACGGGTGTATCCCAAATCGAGGCAAACGAGGTCGGGCTCTCGATTTTGCCCGAGCTTCGCACCATCGACCTGGTCGCCTATTTGCGATTCGCGAGTGTCTATCAAGCGTTCGATTCCCTCAACGACTTCGAGTCTGCCATCGTCGTCCTCCGAGCCGAAGAGGAATCAAAGGGCGACTCAGCGTGATCTATCGCACAATTTTTCGGCTCGTTTTCGCACGGATGGATGCCGAACACGCGCACGAGCTCGTGATGACGCTTTTGGTGTGGGGTCAACGTTTCGGGCTCACCCCACTTCTTCGGGTATTCACACGACCACCTCGCTCGGCGCGCGTTCGCGCACTGGGCATGGACTTTGAATCTCCGTTTGGCCTCGCCGCGGGTTTCGACAAGAACGCCATCGCCTATCGCATCCTCTGGGGATTGGGTTTCGGCCACATTGAAGTCGGCACCGTCACCGCCCATGCGCAAGAGGGGAATCCGCGACCACGCCTGTTTCGGCTTCCGTCGGATTCTGCGTTGATCAATCGGATGGGCTTCAACAACGACGGTGCGGAAATCGTTGCGCCCAGGCTTCGCCGTCGCCGTGGACCGATTGTGGGTGTCAACATCGGAAAGAGCCGGGCGGTGGATGTGGACGATGCACGCGGTGACTACCTCGCGTCGACAAGACTGCTAGCGCCGGTTGCCGACTATCTGGTCGTCAACGTCTCGTCGCCCAACACGCCAGGGCTGCGCGGGCTTCAAGAAATTGACAAACTCGAGCCACTCTTGCGTGACGTGAAGGCCGAAGCGGGCACAACCCCAGTGTTGGTGAAGATCGCACCGGATCTGACGGACAGCGCAATTGACGCCGTCGCCGACCTCGTTCTGTTGGTTGGGCTTGACGGAATCATCGCGACGAACACCACGCTGTCCCGTGACGGACTGTCAACTCCAGCGGTGGAGGTCGAGGCGATTGGAGCGGGCGGATTGTCTGGTCCGCCTCTGGCCGAACGTTCAGCGCACATCGTGCGTCGATTGCGCGACCGAGTGGGCACGGACCTGTGCATCATCGCCGTCGGAGGAGTCACGACCGCCAGAGACGTCGCTGATCGACTCGCTGCCGGCGCGACGCTCGTGCAGGGGTACACGGCGTTCCTGTATGAAGGCCCGTTCTGGGCCGCACGCCTCGCGAAGGGTTTTACCCGATCGCTATGACGGGTGCTGACCGCGCGTCACGCGAGGCTTGGGAACTCGGAGCGGACGGAACTGGAATGCGCGAGTCGATGCATACCAACGGTGCCCTTTTTCGATGCTCGATGCTCCGAATTTCTCTGTCATCACGCGAAGCATTTTCCGACTGAAGACCATGGCGTCGATGACGGCGATGACGAAAAAGCCATACATCGCAATGAGAACGGTCAATTGAAGGCTGGCGCCGGATCCATCCGTCGCGCTGTACTGGGGGAGGAACGTCGCGATGATCACCGCGAACATCAGCGGAATCATGAATTCGCCGACGGTGTACCGGGCGTCAACGTAGTCGCGGACGAAGCGGCGCTGAGCACCCTTGTCACGGGCGGGCATGTAGCGCTCGTCGCCGGCTTCGTATCCCTGTCGAGCGACGAGACGTTCCTCTGCGCGCCTGCGACGGTCTTCTTTCGTCAACTTGGTCTTTGTTCGAGACGCGACGAGCGGACGCTTATTGGCGGCTTCACGCTCTTTACGGCTCGGTGTGGCTCGTCCTTTACCCGTGGTGGGTGACGTGTCGGCGGAGTCGGTCACGGAGGTTCCTCTCGATTGGTACTTCTAAGATTACCGTTATGACGCATTCCTCCCGCTCGCGTGACGAAATTCATTCACGAATCGTTGCATCGTTTCCCGAATCCCTCGAGACCCTCAAGTCGTTGGTGCGAATTCCCAGTGTGTCCTGGGATGGGTTTCCCGCCGAGGAGGTCCGTCGTTCCGCCGAGTTCGTCGCCGAACGAGTTCGCGCGTTAGGGATTTTTGAGAACGTCGACATAGTGACAGAGCCGTTTGCGGATGCGCCCGGTTACGGGCAACCCGCCGTGCTCGCGCGCCGCGACCCCGCGCCTGGCTATCCGACTGTCCTTCTCTACGCCCACCATGACGTTCAGCCGCCCGGCGACGCGCAGGCCTGGGAGAGCGAGCCATTCGAACCTGTCGAACGAGACGGGCGTCTTTACGGTCGCGGTGCGGCGGACGATAAGGCTGGGGTCGTCGTTCACCTGACCGCTCTCGAGACCATTTCCGAAATCCTCGGCGACGATCTGAAAATCGGACTCGCACTGTTCATCGAGGGGGAGGAAGAATTCGGGTCTCGTTCGTTCACATCCGTTCTCGATCGTCACGCCGCCATTCTGCACAGCGACATCATCGTGGTCGCCGACTCGGACAACCGATCGGTTGACATTCCGTCGTTGACCGTCAGCCTGCGCGGGAACGTCGCATTTTCACTCACCGTTTCAACGCTCGAACACGCCTCGCATTCGGGGATGCTCGGAGGAGCCGTTCCCGACGCGATGATGGCGGCGACCACACTGTTGGCCCGGTTGTACAACGAGGACGGGTCCGTCGCGATTGAGGGGCTCCGAACTCACAACGCACCGGTGCCCGAGTTCAGTCGTGACGAACTGGTCCACGACTCGGGACTAAAGGAAGGCGTCAGCGACATCGGAACGGGACCGATTCTTTCGCGCTTGTGGTTCCAGCCAGCGATTTCGATTACGGGCATCGACGCACCTACCGTTCAGAACGCATCCAACACCCTGATTCCGTCCGTCACGGTCAAGATTTCGGTGCGCATTGCGCCGGGGCAGACCTCGGCCGACGCGTTCGCTCACATCGAAAAGCACCTTCGCGCGACCGTCCCGTGGGGCGCTCATCTCGAGTTCAGCCAGATCGACCTGGGAAACTCGTTCCTCGTCGATTCGTCGGGGAGCGCCGCGACGCTCGAACTCGAGGCTCTCCGTGACGCGTGGGATGGCGCTGACCCGGTGAAGGTCGGAGTGGGTGGTTCGATTCCGTTCGTCGCCGATTTGGTCGAACGTTTCCCGAACGCGCAGATTCTGATCACGGGAGTCGAGGATCCGCAGTCGCGCGCACACAGTCCGAACGAATCACTGTCCCTTGCTGTTTTTCGTCGGGCGATTCTTGCGGAGGCACTCTTTCTGGTTCGACTGAATGAACGCGATTGACCCACGGAGGAGGTAAAATCTAACCATGACCGAAATCACCGGAACCACCGTGACCGAAAAATCACACGGAGTCGTGCTCACCCCGACTGCCGTCGTCAAGGCGAAAGCGTTGATGGAACGAGAGCAGCGTGACGATTTGCGTCTCCGCCTAGTCGTCAAGGCCGGTGGTTGCAGCGGATTCAAGTACGACATGTTCTTCGACGAACGTGACAACGACGGCGATGCAATTGTTGCTTTCGATGGTGTTGAGGTCGTTGTCGACAAGAAAAGTGCTCCGTATCTCGAGGGTGCGTCAATCGATTACGAAGACACGCTCCACTCGTCGGGCTTCCAGATCAATAACCCCAACGCGACCAGCACGTGTGCCTGCGGAGACTCATTCAACTAACCTTCGCCGAGCAGAATGAACCGCGCAAAATCCCACGATTTTCGCGGTTTTTTCGCGTCAAATGGGCGAATTGCTGCCGCAGTGTGACGTAGACTACAAACACAGCAACAGGTATATCGAGAGGTTCCCAGTGCCAAAGATTTTCTTCCGCTTGATCGCAGCAACTGCCGCGGTCGCTGCAGCACTGACGCTCTCGGGTTGCACCGCGCAAGAGCTTCGCGGATTCCTTCCGTCCGAAGAAGGTGTGACAAATCAGACTTCTCGTATCATCGGTTTGTGGTCCACCTCGTGGATCGTCCTCCTGATTGTTGGCGCAATCACGTGGGGACTCATTATCTGGGCGGCCCTGGCGTACCGGCGTCGAAAGACCGACACGGGACTTCCGTCGCAACTCCGCTACAATACTCCGATCGAGACGTTCTTCACCGTTGTTCCACTGATTTTGGTGCTCGGATTCTTTGCCTTCACCGCTCGCGATCAGGCGATCATCGAGCAGGTCAACCCCAACCCCGACGTGAAAATCGAGGTGTTCGGGAAGCGTTGGGCGTGGGACTTCAATTACCTTTCGGAGGACGTGCACTTCTCGGGCGTTCAGGCGCGTGAAAAAGAAGACAAGACCGTTGACATCAACTCGCTACCAATTCTGTATTTGCCCGTCGGCAAGTCCGTTGAAATCAGCATCGAGTCACGCGATGTGAACCACTCTTTCTGGATTCTCGATTTCCTATACAAGAAAGACATGATTCCCGGAAAGACCAACCACTGGTACGTCACTCCTGAAAAAGAAGGCACATACCGTGGAAAGTGCGCCGAGCTGTGTGGTGAATACCACTCGCTCATGTTGTTCACGGTCAAGGTTGTCTCCCAAGCCGAATACGACGCACAAATGCAGAAACTTCGCGATCAGGACATGACCGGCCGACTCGGTCCCGAATACAACGCGAACCAAAACCTTCCCGGCACCGATGGAAACACAGACAGCTAAGGCACAGTCATGACAACTACCGCACCACGCCCAGCAGCGCCAGCAATTCCAGAAGGCGCGAGCACACCAGCAGCGGGCCGTCAGGGATCCGTGTTCCTTGATTACTTGACGACCACGAACCACAAGACCATCGGGTACATGTACTTCGTCACGTCGTTTGTGTACTTCCTCATTGCCGGTGTCATGGCACTCATCATCCGTGCACAGCTGTTCCAGCCCGGCATGGACCTCGTGACCAAAGAGCAGTACAACCAACTCTTCACGATGCACGGAACTCTCATGCTCCTCATGTTCGCTACTCCGCTTTTCGCGGCGTTCGCCAATGTGTTGATGCCGATCCAGATCGGTGCGCCGGACGTTGCGTTCCCGAGGCTGAACGCCCTCGCGTTCTGGTTCTACTTCTTCGGCTCGCTCGTCGCAACCGCAGGGTTCCTGACGCCGCAGGGAGCCGCGTCGTTCGGCTGGTTCGCCTATACGCCGTTGTCGACCGCGACGTATACCCCCGGTGTTGG
>JAIOXB010000044.1 GCA_021741825.1 Microbacteriaceae bacterium
CGAGCACGGCGACCAGAAGTTGGTCCTCGGTGGTGGTTTACCGAATAATTGTCGGTGAATTTCTACTGGTGGCCAGCACAATGCCGGGATTCGATCCGAAGGGTCTGATCCACGCGCATGAAATGCGAGCCGATTCGCTCAGCAGTAAACGCACCCGCCCACACGGGGTGAGTGCGGATGAACAAACATGTATAAAGAGGAGAAAGACCTAATGGAAGGTCCCGAAATCAAGTTTGCCGAGGCCGTTATCGATAACGGTAAGTTCGGCAAACGCATCATCCGATTCGAGACGGGCCGTCTTGCGCAACAAGCGCAGGGTGCGGTTGCCGCATATCTCGACGAAGAAACCATGCTTCTCAGCGCGACCAGCGCGAGCAAGCAACCGCGTGAAGGATTCGACTTCTTCCCGCTGACCGTAGACGTCGAAGAGCGTTCGTACGCCGCGGGCAAGATCCCCGGCTCGTTCTTCCGACGCGAAGGACGCCCCTCGACCGAATCGATCCTCGTCTGCCGTCTCATCGACCGTCCGTTGCGCCCGTCGTTCGTCGACGGTCTTCGCAACGAGGTACAGATCGTCATCACCGTTCTGTCGATCGCACCGGGTGAGTTCTACGACGCCCTCGCGATCAACGCCGCCAGCGCGTCGACTCAGATCTCGGGCCTCCCGTTCTCTGGTCCGATCGCCGGTGTTCGCATGGTCCTCATCGACGGCAACTGGGTCGCATTCCCGACCGTCGACCAGGTGGCGCTCGCCGTCTTCGACATCGTCGTAGCCGGTCGCGTTGTCACGGGCAAGGATGGCAAGGACGACGTTGCCATCATGATGGTTGAGGCCGAAGCGACCGAAGGCTCGTGGCACCTCATTCAGGCCGGTGGCGTCAAGCCCGACGAAGACATCGTCTCGCAGGGACTCGAAGCCTCGAAGCCGTTCATCATGGAACTCGTTCGTGCCCAGAAGGAGCTCGCCGCCCAGTCGGCGAAGGAAATTCAGCACTACCCCGTGTTCTCGGATTACTCGGATGACGTGTTCAACGCCGTTTCGGGAATCGCGCTCAAGGAGCTCGAGACCGTGTACCAGATCGCCGACAAGGTCGACCGTCAAAAGGCGGACGACCAGCTCAAGGACAAGGTCAAGGCTGAAATCGCGACCCACGTCGAAGCGGGCAAGCTGCCGGCCGACGCGCTCGGTCAGGTCTCGGCTGCGTACAAGTCGGTCACGAAGAAGGTCGTTCGCGGCCGCATCCTGAAGGATGGCATTCGTATCGACGGTCGCGGCATGAGCGACATCCGTGCGCTCGACGCCGAGGTTCAGGTTCTGCCTCGCGTTCACGGCTCGGCGTTGTTCCAGCGCGGAGAGACCCAGATCTTGGGAATCACCACGCTCAACATGCTCAAGATGGAACAGCAAATTGACTCGCTGAGCCCCATCACGAGCAAGCGCTACATGCACCACTACAACTTCCCGCCCTACTCGACTGGTGAAACCGGTCGCGTTGGTTCGCCGAAGCGACGCGAGATCGGGCACGGCTTCCTTGCCGAGCGCGCACTCGTTCCGGTTCTGCCGAGCCGCGAGGAATTCCCCTACGCAATCCGCCAGGTGTCCGAGGCGCTCTCGTCGAACGGTTCCACCTCGATGGGTTCGGTGTGTGCATCGACGCTGTCGCTGCTCAACGCCGGTGTGCCGCTTCGTGCGCCCGTTGCCGGAATCGCCATGGGTCTGGTCTCTGACCAGGTCGACGGCGAAACCCGTTACGCCGCACTGACCGACATCCTCGGTGCGGAAGACGCCCTCGGCGACATGGACTTCAAGGTCGCCGGAACCAAGGACTTCATCACCGCGATTCAGCTCGACACCAAGCTCGACGGAATCCCGGCATCGGTCCTCACCAGCGCGTTGACTCAGGCCAAGGCCGCTCGACTCGCAATCCTCGACGTCCTCAACGAGGCCATCGACGGACCGGACGAAATGGCCCCGACCGCGCCTCGCGTGATCTCGGTCCAGATCCCCGTCGACAAGATCGGTGAGCTCATCGGACCGAAGGGCAAGACGATCAACTCCATCCAGGACGAGACCGGAGCCCAGATTTCGATCGAAGAAGACGGAACCGTCTACATCGGATCGAACGACGGCCCGTCGGCCGAGGCGGCGCGTGACCGCGTCAACCAGATCGCGAACCCCATCAACCCCGAAGTTGGCGAGCAGTTCCTCGGAACCGTCGTCAAGATCGCGGCGTTCGGTGCGTTCGTGTCGCTCATGCCCGGCAAGGACGGACTGCTGCACATCTCAGAGCTGCGCAAGCTCTCGGGTGGCAAGCGCGTCGAGAACGCGGAAGACGTGCTTTCGGTCGGCCAGAAGGTCCTCGTCGAAATCGCCAAGATTGACGACCGTGGCAAGCTCTCGCTTGTTCCTGTTGTCGAAGGCGATGGCGGCGACTCGGATGCGGCAGAAGCCGACGCCGAGTAAAACGCTTCACAATTGCGGGGGCGGGCTTCGGCTCGTCCCCGTTTTTTGTCGGCGTTTTGGGCTACACATTTTGCGACACAAACGGTAGCATTCTGAATGCACGGGGAATGGTTCCCGTGTTAGGGGATACCCCCGATGGGATGGACGCCACGAGTGTTCAGCCCGTTTTGAACGAAAGGCTTCGTGTGAACACGCTGTCCGGTCTTCTAGACAACACCCAATTCAACGTGGTTTACAACATGTTCTCGCTCGGTATCGCGAGCATGCTGTTCACCACCGTTTTCCTTTTCATCGCGCGCGAGCGCGTTGCCACCCGTTACCGCATGGCGGTTATGGTTTCGGCAACCGTTACCGCGATTGCTGCGTACCACTACTTCCGCATGTTTGACTCGTTCAACCACGCGTTTGCCGGTACCGAAGGCAACAACGCCGACGCCTACAACGTTGGTTACCGTTACGTTGACTGGCTCCTCACCGTGCCGCTTCTCCTCGTAGAAGCAGTTGCTGTGCTTGGTCTCGCCGTCGCAATCCAGCGTTCACTGTTGAACCGCTTGGTGCCCGCCGCAGCAGCCATGATCATCCTCGGTTACCCCGGAGACGCCAAGATCGACCTCTTCGGTTGGACTGCAGAAGTTTGGTTGGTTCTCTCGACCATTCCGTTCCTCTACATCCTCTTCGTCCTGTTCGTTGAACTCGGCAAGAGCCTCGCGAAGCAGTCGGCTGAGGTCCGCAAGAAGATTTCTCTTCTTCGCCTCCTCCTTCTCGCAACGTGGGGCGTTTACCCCATCACGTACATCTTGGGCATGAGCGCAACTGCATTCGATGCAGACGCGTTCGTTGCACGTGAGGTCGGATACACCATCGCGGACATCCTCGCGAAGTGCCTCTTCGGTCTCATGATCTTCTCGATTGCACGTATCAAGTCGGCAGAAGACGACAAGGAATTCGCGAAGGCTGAATTCCACGGCAAGTAGTAGTTCAGTAAAGGCGGGGGCGAGCTTCGGCTCGTCCCCGTTTTTCATTGGGCGGCGCTGTGTAGGCTCAAAGTCTCATGGCGCATATCGAACTACCTCTCACCGAACCGTTCATTTCCTTCTCGTCGACCGGCGACTGCGAGGTTCGCCGCACGGTCCACTCGAGCGGCCTGCGCGTTCTCACCGAGCGCGTGCCGGGATCTCGGTCGGTGACTATCGGATTCTGGATCGGTGCGGGCTCGCGTGACGAGGACGCCGGTCACCACGGGTCGACCCACTTTCTCGAGCACCTCTTGTTCAAGGGGACGAGCACGCGTGGCGCCTTCGAGATTTCCGAAACGTTCGACGCGATGGGTGCGTTTCACAACGCGCTGACCGCGAAGGAAAACACGTGTTACCTCGCGCGGGTGCGATCGAAAGATTTGGCGACTGCCGTCCGCGTTCTGGGAGACCAGGTGTCGAACTCGCTCCTGCGCCCCGACGACTTCGAGATGGAACGCACCGTCATCCTCGAGGAGCTGGCCATGGCGGCCGACGACCCGGACGACGTGTGCGCGGAACAGTTTTTCACCGCGATCTTTGGCGACTCGCCGCTGGCGCGTCCCATCGGCGGAACCGTCGCGGACATCGAGGGCGCCCTGCGCGACTCGGTCGTCGAGCACTACGCCGACCGCTACCAACCGCGCGACCTGATTGTGACCGCCGCGGGCGATGTGTCGCACGACGACCTGGTCGCAATGGTTCTCGAGTCGCTCGTGGGTTGGACGCTCGACGACGGCGCGCCCGAAGCCCGACGCCCTCAAACCGAAGTCGCGATCGCAGACCGACACGATGTTCTCGTGACAAATCGACCGCTCGAGCAAGTGGTTGTCATGATGGGCATCCCCGGAGTCGTCGCGAGTGACCCCCGCCGCAACGACCTCAATGTTCTGACGTCGATCCTGGGTGGCGGCTCGTCGTCGCGATTGTTCCAAGAGATTCGCGAAAAGCGCGGACTCGCCTATTCGGTTGACGCGTTCCCCGTCATGTACTCTGACGCCGGCGCGGTCGGCATCGCGGCCGGGTGCGCACCGCACGCGGTAGCGGAGGTCACGCAATTGATGCGCGACGGCCTCGAATCGATGACGTCGGTCACCGACGCCGAGATGAACCGGGCTCGCGGGCAAATCCTCGGTTCGTCGACCCTGTCCCTCGAATCGACCGATTCGCGCATGAACCGTCTGGCGCGATCGGAATTCCTTGGTGAATATCGTGACCTCGACGAGGCCGAGCGTCTGCTCGCCGCCGTCTCGAGCGATTCCGTCACCGCGCTCGCACACACTCTCATCGCCGAGCCCATGAGCATCTCGGCCGTCGGCGACATCTCGCCCGACACCTTTGCGCACCTCCTGCGGTAGCCCCCAGTGCCACCGCGCCCGCGTTTGTCGCCCAAAACCTCACACCCTACGTTTTTGGAAACCAAATCACCCCTTTCCCACCTTTTTGGAAACCAAGTGAGGTTTTGGCTGCATTTTCGCGTCCGGGAGCCATTTTGTTCCCACGAAGTTTGAGATTCGACCAAACGGTTTCCATAAAGTCGCAGCGCCGACCCAGGAAACTGCGAATGTACCCAGTCCCCGCAGTTATGGCACCGTCCCAAACACGAGTCCGCTCTTCGACCTTGCGATGAGTTCTCGGCTACAACAAAGCAATGGACATATTGGCTGCGTTGCAAAAACACAATGGAGTCGCGCGAATGCGCGACCTCAAACGCTTTGGAATCGACCGCGGGACGATTTGGACAGAGATCCGCGCTCATCGGATATTACGCCTGCGAAAGGGTTGGGTTTCGCTCCCAACGATTTCCCCATCCGAAATCCGTGCGGTTGAAGCTCACGGACTTCTGACGTGCTCCGCTGCAGCGCGAGTTCTTAGCTATCCAGTGGAGAACGCTCACTTCCACATTCGAAGCAGGCGAGATGAAGTGAATGAGTTTCGAACAACGCGGCGCAAAACGCCCGCTCGAATAGGTGCATGTGTCGGGTTGGTCGAGATGGTGATTGACTACAGCACCTGTCAAAAAGCCGAGTGGACGCTGGCTTTGGTTGATCATCTTGAGCGCGTTCGAGCTCTGACCGCATCCGATTGGGTATCGGTGGAAAACGCGATTCCTGAGGCGCAGCGGCGAATTGTTCGAATGCGTTCGGGTGTCCCTGAATCGACGCTCGAGTCCGTTGTGCGATTCCAGTTGACACAGTCAAAAATTCATCACACGATGCAGGTTCCGATTGGCCGATATCGGGTCGACTTCGTCCTCGGACGCGGGTTGGTTTTGGAGACCCACGGCGCAGAGTTCCATTCGGAACGGGCTGACTGGGAACGCGATCGACGAAAGGTGGCCTGGCTCCGCGCTGATGGCTGGGATGTTCTGGAAATCTCGTATTCCCAAGTCTTTGAGGAGTGGGATTCGGTCCTCCGAACGATCAGAACAGCACTTTCCCGGCAACGGAATGGACGGATTTGACCGTTCTTGGAAACGCAATGACTGTGTGACCAGTGCCTCGCGTCGAAAACCCCCATCGGTTTCCAGGAACGTCGGAACGAGCCGATTTGGTTTCCAAAAACGTAAAGGGTGAGGGTGGCACGGGCAAGCACGGCGCAAGAATAGGCTGGAGGGATGAAGACCACCCGCACGATTATCGGCGTCGCCGTGATGTCGGCGCTGCTCGCGCTGTACATCGTGTTCGCCGCGTACCAGGCAGCGCTGCTGGTTGCCTCTGGGCAGCCGCTGACCCTGCTGTTCGGGCTGGCGCTGTTCGTTGCCCCAATCATCGGCATCTGGTCGCTGGTGCGGGAACTGGTTTTCGGTCGCCAGGCCGGGCGGTTGCTCACTCGGTACACGGCAGAGAACGGTGAACCGCAGGTTCCGATCATCAACCGCCGTGATCGCGCCGCGGTCGACGCACTGTTGGCGACGCCGGCGCCCGCGACGTGGCAAGCCGCGCTCATTCACGGACTCACCCTCGACACGGTCGGCCGACGACGCGAAGGGCGCGCGGCCGTTCGAGGAGCCATCAGGCTAGCCGCGCTAGACTCGCGTTCATGACGACGGCGAATTCTGGCGCGAAAGCGCCGTCGATTGCGTATGTCATGCCGGTCCGAAATGATGCGCGATACCTGCGCACGGCGGTCGAGAGCATCGTCGCTCAGAAGAATCCCAAGGGTACGCAGATTGTGGTTGCAATCGGACCCTCCGAGGACAACACTCGCGAGATTGCGAACGAACTCGCCGACGAATTTCCGCTCATCATCGTGGACAATCCTTCGGGAAGTACGCCGGCGGCGCTCAACATCGCGATGTTGTCGACCAACGCTGACGTGATTTTCCGAGTCGATGCCCACTCCGAGCTCGAACCCGGCTACGCGAAATTGGCCGTGTCGATTTTGCAGCAGACAGGCGCGACGAATGTCGGCGGAATCATGGAGGCGCGCGGACACTCGTCGATCCAGAAGGCGGTTGCGTGGGCCTACGGGAACTTCATCGGGCTGGGTGGTGGTCCGATTCACACGGGTGGTGTTGCCGGTCCGGCGGACACGGTGTACCTCGGGGTTTTCCGGCGCGAGGACGTTCTCGCGGTAGGTGGTTTCAACGAACTGCTCGTTCGCGGGCAGGACTGGGAACTGAACGCCCGACTTCGCGAGCACGGCAAAGTCGTGTGGTTCGACCCACGGCTCAAGGTTGGGTATTACCCGCGGAGGGACATCGTGTCGCTCGCGCGCCAGTTCCTCACGACGGGAACGTTCCGCGCCTACATCCTGCTCGCAAACCCCAAGCGCACGCGCGCAAAGTACCTCGTCCCGCCGACGTTCATCTTTTCCGCCGTTGCCGCGGTCTCCGGCTTCATCGCAACACTCAACTGGTGGTGGCTGTTGCCGCTCTACGCGTATGCCGCCGTGGTCCTCGGAGGCGCGTGGTTGTCCAAGGGGCTCAGCCTCAAGTCGCGCATCGCGCTCATGGCGGTTCTGCCGACGATGCACTTGTCGTGGGGTCTCGGCTTTTGGCGCGGAGTCTTCACGTTCCGCGGGCGCGACACCGACGTGCCGCTCAACACGGCCGCCAT
>JAIOXB010000045.1 GCA_021741825.1 Microbacteriaceae bacterium
TTGATGCCCCGGTTGGTCATGTATTTGTTGAACTGCGCTTGATAAATCGCGTTGATTGGTCCGAGCCCCATGGACACCGTCGGGAACTGCCAAAAATTCGGCATCAGTCGAGGGTGCGGATACGACGACAACCCGCCAGCAAAGTGGGACTTCTCTTGTCGGAAGCCATCGAGCTGGTCTTCGGTCAGACGCCCCTCGAGGAACGCGCGGGCGTACATTCCGGGAGCCGCGTGCCCCTGGTAAAAGATCTGGTCTCCGCCACCGGGATGATCGGGTCCGCGGAAAAAGTGGTTGTGTCCAACTTCATACAGTGACGCACTCGAGGCGTAGGACCCGATGTGTCCACCAACCCCGATTCCCGGACGCTGTGCGCGGTGCACCATGATCGCGGAATTCCAACGGATCCAGGCTCGATACTGACGTTCGATGTCTTCGTCCCCGGGGAACGCGAGTTCGTTCTCTGGCGCAATCGTGTTGAGGTAGTCCGTCGTGGGGACCATGGGAACGCCAAGGTGCAATTCCTTCGAACGCTTCAACAGGGCGAGCATCAACTCGCGGCCACGCTCGTGACCCTGAGCCGAAACGACGTCCGTGAGCGACTCTTGCCATTCAGCCGTCTCGCCCGGGTTACTGTCTAACGCCGACGACGAATAGGGGTCCTGGTCGTTCACACTCATGGGTACGTCTTCCAATCAAAGGTGGCGAGGAAGTGGCGCTGTCAGGGTTGCGACGGCGTCCACCCAATCCTAGACCGCTGTTCGTCACTCGTCGATATTCCCCTAGGATTGGACGGTCAGGGCCTGTAGCTCAGTTGGTTAGAGCGCCACGCTTACACCGTGGATGTCGGGAGTTCGAGTCTCTCCGGGCTCACATCGAAAAATCAAGTACAGCGAGCGCTGTCTATCAGACGGAAGAGTCCACTGGATTCTTCCGCTCCATGCTCACTCAAACGTCGATGACGTGAACGAGAGTGTCGATGAATCCTTCGAAGGTCGTCGAATTCTTGACGACATCTGCCATGCGGGTGCGATCAGAGAAAACGTCCACGAACTGCTCGAACACCTCTTGAAATTCCTCACGACCGCTCGCTGCGAAGGCGATAAACGCAACCACATTGACACGTTGGTCTCCCCACACCGTTGCCACTTCGTTAACGGCGAGGGCGATGGTCGGGCGCTGTGCGGTCATCGACATCGCGTGCGGCACGGCAAGCCCATCGACAAATACAGTCGACGACATCCGCTCGCGCTCGATCGCGCTCTCGATATAGCCGTCGTCGATGATCCCCTGGGACTTCAATGCTTCGCCCAAAGAGCGGATGGCCGACTCGGGGCTTTCGAACTCAACGTTGCGAAAGAACGTGTCAGCACGGAAGTATTCGAGCAATCGCTCACGAATGATGTTTCGACGACGACCTCGGCGCGCTCGAGATGTCACGCGCCGAACCGCGTCGATGTCTGATTCCGACAGAAAGGGCTGCACCTGCACGATTGTGTCCAGCTCGAAGGGAAGCGGGATGGTCGTGATGACGATGTCGGTCGTAATATCACTCGGGCGAACGTCCGTCCGAGTGATGACTGATTCGATAGTGATTTCGGCACCCAGAATCTTCTCGATGCTCTCTCGCATCACGATGTGAAGGTCGTAATACGAAGGGCTAACAATCGTCGCCGACACCCGGTTCTTGGCTTGAGCCTGGCGTTCGAGATGGCTTCCAATGTGCAGTGCGATGTAGGAAATCTCGTCCTCGTCGATCGTGATCTCGCGTTCCTTCTGAATCGTCGACGCGATGAACACCGCAATGTCCCAGACGAGGGGGTAGGACGACTTGATGGATTTTTGAAGAGGGTTTCGAGACGGCGAATCAAACTTCGCACGCGTCACGAGGTGTCCGATGTGGAGGGCAAGTCGTCCGATGAGGTCGGGGTTTCGAAGGTCGATCAGATACTCGTCGTACACGAGCTCCACCGCGCGAGTGGTCAGAGCGACATCTTCGCTATCGACCGATGCCGATCCCGACGGTCCTCCCGAGCCCGGAGTGATGATTCTGGTTGCAAGTTGCCGCGCGAGATACCACTCTTCGCGGACCCCGAGCTCGATCGCAAAGTGTCGTTTGGCCAACTCGCGGACGATGCCCGCGACGAAGGTGGTGTCCTCATCGAATTCGAACTCGATGTCGGGAAGCGTTAGACCGTTTCGGACGCGATCGACGGCGATGGCGAGGTGCAAGAGAACGGAATCGATTCCGTATTCGTTGACAAAGTATCGGTGATAGTCGAGTCGCTCAATCAAGTCCGTTTTGAATTCGACGAGGGTCGGTATGTCGAAGCGCAGTGCGATGGTGTCGAGGCTCAATAGCCCCGAACTGGTCGTGTCATGGATCAGGGTTGAGAGCAATCGGCGAAGTTCGGTTTCGTCACCTCGCAGCGTGAGGACGTTGTCAACCCGGTCGATGGCGACTCCTGAATCGCCTGCGCTCTGACGAATGCGCTTGATGTCCGATTCGATTGTTGCAGCCGAGACGTGAAGCGAGGACGACAGATCTTCAATTGAAAGTCCCAAACTGCTCGACGCGAGTCGGTGAACAATGTGATGTTCGCGCTCGCGAGGAGTTGATGGAAATGATTCCGGTTTCGCGTCGAGAGCGGAGCGATAGGTGAAGTAGGCGTCGCGGTTGAGCCGATAGCCGGTGCTTGTCGCGGTGATGATGTCGTAAGGGTGTGCGGCCGACTTTGCGGCCGCCACGTAGGACCGCACGCTTCGAGTCGATACACCCATGTTCTCGGCAAGAAACGCAGCGGTGAGCGAGTCGTCGGTCGACCGCAGCAATTCCAGTAATGCGAGATATTTATCGGACATGGTGCCTCAACGATACCGAACCGCGTGAATTCCCTTCCGCGAAGGCGGAAGCATCCCTACGACCAGATTTCACCACGAGTGCGCGAGTTACTGACACAGTGGGCATATTCAATGAGGAGGTGGCGATGACGCAGGTTCTCGTCGTGTGCGCGGCAGGAGCGTCGAGTACGTTTCTTGCTCGTCGCTTAACTGACCTCGCCTCTACCGCGGGTCTCGCGTGGAGTTTTACTCCTGCACCGGTTGATTCCATCCCTGACGATTCAACCGCGGTTGTCGCGATCACCTCTCACGTGGCAAGTCCAGACGTGCTGAACTCGTTGACATCGCGGGGAATCCGCCACGTGATTCTTCCGGACACCGTTCGCGGCGGATTCGGCGCAGAGGATGCTCTGACCGTTATTGTCGACTTCGCTAGTGACGAAGATGGACTCACTGGCCCTAACGTCGGCACCCACCCTCGACAGGTTGTGAATTAATGGCTACTCGTACCGCAACCATCGCCTCGGGCCACGGACTTCACGCGCGTCCGGCCGCACTTTTTGTTCAAGCGGTAAACGACTCGGGGCTGGCGGTAACCATTGAGAAGGACGGCCGTGAGGCTCCCGCGGGCAGTATCCTCGGGGTCATCTCGCTCGCAATCAATCAGGGCGATGTGGTGACTCTCACGGCTGACGGGGACAACGTCGAATCAGTTTTGGATTCACTCGCGGCATTTCTCGAAACGGATCACGACGCCGGATGACCACCTCAGAAATCATCGTTACGGGGATCGGCGTTGGCCGAGGTCTCGTGGTCGGTGACGTTCGACGAATGCCGGATCCCCTTCCGGAACCCGCGCAAACCACAAGCACCCGAACTGCCGACGACGAGATTGTTCGCGCCACCCAGGCTCTTGGAGAGACGGCGGCGGACCTCAGAGCCCGTGGCGTTCAGGCCGGTGGGGTCGCGAAAGAGGTTCTGGATGCGCTCGCGCTGATGGCCGATGACCCCATGTTGCTCGCTGATGTCACGAAGCGTATCGAAAGCGGTTCGACCGCCGAGCGATCCGTCTTCGACGCATTTGCAGGCTTCGCGTCGATTATGCAGGCGGCCGGCGGATATATGGCCGAGCGCGCGGGAGACCTCGGTGACGTGGCGAATCGCGTCATCGCGCGAATCATGGGGGTTTCCGCACCCGGTGTTCCGCAGTCGACAACCCCGTTCATCCTGGTCGCGCGAGATCTAGCCCCCGCAGACACGGCGTTGCTTGATTTCGATATTGTTCGTGCGCTCGTCACGACCGATGGCGGCCCGACCTCCCACACCGCGATTTTGGCTCGTGAAAAGGGACTTCCCGCAATCGTCGGTGCAACAGGCGCCGAGGTTCTCGTGGATGGCGACGTCGTCATCGTTGACGCGAGCACCGGTGACATTGTTCTCCACCCCGCTGCTGCTCGGATCGACGAAGCGCTCCTCGAGGCGGAGTCTCGACAAGCTGCTCGCGAGGGCGCCACGGGTCCGGGGCGAATGTCGGACGGTCATGAAGTGGCGTTGTTGGCAAACGTGGGTTCATCCACGTCCGCCTCCGCAGCGGTCGATGCCCAGGCGGAAGGTGTTGGACTGTTTCGCACCGAATTCCTTTTCTTGGACAATGACACCGCTCCGTCCATTGAAGAGCAACAAGTCGAGTATTCCGCCGTCTTTGACAAGTTCCCAGGGCAAAAGGTCGTTGTACGCGTGCTCGATGCGGGTGCGGACAAGCCTCTTTCTTTCTTGACGGACGAGGGCGAAGAGAACCCCGCACTCGGACGACGGGGGATTCGCGCGTTGCTCGCACACGAAGACATCCTTCGTGATCAACTGACCGCCATCGCGCAGGCCACCGCCACAACGAGTGCCGACGTATGGGTCATGGCACCAATGATTTCCACTGTCGAAGAAACCGAAGCGTTCGTGGGCATCTGTCGCGAGGTCGGAATCACCAAAGCTGGCGTCATGATCGAGGTTCCCTCCAGTGCACTGCTCGCTGACCACATCCTCGACGTGGCCGACTTTGTGTCCATCGGGACCAACGACTTGACCCAGTACACGCTCGCAGCGGACCGCCTTTTAGGTACTGTCGCCAACCTGCAGGACGCCTGGAACCCCGCTGTTCTGCGCCTCATTCGCGAGGTTGGACTGGCCGGGGAACGGACCAAAAAGCCGGTCGGCATCTGTGGCGAAGCCGCAGCGGATCCAGTTCTTGCGGTTGTTCTCATTGGACTCGGCGTCACGTCTTTGTCGATGTCCCCTACAGCGCTCGCCGATGTGCGGGCCGAAATTTCGCGCTTCACGCTTGCCGAAGCGCGCCAGCTTGCCGAACGAGCACTCTCGGCGAGAAATGCAAAGGACGCTAGAGCAGCAGCGTCACTTGCTTTCACCCACTAACACAAACACACACAGAAAAGGAGCGAGTCAATGACGACTTCGTCATCGCTACGGGTAGGGGTTCAGAAGTTTGGATCCTTCCTCTCGGGCATGGTTATGCCCAACATCGCGGCGTTTATCGCCTGGGGCCTCATCACGGCCTTCTTCATCCCCACCGGCTGGGTCCCCAGCCTTGGTGCTCCCGTCGAAGAGGGTGGACTTAACTTCCTCGCGATGGTCGGCCCCATGATCGTTTACATGCTCCCGTTGCTCATCGCAAACACCGGTGGACGTCTCGTCTACGGTGCTCGCGGTGGTGTCGTGGGTGTCATCGGAACGATGGGTGTCATCGTCGGAACCACGATCCCCATGTTCATGGGCGCAATGATCGTCGGACCCCTCGGTGGATGGCTCATCAAGAAGGTTGACGCACTCTGGGCCGGCAAGATTCGCGCCGGTTTCGAAATGCTCGTCGACAACTTCTCGGCGGGTATCGTCGGTGGTCTCCTCGCAATCGGTGCATTCCTCGGAATTTCTCCGGTTGTCACCTCGGTCTCTGACGCCCTCGGCGCCGGTGTCCAGGCACTCATTGACACGGGACTCATCCCGCTCGCGAGCCTCCTCATCGAGCCCGCGAAGATCCTCTTCCTCAACAACGCAATCAACCACGGTGTCTTGACACCTCTCGGAACGATTGCTGCTGAGAAGGATGGTCAGTCGATCCTGTTCCTCCTCGAGGCCAACCCTGGCCCCGGTCTCGGAATTCTTCTCGCCTTCGCCGTCTTCGGCATTGGCATCTCGAAGGCTTCGGCTCCCGGTGCAATCATCATCCACTTCCTTGGTGGAATTCACGAGGTCTACTTCCCGTACGTCCTCATGAAGCCAGCCCTCATCGTGGCTGTTATCGCTGGTGGAGCAACCGGTGTTGCAACGAACCTGATCCTGGGTGGTGGCCTCCGAGCCCCCGCCTCGCCTGGTTCGATCTTCGCCGTGCTTATCCAGACGCCGACAACCGCTTACGTCGGCGTGATCCTTTCGGTCATCCTGTCGGCAACGGTGTCGTTCTTGATTGCGGGCATCGTTGTCCGTGCAACTCGCAAGGGTGACATTGAGGCTGAAGGTGGCGAACTCGCCGCTGCAAAGGCTCAGTCGAAGGCGAACAAGGGATAGTACAAAATGTCTGCTGACCACACAACCACTGTCATTTTCGCCTGTGATGCGGGAATGGGCTCCAGCGCGATGGGGGCAACCCTCCTTCGTACCAAGCTGAAGGCCGCCGGCATCACGGACGTCACCGTCATCAACAAGGCTGTTGCCGATTTGGCGTCGGACGCGGAGTTCGTGATTACTCACTCGGGACTGACGGAACGGGCGCGCCACATGGCGCCCGACGCCGTTCACGTCACGGTTGAGAACTTCATGGCGACTCCGAAGTATGACGAGGTCGTTGAGACCCTTCGGGCTCAGCGAGCATAGGTTAGCGACAACCGGGGATTCACGCGATGAACGTATTGACCACAGACACTATTCGTCTTCACGGAACGGCTACGACCCGTGAAGAGGCCATTGCAGAGGTGGGGGCGCTTCTCGTCTCCAGCGGCGCGGTGACCGACGAATATGTCTCGGCAATGTTCGCGCGTGAATCCTCGGTTTCCACCTACATGGGAAACCTTCTCGCGATTCCTCACGGAACCAACGAATCGAAGGACTCAATTCTTCGTTCCGCAATTTCGGTTGTCCGTTACGACAACGCGATCGATTGGGGAGGAAATCCCGTCCGGTTTGTCATCGGAATAGCGGGGAAAGGCGATAGCCACCTCGAAGTGCTCGGTTCCATCGCGACGGTCTTCAGCGATATGACCGCTGTGACCGAACTTCTCGGCGCCACGACGACCGATCACGTGCTGAGCCGTCTCGGGCTCAACGCCTCATGACCGCTGTCCATTTCGGGGCGGGGAACATTGGGCGGGGTTTTATTGGTCTAGCGCTGCACAAGGCTGACCATCGAGTGATTTTCGTCGATGTCGACGAGTCGCTGATTTCGTCACTTCACGCCACCGACTCATACCGAGCCATCGAGACCGGTTCGAGCGGAATCGTTCACACCGTCGACAATTTCACGGGTCTGAATTCCGCGACCAGCCCCGATCAGGTGATTCAGGCCATTGCGGAAGCCGACATTGTCACCACCGCCGT
>JAIOXB010000046.1 GCA_021741825.1 Microbacteriaceae bacterium
GGCGAAAGCGCGGCGCGTGAGCGACGCGCTCATCATCGATCCGACCTACAACGAACGCGAATCGCTCACGACTGTCCTGGATCGGATTGTCGCGTCGTCGCCGGGCGTGGATGTTCTCGTCGTCGACGATAACTCGCCGGACGGGACGGGAACGCTCGCCGACACGTACGCCTCGACGAACCGCAATAATCACGTTCTTCATCGCGAGCGCAAGGCGGGATTGGGCCCCGCCTACATTGCGGGCTTCCGGTGGGCGTTCGACCGCGATTACGCCTGGGTCGTCGAAATCGACGCCGACGGTTCACACGACCCAGCGGTCATCCCGACGTTGTTGGGGATTGCCCGTGGCGTGGCCGCCGATCTCGTCATCGGATCGCGCTGGGTTCGAGGAGGTCGAGTCGACGGCTGGAGCGTCGCGCGCCAAATGATTTCCCGGGCGGGGAACACCTATGCGCGGCTCGCCTTACGGTCGAGAATCAACGACATGACCGCTGGTTTTCGGGTCATCCGCGCCGAAAAACTGCGACAAATCCACCTCGAGACAATCGCGTCAAGTGGCTATTGTTTCCAGATCGAAATCGCCGACCGCGTCGAGTCCGACGGAGGAACGATCATCGAACACCCGATCACCTTCGTTGAACGTGAGTCGGGGACGTCGAAGATGCACCTCGGAATCGTCGCCGAAGCATTCGCCCGAATCACGGGCTGGGGCGTTGGCCGCTGGTTTTTCGGTCGTTAGGCCGATTTGCGCAACGGACCGAGATCTAGCTGACCGCTCTCGCGCATCGCAATGATGCGTTCCTGCAAAATCACTTCGAGTTCCTCGATAGTGCGTCGCTTCATCAACTGTTCCCAGTGGGTAACGGTCGGGGCTGCGGGAGCCGGCGCGTTCGGGTCATCGCCCTGAATCGGCTTGCCCTTGGCGTCCAGACGCCTCCCAATGTTGCTCGAGCGCGGCGAGCGCCAGTCATAGGGGAGTTCAACTCCGGTCATGAACGTGACGACAAATTCCTCGCCGTCCTCGGTGCGGAAAGTCACGTTTTGGCGGTCGACGAACTCGACGCCCTCTTCGGTTTCGGAACTAATCGATCCGAGTCGAGTTCCCTGCATGCGCTTGTTGCTCATAATCTTCTCCTTCGGCTTGTGGCCTACCTCTTATAAGGCCAGAACTCGCCGAGATATTCCTGAGCGAAAGTAAAGAATTGCCTATGAATCTATGAATTGACAATACGGAGCGCAATATCGGCTCGATCGGTCACGATTCCGTCCACGCCAATCCCCAGCAACCG
Organism: Microbacteriaceae bacterium; assembly: GCA_021741825.1. Lineage (GTDB taxonomy): Bacteria > Actinomycetota > Actinomycetes > Actinomycetales > Microbacteriaceae > MWH-TA3. Next base: position 1,290 of record JAIOXB010000046.1, read on the forward strand.
TCGCATCGTCTCTTCGTCGTTCACCGTCCAGACGTGCACCTCAAGCCCAGCCCGGTGATAACGCTCGACCATTCGTTCGTTCACGAAGGTAATTCCGTTTGCTTTCTCGGGAATCTGCAGCGCGTGAATCAGGGGGAGGGGAGGGGTAATGCCCGTCCGAGCCGCGGCGGCAATGACGAGAAATTCCGTTGCCGACGGGCTACTGGCGACCCCGGGGAGTCGGGCGATGGTCGCGCGACGGCGTTGTGCGCTAAACGACGTAATCAGCACTCGATCCAGCGCTTCGGCATCGGTCACGGCTCGGACAACGCCGTCGATCGCGGTTTCGTCTTTGACATCGATGTTGAACCGTGCGGTCGGAAACAGCTCGAGCGCCTGTGCAAGGGTGAGAAACCCCTCGCCACCCAGATCAATGTCAGCGAGTTCCGCTGCGGTGTGGTCGGAAACGAGCCCGGTTCTGGACGACACTCGATCGAGAGTCGTGTCGTGCGAAATGATGGCCAGACCGTCCTTCGACCCCACGACGTCCGTTTCGATAAAGGTTGCACCCGCCGCAATTGCCGCTCGGAATGACCCTGCCGTGTTCTCTGGTGCATCGAGGTGGAGGCCGCGGTGCGCGAGCACTCGAGGGGTGGACCCCTCGAAATAGGGGTGCTCGGCGGCGCGAAACGTCATGCGGGCACGGTATCACGCCGACATTGCGTGATAGTTTTACCCCATGAGTGCAAACCCATTGAAGCCCGGCCAACTCGCGGGTAAGACCGCCTTCGTGACGGGTTCATCCCGCGGAATCGGTGCGGAAACCGTCGGATTTTTGGCCGAAGCAGGCGCCAAGGTCGCTATCAACTTCCGTGACAAAGAGGCCCGCGCCGAAAAGGTCGCAGCGGGCATCCGGGAAAACGGTGGGGAAGCGCTCGTTGTCGGCGCTGACCTGACCGATTACGACTCGATCACGACACTGCGCGACACGCTGCAGAAAGAATTCGGTGGGCTCGACATCCTCGTGCTCAACGCGTCCGGCGGAATGGAAGCCGGCAAGGGCGACGATTACGCGATGCGGCTCAATCGCGACGCTCAGGTGAACGCACTGCAGACACTGCGTCCGTTGCTTCACGAGGGGTCACGAGTTGTCTTTATCACCAGCCACCAGGCTCACTTCATTCGCACCGTCGACACCATGCCCGAATACCTTCCGGTCGCGCTGTCCAAACGCGCCGGTGAAGACGCGCTGCGCGAGATGATTCCCTCCCTCGAAGCGGACGGAATCGGCTTCGTCGTCGTGTCGGCCGACATGATCGAGGGAACCGTGACCGCGACGCTACTAGACCGTGCGAACCCCGGGACCATCGACGCCCGTAAAGAAGCGGTGGGGAAGTTGTACAACGTGTCGGAATTCGCCGCGGAAATCGCCCTTGCCGCCGTTGAGCCCGTTCCCGCCGACAACACGCGACTGGTCGGCGACACCGGATACTTCGGCGAATAGCCGACCTCGTGGCCTCTCTCGACTTCCCGAAACCACTCGTTCTGGTTCGGCTCATCATCGGGCTGTATCTGTTCGGACTGGGAATTGCTTTTCAGATTCGTGCGGCTCTCGGGCTCGCGCCGTGGGATGTTTTTGGTCAAGGCCTCGCGAACATCACGGGGTTGAGCTTCGGGCTCGCGACCGTTCTCGCCAGCGCCATTATTTTGTTGTTGTGGATTCCGCTCAAGCAAAAGCCCGGACTTGGAACCGTCTTTAATGCCCTTCTCATCGGCCCTTTTGTCGATTTGTCACTGCGGTTCGTTCCGTCAGCAGCCGAGTGGGGGATTGTCGGGCAAATCGGGTGGTACGTCCTCGGAATGGCGATTATCGCCCTGGGAACCGGAATCTATATCGGAGCACGACTCGGACCGGGTCCTCGCGACGGGCTGATGACGGGTTCTGTCAAGAAGTTCGGGAAGCCCGTCTGGATCGTTCGTACGGTGCTCGAGGGTGGGGCAACGCTCATCGGAATCGCGCTCGGCGGACCGGTCGGTCTCGGCACCCTGCTGTTCGTCGTCGGCATCGGCCCAATGGTCCAGGTGTCGATGCGGGCGTTCGGATTGGTCGACAAGGGCGGAAAATGAACCACCCCGAGGGACGAACCCACGTTCTGCACCGTGAAACAGCTCGAATCGTGTTGCACGACGGTCGGGGCAAATTCCTGTTGATGCACACGAAGTTCGACCACCGAGTCGGCTTGCCGCCGCGCTGGATCACACCCGGTGGCGGAATCGACGACGGCGAGACTCCACTCGAAGCAGCCGTTCGCGAACTACGCGAGGAGACCGGGCTGATCGTTGAACCTGAGGCACTGGGAGAGATGCTCGACGCCGTTGATGGTTACTGGGATTGGCCGGACGGGAAATACTTCCATTCCTATGTTGATCACTTCTTTGCGCTTCGAGTTGACGAATTCGAACTGGATCGTTCCGGTTGGATGGAATCCGAACACCACGACGTCATCGACATTCGTTGGTGGACGCTCGACGAGATTCGTGCCGAAGCACCGTTTATCGGTCCCGAGCGGCTGATCGAGGTTCTGGAGCGCGTTTCCTAGCGGGTTCCTGCAATTCCGCGCCACGGGCTTTATCCGATAATGTACATTATGTCAGATAGAGTAAATTTTGCCTAAAATGGGACTCTTTAGCCCACTTCCCCCGGCTCTCCAGCGTCCGGCACGAGCCTGAGAAGGTCGCCTGGCTGACAATCCAATGCGTCGCACACGGCGACGAGAGTTGAAAACCGAATTGCCCGAGCTTTGTCTGTTTTCAAAATCGACAGATTCGCCAGGGTGATCCCCGTCACCTCGGACAACTTGGTCAGCGTCATTCCTCGCTCGACGAGTAACTCGTCGAGTCGACAATGAACACGTGTTGCTTCGGGACCTTCCTCCACCTAGACAAGTCCTGCCGTTTCGCGTTGAAGGTCTCGACCAGCGCGCACGAGGTGAGAGAACGCCGCGATTCCCAAGGCAACCCACAACAGTGACAGGTCCGTCTGAATTGAACTGATTTCTACACCGCCCTGAGAGAAGGTCGCATAGAGGTCGTTCGTAGCCGTAATCCGAAATCCTTCACGGACGAGAACTGCTACGGCGATGACCAATGGCGCTGGTCGGAGTGACTGCAACAGTGCGTCGGTGAAGCTTTCGCCGTCCAGAACAGTCCGGCACGCCCTGAAGGCCAACCACGAGAGATACGCCGCAACCAGTGCCGAAATCACTTCCACGGCAACGAGCGCAAATACCGTCCCTCCGTCAAGCCCACTCGCAAGGAACTCTCGCGGGGTCATGAGGTTCATCGATAGTGTCGCGCTCCCCGACCGGGCAATTTCGACGAGCGTCGACCATTCGTTCGCGGTAAACCGGCTCGCGCTGTCAATCGCTGTGACGAGTCTGATGGGAATTTGTTGCCCCGGCGTCACGATTGCACCAACCACCCACCCCAACGCTTGCACCGTGAAGATCATTGCCGACAGTGCCGATAAAACGGCTGCGACCCTGAGGCTCAGAGCGGGCTTACTCCCCTTGTTCCGACGCCACAACACGACGATGAGCGCGAGGAGGACAAACACGACAATGAGAGGCAGGAAATCGATATTCATGTCACATTCTTATCGTTTATCAATAAAAATGTCAAGTTTTTAGTTGGTTGCGGCGATCCAGGCGTCGAGTTTCGCCTGCGCCGCTCCAGAATCAATCGAGTGTGTTGCAACTTCGACGGCATCGGCCATTCGGTCAACGAATGAACGATCGCGCTCGGCAGGGTTCTTCGACAAACGATGCGCAACAATTCCCGCGGCCGAGTTCAACACGATGATGTCGCGGGCGGCGTTTTTCTCCCCCGCTAGCACCGTGCGTGCCAACGCGGCGTTGTCATCCGGAGTTCCACCCCTAATGTCGTCGATGGACGAATAGGTGAACCCAACTTCGCGAGGGTCGAAATCATGTTCGGTGACGCTACCGCGTGTCACCTCGAACACTTTGGAGTGGCCCGTCGTCGTGATTTTGTCGATACCGTCTTCGCCTCGGTACACGAGTGCCGTCGCTCCACGTTGTTGGAAAAGTCCGACGGCGAGCGGGATTCGAGCAGGGTTAGACATTCCCAACGCGTTCGCTTCCGGTCGTGCCGGATTGCAGAGTGGTCCGAGGACGTTGAAAATCGTCGGGATTGCCAAATCCTGGCGAACCGGGCCAGCGTTTCGGAATCCTGGGTGAAACACCATCGCGTTGATGTACGTCACCGCGATCTCGGCGAAAACGCGAGCGACACGGTCGGGTTCGAGCGAGATGTTGATTCCCAAAGACGTCAGAACGTCGTTCGCCCCCGACTTCGAGCTCGCGGCTCGGTTTCCGTGCTTGATGACGGGAACGCCCGCCGCGGACACAACGATTGCTGCGATCGACGACACGTTGATGACGCCGATCGGGTCTCCTCCCGAGCCCACGATGTCGACCGCGTCGGTCGACACATCGAGCGGAAGCGCGGCGGACAGAATCGCGTCACGAAAGCCGACGACCTCGTCGACGGACTCCCCCTTTGCGCGAAGCGCAACGAGGAAGGCGGCCAGGCGAGCATCGCTCACGTCACCGTTCATGATGTCGGTCATGGCCCGAGACGCCTCGGCAACCGTCAACGACCGACCCTCGAGAAGGTCGCTGAGAGTTGCGGTCCAGGTGTCGTTCGGCACTCCCCCAGCCTATCGCTCTTGATGCGCGCAAAATTGATGAAAAGTTCGCAAAATACGCGCGAAAACGTGCGTAAATGGTCAGTCGAACGGGGAAAGTTGGGCATAATAGAGGATGTGACTAGCGCCTCGATAACCAGACCGCAATCGGTCGTAAACCGCCCGAACGCAGTGGCGGTCGGAACGATTGTGTGGCTTGCGAGCGAAGTGATGTTCTTCGCCGGGTTGTTCGCAATTTACTTCTCGTTGCGTTCCATGGCTCCCGAAATTTGGGCGGTCCAGACAGAGAAGCTAAGCATCCCTTTCTCGACGCTCAACACCACAATCCTCGTGCTCTCGTCCGTGACCTGCCAGATGGGCGTCTTCGCGGCGGAGCGTCTGCAGCCGCGTCGAACCAGCTGGGCTCCGTCCAAGTGGGGCGTTGTCGAATGGTTCTGGCTCACCTACGCGATGGGCGCGTTCTTCGTTGTCGGTCAGGTCTACGAATACGCCGTGCTCACCAGCGAATGGGTCATGCTCAACAGTGACGCTTACGGATCCGCGTTCTACCTCACGACCGGGTTCCACGGACTGCACGTGACCGTCGGCCTCATTGCCTTCCTTCTCATGATCGGTCGAATCCAGGCAATCAAGGTTTTCACCCACCGCGACGCAATGTCGATGGTTGCCGTGTCGTACTACTGGCACTTCGTCGATGCGGTGTGGATCGGCCTCTTCCTCGTCATCTACGTACTGAAATAACGAAAGAACCCCATGCCCCGAAACCTCAACCGAAAAGGCCGTCGCCACCCGCTCTCGTCGCTCGTCCTCATTCTTGTTGGACTGTTCGTTTCAGGAGCCGCATACGCGGCGGTGACGGGAACAGCCACGGCGGCCGATGCCCCCGTTTCGGCAACACAGATCGAGGACGGCAAGAAGCTCTTCGCCTCGAACTGCGCGTCGTGCCACGGGCTCAGTGCCGAAGGTTCGGCCGCCGGACCGTCCCTGATTGGCTCGGGCGCCCTCTCGGTCGAATTCCAGGTCGGCTCGGGGCGCATGCCGATGTCGGGCAGCGGTCCGCAGGCCGAGAAAAAGCCTGTTCAGTTCACTCAGCCCGAGATTGACGCCATGGCGGCATGGGTAGCAAGCCTATCTCCCGGCCCCGCTGTTCCCGAGGCCTCATCACTCACCGGTGGTGACCCGTCCAACGGTGCAGAACTCTTCCGAGTCAATTGCGCGATGTGCCACAACGTAGCTGGTGCCGGTGGCGCCTTGACGGAAGGAAAATGGGCCCCCCATCTGAAGAACATCGACCCCGTCCACGTCTACGCTGCGATGGTCACGGGTCCTCAGAACATGCCGGTGTTTTCGGACATGAACATCACCGCCGAGGAAAAGAACGACATCATTGC
>JAIOXB010000008.1 GCA_021741825.1 Microbacteriaceae bacterium
GCCTCATTCTCGAGCGAGAACACGCCGTCGTGCAAATACAACGCATCCACGGGAAAGTACAAGCGCTTTCAAGCTGATGGCTCGAAGGATGTTGACTACCAGAAGGTGCAACTCGTCGCCGATAACGTCATCGCCCAGTTGGTTGGCGAGTCGAGCGAGTATGGTTACGTCCCGCGTGCACTGGTGGTCGGCAGCGGCGTCGCCTGGATTTCGAGCCGCGGCAAAACGGTCAAAGCCACGTGGACCAAACGTAACCGGAACGCGATGACGGTGTACACGTTGGCTAGCGGCGACGAGGTCGTCCTTGCGCGTGGTCGCACCTGGGTCGAGTTGATCCCGACAACAAGCGGCTACTTTAAGACAAAGCGCCGCTAGTTTCTCCACAGTCAATTTGCACTCTCTTGACGCGAGTGCCAAACTTGGAGTTAGCACTCGCATACCGTGAGTGCCAATGACATGACCTACGTCCTGGAGGACAGACACACATCATGGCCAAATTAATTGCATTCAACGAAGAGGCCCGTCGCGGCCTCGAGCGCGGCCTCAACATTTTGGCTGACGCTGTCAAGGTGACGCTTGGACCCCGCGGTCGCAACGTCGTCCTGGAAAAGAAGTGGGGCGCCCCCACGATCACGAACGACGGTGTTTCGATTGCGAAAGAAATCGAGCTCGAAGACCCGTTCGAAAAGATTGGCGCGGAACTCGTCAAAGAGGTCGCAAAGAAGACTGATGATGTCGCCGGAGACGGAACCACGACATCGGTCGTTCTCGCGCAGGCCATCGTTCGCGAAGGACTTCGCAACGTTGCCGCCGGCGCCGACCCCATCAGCCTCCGCCGCGGAATCGACAAGGCTGTTGCCGCGTTGACCGAACAGCTTCTCAAGAACGCCAAAGATGTCGAGACCAAGGCGGAAATCGCCGCGACCGCATCCATTTCTGCCGCCGACACGGAGATCGGCGATCTCATCGCTGAAGCCATCGACCGTGTTGGTAAAGAGGGCGTTGTCACCGTCGAAGAGTCGAACGCGTTCGGCACCACGCTCGAGGTAACCGAGGGAATGCGTTTCGACAAGGGCTTCCTGTCGGCGTACTTCGTCACCGACCCCGAGCGCATGGAAACGGTGTTCGAAAACCCCTACATCCTCATCGTCAACTCCAAGATCTCGATGATCAAAGACCTCCTTCCCGTGATCGAGCAGGTTGCTCAGTCGGGCAAGCAGCTCCTTATCGTCGCCGAGGATGTTGACGGAGACGCCCTCGCGACTCTCGTCGTCAACAAGATTCGTGGCATCTTCAAGTCGGTCGCCGTCAAGGCCCCGGGCTTCGGAGACCGTCGCAAGGCGATGCTTCAGGACATTGCGATCCTCACGGGTGGTCAGGTCATTAGTGAAGAAGTTGGACTCAAGCTCGATGGCGTCACGCTCGACTTGCTCGGTACCGCTCGCAAGGTGGTTATCACCAAGGACGAGACGACCATCATCGAAGGTGGCGGAACCTCTGAGGCCGTAGCCGGTCGCGTCAAGCAGATCCGTGCCGAAATCGAGAACACCGATTCTGACTACGACCGCGAGAAGCTCATGGAGCGTCTCGCCAAGCTCGCTGGTGGCGTCGCCGTCATCAAGGCGGGTGCCGCGACCGAGGTCGAACTCAAGGAGCGCAAGCACCGCATCGAAGACGCCATTCGCAACGCGAAGGCCGCCGTCGAAGAGGGCATCGTCCCCGGGGGTGGTGTCGCACTTCTGCAGGCCGCGTCGGTACTCGACAAGCTCAAGTTGGACGGAGACGAGCAGACCGCCGTCAACATCATCCGCTTGGCAATCGAGGCACCTCTGCGTCAGATCGCGCTCAACGCGGGTCACGAGCCCGGTGTTGTCGTCAACATGGTGCGCAGCCTTCCCATCGGTCAGGGCCTCAACGCTGCGACCGGTGAGTACGTCGACATGCTCGCCGCTGGAATCAGCGACCCGGTCAAGGTGACGCGCTCGGCTCTGCTCAACGCTGCGTCGATCGCCGGCTTGTTCCTCACGACGGAAGCCGTCATCGCGGAAAAGCCGGAGCCGGCTCACGCCGCGCCCGCCGGTGACCCCAGTGGAGGCATGGGCTTCTAGCCCGAAAAACTCGGACGGGGGTGGCGAAAGCCGCCCTCGTCCTTTTTGTCAACGACCGAGAATTCGCACGTTCGCCTGTTCGGTTTCGAGGTAGTGGGTCTGTATCTGTCGCAGGGCGGTGCCGATGTCGCTGAGCGACTCGGTGACGCGAGCGCTCGCCGCCATCCACTCGTCTACGACGCCCGCGAAGGCGAGAGCGGCCGGACCCGACCAGGACCCGTCAAGACCGCGAAGCTGGCCAGTGAGGCTGGCGATGTCGGTGTGAATCGATTCGATGGTTCGGGCGATGTGGGACGCGGCGCTATCGAGGGCGTGCGCGTCAACGTGGAAACTGGTCATACCGCAAGTGTGGAGGGGCGACGACGCCGCTACACATGACCGAAGCGAATCTGGGGACAACACGGCCGGGGCCGACTCCGTGGCTAAATTGCGCCTTCGTCGACGATCTCGTAGGCGTAGCCCTGCTCGGTGAGGAATCGCTGCCGGTTCTGTGCAAAATCTTGTTCAACCGTGTCGCGCGCGACAACGGTGTAGAAAACCGCGCTCCGACCGTCGCTCTTCGGACGCAAAATTCGACCGAGGCGTTGGGCTTCTTCTTGGCGCGAACCGAACGACCCCGAGATTTGAATCGCCACGGACGCGTCGGGCAGGTCGACCGAGAAGTTCGCGACCTTCGACACGAGCAACACCCGTATCTCGCCGGTGCGGAACTTGTCGTACAACACTTCGCGTTCGTCGACCGGGGTCGCGCCCGTGATGGTGGGCAAACCGAGCGTGTCCGACACGTCGTCGATTTGATCGAGGTACTGTGCGATGACAAGAATCTGGTCGTCGGGGTGCTGAGCGATCAACCGCGAGATGATGGGACGTTTCGCTGGGCTCGTCGCTGCGATTCGGAATCGTTGGCGTTCGTTCGCCACCGCATAATCCATTCGCTCGTCGGACTCGAGCAAGACCCGCACCTCGACGCAGCGTGCCGGTGCGATGAACCCCTGAGCTTCGATTTCCTTCCACGGTGCATCGAAACGCTTGGGGCCAATCAAACTGAAGACGTCACCCTCTTTGCCGTCTTCGCGAACGAGAGTGGCGGTCAATCCGAGGCGGCGACGCGCTTGCAGGTCAGCCGTCAGTTTGAACACCGGAGCGGGCAACAAGTGGACCTCGTCATAAATGATGAGCCCCCAGTTGTTCGCGTCCAACAACGGCAAGTGTGCGAATTCGCCCCGACGCTTGGCCGTGAGGATGTGGTACGTCGCAATCGTGACCGGCTTGATTTCCTTCTTTTCGCCCGAGTATTCGCCGATGTCGTCGGCGGTCAGCGTCGTGCGGGCAAGGATTTCGTCCCGCCACTGTCGAGCCGACACCGAGTTGGTGACGAGGATGAGCGTCGACGATTGGCCTTCGACCATCGCGCCGATTCCGACGACAGTTTTGCCTGCGCCACACGGGAGGACGACGACACCGGCACCCGAATGATCGAACAGGTCGATGGCCTCGCGCTGGTAGCCACGAAGATCCCACGTCGTGTTGTCGAGGGCGACGGTCATCGGTGTGCCTTCGGTGAATCCGGCGCGGTCCTCGGCGGGCCAGCCAATCCCCAAAAGTTCCTGTTTCACGATTCCGCGCGCCCAGTCGTTGAGTCGAACGACTGTCTCGCTCGTCACCGCACCGAGCAAGGGCTCGAGCTTGGTGGTCCGAATCACCTCGGCGAGAATCTGCGGCGACTCGGCTTCGAGATACAAACCGTCCGCGTCGCGTTCGACCACGATTCGGCCATACCGCGAAACCGTGTCGGCAATGTCGGTCGCCACAACCTGCGGGACGGGGAACTTGGAGTAGGTCTCGAGCGTCGCGAGCATTTCCTCGGCGGTGTGCCCGGCCGCACGCGCGTTCCACAGGCCGAGGCGCGTGATGCGATAGGTGTGAATGTGTTCCGGCGCGCGTTCCAGTTCGGCAAATACCGCGAGCGCATGGCGCGCATCCGTCGCCTGTTCGTGACCGACCTCGAGTAGCACGGTTCGATCGCTCTGGACGATGAGGGGACCGTTCACGTTTTACTCTCCGACTGCTAAAAGTTCGATGATTGCGGAAATGGGAAGTGTTCGTTCGACGTCGGCGACGGTGTCGAGTCCGCGCACGCGTCCGTTCGCCACGTGACGAGGTTCAAGAGTGATGGTCTTGTTCCCCGTGCTAGTTTCGACAAGGAGCGTGACTTTGCTTCGAGTTTTGCCCGCCGTGATGAGTGCGCGCTCGAGGTGAGTTGATCCGAGACCGGTTGCAAAAAGATTTTCGGCGAGTTCCAACAGAGCGGTCGGGGCACTGGGCTCGACAATGACGGGTTCCACCGCGGGCACAACCACGGTGTATCGATTTTCGACGAGTGCCGTCTCGACTCGTAAGCGGGATGCGCCATAGAGCACAGACAGTTCATCCACCTTGACGGGAGCGAGTCGCTGAAGGCGCGGGTCGGACAACAGCATTTCTCCCAGTTCGGGATGCGACGCCTTGGCGGCGGTGTCGGTTCCCGTTCCGTTGAGGGTGATAAACCGCCCGTTGTTGGCGATGTCGGCAATGGTCGACGTGACCGCCGCCGAGACCGGCGTGAGCGACAACTCGGACAGTCTCGCGATCATGGAATCCACCGTCGTGCCCGACGCGATTGCCCGCAATATCAAGGCGGGATCGAGCCGTCTTTTCGGCGCAAGCCCGCGGGTCTCGAGGCTCGAAATCTGGGCGAGGAACCGTGACGTATCGGTCGTGACAGGACCGGGTGCGATGATGCTCAAATCGTCGAGAACATAGACCGAGGTCTGCAGTTCAGGCAACAGCGGGGTGAGAAACGCGGGAACCAATTCGATACCCGCGACCGCGATTCGTCCTAGCTCGGTGGTGCCGCCGGCCGTGACACCGAAAAGGCGCGATTCCGTGGCGACGCGATGCAAGATGTCGGATTCGTGAGTGTCGCGTAAGGGCAAAAGCCATTCGAGGAACGGTTCGTCGAGGCGACCCGCGGAAGCGCACGCATCACGCACGGACGGGCCGAAAGCGGACACAATCGCGTCGAACGCGGCGGTCCACAGTGCAACAAGGTCATCGGACAGGGTCATGCCCCGCGTCGTCGCGTAGAGTCGGCGATCGATGGTTCGGACCAGTCCCGCGACTTCGGCGATTCGGGTCAATGCGACGGCATCGTTTTCTGACACGACGAGACCAGCCGCGAGGATTTTTTCCTCGGCCCGAAGCAAACCACCCGTTGCGCCCATCGTCAGCGGCTCACTGGCAACCCACTCAATCAGATCGCGAAGGGCGACGACGCTGTGGAGCGCGATGCTTGCGCTATCGCCCTCTGCCGGTGATTCGATCGGCGTCGGCTGTTCGAGCAGTGCGGGGAGTAACGCGGCAACTTCTGAGAACGGCACGCCCGCGTCGTCAGCCAACAGAATCTTTCGAGCGTGTTCGCCCGCCACACCCGATGCGAGTGCCTGCAGTTCGTGCCGTGAGAGCGAGCGAAGTGTCGGCACGATTGATTCGGTTGTGAGCAGCGTGTCAGCGAGGTCGTGCAGGTCGTGTTGTTTGCCCAGGTGCCAGCGACGGGTCAAGACGAGAGTCTCGAGTTCCTGGTGTGACATCGTGCCCAGTCGTGTCGAAACGTCATGAGAAGAAGGCATCCGAATAGTTTATCGTGCCGACAGGTATCCTCGGTAAGAGTCAGGTTACAAGGAGAGAGAATGCCAACCGGAAAAGTCAAGTTCTTCGACGAGGACAAAGGTTTTGGATTCATCCAAGGCGATGATGGCGTCGAGGTCTTTTTGCACGCCTCCGCCCTGCCGGCCGGTACGACCGTTCAGCCCGGTGCGCGCCTCGAGTACGGCACGGTTGACGGAAAGCGTGGGCTTCAGGCGCACGGCGCTCTGGTTCTGGAAGAACCTCAATCCGTGGTGCGCAGCCGTCGTCGACCCGCGGACGACATGGTCGTGATCGTCGAGGACGTTATTCGCCTCTTGGAATCGGCCAGCTCTGATTTGCGCCGGGGGCACTACCCGGCGAATTCCCACGCTCGCAAAATCGCGGCCGTGCTTCGAAAGGTCGCGGAAAACTTTGACGCCTAAAGCACTCGAGCAAGCGGCACGGTCCGCCCTCGAAACAATCACCCCTGCCGACACGATCGGTTCGGTGCTCTCGTCCGAGGAATCGGACGGAATCGCCAACGTCCGTTTCGGGTCCAACCTTCCCGGGTACATCGGGTGGGATTGGGTCGCTTCGCTCGCCGTTGACGGAAAGTCAACAACAATTCTCGAGACCGAACTGCTAGCCGGGGACGATGCGATTCAATCGCCCGAGTGGGTCCCGTGGGCGGACCGACTTCGTGAATACGAAGAATCGATTGCTGCCGGAATCGAAGAGGCTATCGTCGTCGTTCCCGATGACGAACTTGACGACGATGATCTGTTGGACCTCGATGACGATGACGATGACGAGGATGACGACGACACGACCGATGACGAGGACGATGATTTCGAGGACGATGTTGACTCGGTAGACCTTGCCGACATCGTTGAATCACCGTTTGACGACACGGATGTGTTCGACGGGGTTGATGAAGCGGGCAGCGAAGACGGTCCCGACGGGGACGAATACGTCGTCGTCGAGGACGACTAGAGAGCAGCGATTGCCGCGTCGATGGCTCCGAGAAGCCGAGAGACGTCGCTCGGCTCGATCGCGGTGAATGTGGCGATACGAAGTTGGTTGCGCCCGAGTTTCCGGTACGGGTCGATATCGACAATCCCGTTCGCACGCAACATCGTCGACACTCGGCTCGCATCGACGCTTTCGTCGAAGTCAATCGTCGCCACGATCTGAGAGCGGTGTTCGGGGTTAGAGACGAACGGTGACGCGTTCGGGCGGGCCTCGGCCCACTCGTAGATTCGATCCGACGAGTCCTTTGTGCGGGCGTGCGCCCAGGCGAGTCCTCCGCTGTCCCGAATCCATTGAATCTGCGCGTCCAGCAGCAGGAGCGTTGCGATCGCGGGAGTGTTGAGCGTTTGGTCGAGTCGAGAGTTGTCCAACGCCACGCTGAGCGACAAGAACTCGGGAATGTACCGGTCCGACGCGGCGACGCGCTCAATCCGTTCGATGGCGGCGGGGGACATGAGGGCAAACCACAGCCCGCCGTCGCTCGCAAAGTTCTTTTGTGGTGCGAAGTAATAGACGTCGGTTTCGCGCACATCAATATCGACACCGCCGGCCGCGCTCGTCCCATCGACCACGGTGAGTGAGCCTGCCCGCCCCTGACGACGGACCGCCGTCATCGCGCCGGTTGACGTTTCGTTGTGGGGGTAAGCGAAGACATCGGCTTCCTCGTCACCGACGAAGGCCGAGACGGTTCCGGGTTCTCCGTGGACGACTGCCGGTGCGGTAAGCCAGGGGGCACTCGCGGCATTGACAAATTTTTGCCCGAACTCTCCGAAGGTCAGATGTGCGCTGCGTTGTTCGATCAGCGAAAATGCTGCGGCATCCCAAAACGCCGTCGAGCCACCGTTCCCCAGAATCACCTCGTAGCCGTCGGTCAGTCGGAAAAGGTCGGCAAGGCCGGCGCGCACTCGACCGACGATGTCCCGGACCGGCTTCTGCCGGTGGGAGGTCCCCAACAGATGGGCGTGTGCAGCGAGGTAGTCAAGTTGTTCCGGTCGGATTTTTGACGGGCCGCATCCGAACCGTCCGTCAACCGGGACGAGCTCCGGGGGAAGGCGGAAGTCGGTCATGCGCCAAGTCTAAACAATCCACATACTTCTAAATTCTCTAGTTTTGCCACGCCGAAGCCTGCGCTGGGCTCGTTCATAGGGTTGCTGGGTAGAATTGAGGCGTTCCGAACGCGCCACCGCGCACACAGAACAGCTCCACACGGTCCGAATTCCCCGTCTGTGTGAGGTTAAACAAAATGAATGACGGGGAGGTGAAGCGCCTCGGGCTCAGGAGCAAACTCTTGGATAACGCTTTCTTTCGAATCGGTCACACCACGGCCCTCGCCATCGGTGATGCAGTTCGGTTCATCGCCCGGGTCATTCGCGGAATCAGGCCAACCGCCCACCGTGCGGGTCGTGCCCTGGTCGGCGAAAACGCTCGACGCGTCTCGGTCTTCGCGCTCATCTCGGCCCTCGTAGGAACGATTTCACTACCGGCCTACGCGTTTAGCCCGGAAATCTTGAAAGCCGCTGAGGTCACACAAGACGTCGTCGTAACAAGCGATACTGCGCTCGCCGTTGATCACTCAACATTCCACGCCACAAGCCTCGCGCAAATTCGTCGCAATGCCGAGAATCAAGTTATCTACCCTGAGTACCACGGTCCGTCCGCAGCGGACTACCTCAAGAATCCGCCGTACCCCGACTTCAGCCTCGACAAAGTGTTCGAAGTGTCGAAGAAATACATTGGGGTTCCCTATCGATTCGGAGGCGCATCGCCGGCCGGTTTCGATTGCTCGGGCCTCGTTCAGTTTGTCTATGCGCAATTCGGCGTGAACCTGCCTCACAGTGCCAGTGGACAAGCGGCGATGGGTCGACCGATTCGCCTCGCCGATGCCCGTCCCGGCGACCTCGTCATCATGGCGGGTCACGACGGAATCTATGCTGGCAACGGCAGGATCCTCGACGCCCCGGCCGCGGGCGGGTACGTCAGCATCCGCAAGATCTGGACCTCTAATTTCTACATCGTGCGCATCGGAATTAAATAGCGCGCCAATACCGTGTCACGAGAAGGACAGGCGTAGTCTGAACGCGTGACCATCACAACTCGAATCGTTTGCGGTTTGACGGGTGCCCACAGAGCCTCCCCCCGAGGATTCGACTGGGAACACCCGATAAGTCCGAGCGTCGTTTCGCGCCAACACGGTTGCGACAACGGAAGGCATCGTCTGTGAAGACGGTGCTTTTTTTGTGCCCGAATCGAGAGACGGTGGTCGAAACCCGAAACCCCACACACCATGTGGGACCGAAAGGAACACCATGAGAACCCTGGTCCTCAACGCCGGCTACGAGCCACTCGCCGTGGTTTCCGATCGCCGAGCCATCGTGCTCGTCATGACCGGAAAAGCAAACATTCTTGCCCACGAAGCTGACCACCCCGTCTTCGGAATCTCGGGGTTGTGGGACAGGCCGAGTGTCATCATTCTGAGTCGCTACGTCCGTGTACCGATGGCGAGCGGAGTCCCTCTGACAAGGCGGGGCGTACTGCGTCGCGACAACCACCGATGCGCCTACTGCGGCAAAGTCGCCAACACGATCGACCACGTCCAGCCGAAATCGCGAGGCGGATCGGACAGCTGGGAGAATCTCGTCGCCTGTTGTGTGCGCTGCAACAACCAGAAAGCAGACCGCACTCTGCGCGAACTTGGCTGGTCGCTGTCCACCCAGCCCCGGCAACCGCGCGGAACCGCCTGGCTCGTGCGCGGGATCGACCGAGACGTGCCGGCGTGGAACGACTACCTCGTCGCCTAAAGCCGCCGTGTGGTTGGATTGCATCAACGCCGCTGTAGCTCAATGGAAGAGCAGTTCCGTCCTAAGGAAAGGGTTGGGGGTTCGAGTCCCTCCAGCGGCACCACTTAAAGCCTTCGAATTGGAAACCAGTCGAGTATGACGAACAAGTCCACTGGACTTGTTCGCTCCAGCGGCACTACCTAAAACCTTCGTTTTGCTGCATGTCGAATAATGACGGGAGAGTCCGCAGGACTCTCCCGCTCCAGCGGCACTCCTAAACAAACAGTCGGTGTGCCACGTTGAATAAGTCGAGAGAGTCCGCAGGACTCTCTCGCTCCCAGACAAGTTCACGACCGTCGCCGCAATTTTGAAAATCAAAACTCATGAACGTTCCTATCGAGACGACTAACCCGGCAATATTGAGCACAAGAGGGCCGCGTGAAGGCTTGTCCCCTTCACTCGAATCGCTATCGGTCACCCTAGTTTATCCAAATAAATAGAGTTATACTCCGGAAACGTCGGAACCAGGTTAACGTGATTGGAGAAAGTGTGGCTGAAGAATCAACGCCCTGGCGAAACGGTGTGGCGTCGCTAATCGCGGGCCTCGTCATCGGATCCTCAGCCGCGATTGCGGGTTTCGCAGTCGCAGCTGTCGGCCCTGACAGTTTGTTCGCAGATCCCCTGGCGGGAAAAGGCTCAGGCAGTGCGATTTTTCTTGAGCCGATGAAGGACCAGGGTCCGCAGTCCGAGGTCGTGCTTGTCAAGAAAGCCACCCAGGCTCTTCTCACAGCTCGTGTCGCGCCTCAACGGTTCCCCAGGGACAAGAAGCTTGCCGACTCCTTTGTTCGAAGTTCACTCGCGCGAGAAGTTCGGAGCGCCAGCGTTGCCGATGCTTGGGTGAAAAGCAAAGCCAGCAAAAAAAGCCTCGAATTAGAATCGGCTCTCGAACAATTTGCGAATGACCCTACTTACTTGCCGTTCTATGACAACAGGTTTGTCGTTAGTCGCTGGCAAGGAGTTTCGGTTCAAGATGGTGAAGCCTTTGTTCTCTTGCTCGGGCACCAAGAGTATCAAAACGAAGATCGAAGTTGGCAAGTTGACGGCGACGATCAATGGCAGATTTCGCTAGTGCTCGAAGACGGCGCTTGGAAGCTGTCGAGTGTGGCCGCAGTTGCAACTGGAGGCGCCCGTTGATTTCAAAATTGATAGAAATGTCGAGAAACGTTGCACTTATCCTCCTCGGCGCGACCGTGGGTGCATTGATTGTTGTTCAGGCAACCCCCACGGCATCGTTTGCCGCATTCCCGTTTAACCGAGCCAATGCGGCGGCCTACGCGTCAAAGCATGCCTGCAACAACAACGAGCGCTGTCGAAATGCTTCATACGTCGACCTTGGGGATGTTGACTGTACCAATTTCGTATCGCAGGCCCTCAGAGCGGGTGGAATGACGATGAAACGTACAACCTCACTAGTGTGGTGGTATGACGGGATGCCAGGGTTTTTCCCATGGGAGACCAACCGCTCCAGAAGTTGGTCGGGGGTATCTGACCTGCGATCTTTTCTGATTAGCACTGATCGCGGGAACTATTCTTACCCCTTGATGTCGGCGTCTACCACACCCGCCGCGGCCGGCGATATCTACATGTATGACTGGGGAAAGGGAGAAGGCTATTCTCACATGTCGGTTGCCCTCGGTTCGGGTACATTCGCATCGTATAAGGACCCGAAGACGGGACGCTTTTACAGTTCTGTAACCTCCGGGTATGGCTCGATGATGGCCCAACACTCGACAGATAGGGATGGGGCCCCGTGGAACTGGGGATTCCAGACCGAGCGCGACATGGGGGTTCGAGCAAACATGGACACAATCGTTATTCGAATAAATCCAGGCGCAGCAAATTAATCAGTGGCGATGGAGCCTCGGGACCTTGATGAAGGGTACCGCTGTCGCCATTGGCGTAGTCCTCATTGCACTCAGTTTGTTGTTGCTCGCGCGGCAGTTCCTGATAAACGGGAATCAATCGTGCGGACGAGTACTGGATGTAGCCCTTTTCGGTTCAGGCCGAGCGTCCGGTGGTGAGCTCGACCAGGAACCAAATACTGCCCGAGCAGTTGCTTGCTCGGTGGAAGCCTGGCGCCTCACCGCGCTCGCCGCAGTCCCCGCGGCTCTTGGTGTAATCGGGTTTTCAATTACGTTTCATCCTCGACGCCCGCGAATAAATGGAGCCTTGCCCTCAGCGAGCCACGTTGAATAAGACGGGAGAGTCCGCAGGACTCTCCCGCTCCAGCGGCACTCCATAACGTGTCCGGGGTTGGGTTTACTTTGGCCGCATGCAGAAAATTACTCAGCAACGCGTATCCCGTGCGCTCGGATTCCTCATGGCCGCGCTCGTAATTCTCCCCGCCCACCTTGTTGGCTCGGTAGCACACGCCAGCTCTGGTGGTTCCCCGGGGGTGATCACATCCGTGCGCTACGAGGGCAATGGTCCGGGCTCCGTGTCGTTGTCGTGGGCCGCACCGCGCACTCAGGGATCGTCGCCCGTCACTGATTACGCGATCGAATATCGCGGCGTTGGCGGATCGTGGACGGTGTTCGACGATGGCGTCTCAATCGCCCGTTCGGCGACCGTCACCGGGCTAGAACCGGGCCGAGAGTATGACTTCCGAATCGCAGCGGTCAACCTGTCGGGCACCGGACCCGCATCGTCGTTGGGAATAGGTGAACGATTCATGTCGAGCGATACCGCGACGTGCGCGATGAATCCGGCCAATCAGTACATCTGTTTTGAGGGCAAAGAACCGCGGGTGGCCGCGACCTATTACGACGATCCCAACGGTATTCTCGACGCCGTTCGCGTGAGTGATGTGATCGCACACGTGGGTTACTCCCAGAGCTGGAATCTCGATCTTCAGTGTGTCCTTTCCCGGTCCAAGGGTGTGATTTGCGTCACCCGGTTCAACGAACAAGGGCAACAGGGTCTCGGATACACGGGTGCTCCTGCTGGCAACTTCGTCGTAGAAGGGTTGCCATCGGACATCGTTGAAGTTTCCGTCGTCGGGAACACTGCGTGTGCGTTGTCGGCCGCGGGCGAGTTGTGGTGTTGGGGACGGTGGAGCACCGATCGTTACGGTCGTCACCTCACGACGCCGGTCCTTCAGTTTCGCGGAGTTACCGACATCGGTGGCCTTTGCGCCATTCAATGGGACCAGACCATCACGTGTCTTGCGACCGACACTCGAACCTATCGTTGGGTCTCGAACCCCGCGGCACCGATGGCACTCGATCTCGACGGACAAGGCAACGTCACTTGTGCGATCACGACAGCGCGAACGGTGATTTGTTTTTCCTCGCTCAACATCGCCTTTTCGACAATCGCAAACCTCAGTGACGTTGTGGAATTTGACTTACGACAGGGTCACTGGTGTGCGTTGAACTCGGTTGGAGTGGTGACGTGCAGTGGTGGAAACGAATCCGGGCAGCTCGGTGACGGCACCTACGCCAGCGGCCCAACGACCGCGCGCATTCCCGAACCGGTCGCGCACCTCGCGACGAGTGATGATGCGAGTGGCCCAACCCGCCGATCCTGTGCGATTGGTGTCTCGGCAACCGTCTACTGCTGGGGATCCCTCATCCAAGCTCGGGGTATCAGCACGGTGCCTCGGGTTATGTCCGGTTTCGGCGCGTGGACCGCGCATGCGGCCATTGCCCCATCGAAGGTCACGAGTCTGACTCAAACGGGTCGGGCGGCACGTTCCGTCACTGTTTCGTGGACCGCCCCGGCAGCCGGTGATTTCGCCATTGACGGTTATGTGATCACGTGGCGCGTCGCAGGTGGCGAGTGGGCAACGGCGAATGTGCCAAGCAGTGCGACGTCGTGGCAAAGCCCCGACGTTCCCACCGATTCGGTTGTCGAAATCCGAATCGCCGCCGCGAGTCACGCAGGCACAGGTCCCGCTTCCGCCGTGCTGGATGCCGTGACCGCGAGTCCGCCACTTCGGCCGGTCGCGCCAGTGGTCACTGCGACAACGGCGAACACGGTGACGATCTCGTGGCGCCCCGCGTCGTCCCCCTACGAACCCGTGGCGGGATACCGAATCCAGTGGACGACGGATCGCGAAACGTGGCAAACCCGCACGGCAACGTCGACCGAGTCGACGGCGACAATCACCGGACTCTCGGCGGGATCTGCTGCCGACATTCGCATCGCGGCGGTCAACGCGGCAGGGGTCTCGCCCTACTCGGAAACGATTACCGCCTTTACGACCGGACTCGTGTCTCACTCGATCGCTGTCCAGGATGCAACGGGTCAACCGGTCTATGGCGGGCAGGTCACGTGGCGGAAGCAGGACGGTTCCTTTGAATCCGCTCTCGACTACGGACTGACCATTGAGGGTCGTGCGACCTTCCCGTTCATCCCAGCCGGTCGGATCGACGTTTCGTTGCGCAATGTTCAATTGTTGGGTGGTGCGATTGCCAACTACAACACGTCCACCGTCATCGGTTTCAGCACCGATTCGCTCATCGTGTTGCCGCCCGAGCCCTCCGAATCTCAGCACGTCGTCCGGGTCGTACTCTCGAACGGCCTGCCGGTTGTCGGCGCAACGGTGAATGCAACCGACCTCTTTGACGTCGCACGAGTTGACGGCGCCACGTTCACGTCGCCCGCGTTGATTTCGGATGGCGTCACGAACGAATTCGGCGAGGTGTACCTATCGGGGTACTCGACCGCGGATTCAACAGTCCAGGTCGAGTACAGCGATGGAATCCTCATCCAACGAACGTCAAAGAAGCTCGGCGAACGTGACGTCGAAATTGTCATGGAAGACATGCCGTGGATTGAACCACTCGTGGTTACGCCGGAATCGAGTGCCGGTCAACTCGTCACGCTGAACATCGCGACCAGTGGGTTTACGGCGACGGCAACTGACGCGACCCGGGCTGCGAGGCCCACGACGGTTACTGTTCTGCCACCCAAGGGAGCGTCGCAGAAGTGCGTCGGCAAGAAGCTCTCGGCCACTGTTTCCGCGGACGGAACGGCGACACTCAAGGTCTGCGCGAGCAAATCGGGGCGTTACGTTCTGCTCGGCCAAGGAGTCGTTTCCACCGGTGCGGTTTCACTGAACGTCAAGGGAACTGCGCCTCTTCCCGTTACCAGTGCGCGTGCGGTATCACCCGACCACAAGATGGTCACCGTCTCGTGGAACGCGCCGTCTTATGTCGGCGGGTCCCCCGTGAAGAAGTACACCGTGACGCTGAAGCGCGGCAAAAAGACGATCACCAAGGTCGTCACGGGAACTTCCGTCAACTTCACGAACCTTCCCGGTGCCACGACATGGACGGCAACTGTGACGGCGACGTCCAAGTCCGGTACGAGCGAACCGGTCCGAATGGTGGTACCGGTGTCCTAACCCGTCGAACCACTCCGATGGCCGCCAATTCAGCCATCGGAGTGGTTCCCTGGTTTTTACTGGGTTCCCGATAGCGTAAAAGCGTGTTGGAGTCGGACGAAAGCGACTGGACAGGCGACATTTCCCGCGCGCTGTCTGCTTTCGATGACCCGTCGAACCTCGCCACCGGAAACCCGACCGCGACAATCACCAACGTCGCCGAAACGGTGTGGGAAAAGTGGCGACGCGAGCTGTCGAAACTCGGTGGAACGAACCCCCTTCTGCATTTCCCCACCAACGTCGCGATCGAACTGAGCACGGGCCACCCGGGCGGACTTGCCCGATTCTTTGCGGGTACGCCAACGCTCTTGCGAAACCTGGTCCGCGATGACGTTGCCCTGCATCGTGCACGGCAACGGGCCTCGCGCATCAACGACAAGGCGGTCGAACTCGCAGCAGCCCGCGGAATCGACTCGGTGTTCCTCGCGGTCGGACTCGTCTCCTGGACGAACGGCGACGAGCACTTCACCGCTCCGATGCTCTTGCGTCCCATCTCGATGCACCGTAAAGGCGACGACCTCGAAGTTCAACTGACGGGCGCTTTGCACCTCAATCCAGCGCTCGCCCGCGAACTCGCCTACCAATTCGGTATCGCGCTTGATGAGCGTGCGTTCGTCGCGCTGACCAACGACAACGGTTCGTTCCGACCCAACGGCGCGCTCGATCGGTTGCACGGGCTCATCGCCCACATCGACGGCGCCATGGTCGTCCCCACGCTCGCGATTGCCAATCTGAGTGACGTTGCATCCGACATGGTCAGCGCCGCTCGAATTCTCGACCACCCGCTCCTCGATACGATCGGCGGGAACCCCAACGCGATGGAACTTCTCACCGAGACCCATGCTGCGGTCGACCCGGGGAATTCGGATACGCGAAGCCTCGACACCGACAGCCTGTTGCTCGATGCCGACGCGGAACAAGAACGAATCGTCGCGCACATTGTCGCGGGGAACTCGATTGTCGTCGGGACCCCGTCAGGCTCCGGCGCCACGCAAACCATCGTCAACGCCGTCGGGGAATTGATTCGGTCGGGCAAACGGGTCCTCGTCGCCGGCCCACGCCGAGCGCGACTCGATGACATTCGCCGCAGTCTCGGAAACCTGGGGCTCGATGGGCTAGGCGCGTCACCAGCGACGATAAAGGCGGACCTCATTCGCTCGATCAGTCGTATCGAAAAAACTCCCGTCCCCAAGACCATGGATGTCGACACCGCGCTTCTTCGAATGCGCACCGTCATCGGTGATTACCGGACGGCACTCAATCAACCCGACCCGCGCTTTCGAGTCAGCGTTCTGGATGCCATTCGGGAACTCGCGCGTTTGGCCAACACGACGGATGCAACCAACGAAGTCTCACTTGACGTCGAGTCGGTCATTGCCCTGACGTCCACGATGGATGAGGTCGTCAGCACTCTTCTCGCGGCCGCTGACCTCGGCCAGTTCCAGTCCGCACGCGCTGCCTCGCCGTGGGCGACGGCACACTTCGACAACGCCGAACGGGCTTCCGCGGCATTCCAGGCCGCCACCCGTCTTGACACGGTCAGCATGGCGACTCTCGAGAGCATGGCGGCGGAGATTCTCGAGCCGACACCGCTGGGGACGGGATCCTCGCTCGAGGACCTTCGGTATCGGCTCGACACGCTGCGCGGTGTCAGCGCGACGTTGGACAAGTTCACTCCCGAACTATTCGACCGTTCGATCGACGACTTTGTTGCGGCCTTTGCCCCCAAGACTCGTGATGACGTCATCCCCGGAGCCCAGCGCCGTCGACTCAAGAAACTCGCGAAAGAGTTCGTGCGTCCGGGCGCACACGTTCCGGACATGTTTGACGCGCTGACCGCGGCGAGCGTTGCCAGAACCCAGTGGAACACCCTGGTCAACGCGGCCTATCGGCCTTCCGTGCCGGCTGGTTTCATCGGTCTTGGCGAACAGCTCGACCAGGTTTTGGCGGATGTCGCGTTACTCAACGGTCCGCTCGCTCGTCGACTCGACATCGAACCCCGTTCCGTGGTGTCCGAATTGGTTTCGGCACTAGCGGCTGACAGCACGAGCATCGACACGGTTCACGAGCGCAGTGCGATTGTGGATTCGATGCGCGAACGCGGGCTCGAAGGTCTTCTCCACGTTTTCGCAGGGCGCATTGTCACCCGCGACATCATCACCGCCGAACTGCAACTCGCGTGGTGGCGGGGCGTGCTCGAAGCGATCATTGCGGACCGCCGCCAGCTTCTCGGTGCGGACACGACGATTCTGGATCGGCTGGAGACGGACTACCGCCTTGTCGACCAGGCGCACATCACGGGGAACGCTCAGAAACTCGCCTTTTCGTTGGCCGAAGCCTGGCAAATCGCGATCACCGACCTTCCCGACGAAACTGCCGCAATCAAGATGGCGCTCACGGTTGGCCCGACCTCCGTCAGCAACCTCATGTCGGTCGCGCCGACGCTGACCGACATTTTGGCGCCGGTGTGGTGCGTGTCGCCCTACGCGATTGGGACGCTCGCGCCGAACCAGCGATTCGATGTCGTGATTCTGGTCGACGCCGGCGCGATGTCGGTCGCCGAGGCGGCACCCGCGATTTCGCGCGGTGACCAGATCGTCACTTTTGGTGACCCCGTCACCGACCGACCCACCTCGTTCACCGTGACGCCGGACGATTCGGTCGATACCGGAATCGGCTCACGGTCGATCCTGGCCGAACTTGCTAAGGTTTTGCCCACTCACGCGATGACGATGTCATACCGCCCACTCGGAACCGGGCTCGCGGCGCAGATCGCGACTCACCTTTATTCGGGTGGACTGCGGTCGTGGCCACTGGCGTCGACGTCCCTCGGGGAACGCGGTTTGTCGTTCATCAATGTTGATGGCAAAGGTCCGCTTGACGAAAAGACCGGTCGCATCGAAGCGACGGCGAGCGAACTCGATGCGATTGTCGCCAATGTTGTTGAGCACGCGACGCTTCACCCGGAGCACTCGCTGATGGTCATCAGCGCATCCTCGGTCACCGTGGCGCGTGTTCAGGAAGCGATCCACAGCGCGTTACCCGCGAACCGAACGCTGCAGGATTTCTTCACCCGCCACGCGGACTCGCCGTTCGTCGTGCTCAGTTTGCACCAGGCGTCGGCCGTTACCCGCGATCGAGTCATTTTCGCACTCGGCTTCGGTCGCAGCCCCCACGGCCGTGTCCTCAGTGACCTCGGTTCGTTGTCGACGGACGACGGCGAGCGTCTCATCGCGGTCGCGATGACGCGTGCCACACGCCACCTCACCGTGATTTCGGCGTTGAGCACCGAGGAACTTCGAGACGAGCGCATGTCGAAGGGTGTCAACGCTCTCGGGCGGTTCGTCGACGAGACACTTGCGTTTGTCCCGGAACAGAGCGAACAGCACCCCTTGTTGTCTGACCTCGGTGGGCGGCTTAGTGCTCGCGGCGCGACGCTTCTCACCGATGTCCCGGGTATTCCGCTCGCAGCCCGCATGGGCGACACCTGTGTCGCGATTGATATCGACGACAACATCATGCCGATGACGCTGCGCGAGGGCCTCCGAATCCGACCCGACATGCTGGCGCGATGCGGATGGCGATATGCCCGAATTCACGAACTTCAACTGTTCCTCAGCCCCGACCTCGTGGCCGACCAGATCGAGAGAATCCTCCGTGACGGACAAGAAACGGCCTAAACGCCGAGTTGTGCGTCCCGCCCCACCCGGGACCGACCCGACTCCCGCTCCGGAACCCGAACGTCACGCAGAGACCGAGAACGACGAGCGGCTCAAGGCGGAGAAACCTCCTCACTACTGAGTGAGCACGACCTCGGTTTCGGTCAGAATCGCATCGACCGCGGCGTCGTGTGCTTCCGTCGGAATCTGGTCCACACAATCGGAATCGAACACCACCGCAATCAGTAGCGGATCGCCGTCGACCGACGACAGGAAACGGTCGTAGAAGCCTTTGCCCCAGCCGAGCCTATTCCCTGCACGATCGACCGCGGCCGCGGGAATCAGAACCGCGTCGAGATCCGTGGGCGTCGCGCTCGCACCCGACAATGGGATCGGCATGCCCATCGGGTCGTTCGCTGTCGACCAGATCGTGTCCGGGCCGAGCTCCACCCATTCCAACAGCCCGTCGGCGGCTGACACGGGAACAATTACAGAAACACCGGCCAGAACCAAAGTGTTGAGCCCGTGCGCGATGGGTGGCTCGCTGGGTGTCGGTATGAACGCGGCGATTCGGCGCCATCCGTATTGATCCGCGAGAAACACCAGGAACTTTTCAAAACTAACCGAGGCAGAGGCCAGTTCGTCGCTCGAGCGGGCCGCACGCGTCAATCGAACAAAGGCGCGCAATTCCGCCTTGTCATCGCGGATAGTCATGTGCCCATCCTAAAGAGGACAGGCAACGGTATCCTTAAACAATGTCATCTCGAATTACCAAAGCGGTCATCCCCGCTGCCGGCCTGGGCACCCGATTCCTTCCCGCCACCAAGGCGATGCCGAAAGAAATGCTTCCTGTCGTCGACAAACCAGCAATCCAGTACGTCGTCGAAGAGGCCGTGCGAAACGGTCTCACCGACGTTCTCATGATTACAGGTCGAAACAAGAACGCGCTCGAGAACCACTTTGACAACGTCCCCGAGCTCGAAAGCGCTCTGCGAAAGAAGGGTGACGACAAGCGGCTCGCATCGGTCGAGCAGTCCACCGATCTCGCCGACATGCATTACGTCCGTCAGGGTGAGCCGCGGGGCCTCGGGCATGCGGTGCTCCGGTCTCAGATGCACGTCGGAAACGAATCGTTTGCCGTTCTTTTGGGCGACGACCTGATCGACGAGCGTGACAACATTCTCGGACCGATGATTGCGGCCCACGACGCCCACCACGCGTCGGTCGTTGCGCTCATGGAAGTTCCGCGCGACATGACCGACCACTACGGCATTGCCACGATCGAAGACATCGGAGAGGGTGATGTCGTTCGCATCGTTGACCTCGTCGAAAAGCCGGACCCCAAAGACGCACCATCGAACCTCGCCGTCATCGGACGGTATGTCTTGCGTCCCGAGATCTACGAGATCCTCGAGGACACCGAACCGGGCAAGGGAAACGAAATTCAACTGACCGACGCACTTCGCCAGATGGCAACGAACAACATCGCCGGGGGAGTGCTGGGAATCGTGTTCCGCGGTCGCCGATATGACACCGGTGACAAGCTCGACTACATAAAGGCCATCGTTCGACTCGCGCTGCAGCGTCCCGACCTCGGGCCGGCACTCGAGAGTTGGCTCGACGTCGAATCGCACCGCCGTCCGTGATCTTTGTCCCGTCGCTGAACCACGGGGGCGTTCACGTCCGTTCGATTCGCGCCCGCGACGCGCGTCCGCTCAGGGCACTTCTCACGAACAATCGATCCTGGTTAGAGAAGTGGGAAGCGACAATTCCCGGCTATCCAGAGTTGCCGCCGGTCGGTGACATCATCCGCTCGCTGCTGCGGCTTGCGAGGCAGAACCAGGCAGCGCCGTTCATCATCGAGCATGAGGGCGATGTTGTCGGTCAGATCACGGTCAGCGGGCTGTCTTTTGGATCGCTCTCGTCGGGGTCAATCGGGTATTGGATTTCGCAGGACCGCGCCGGAAAGGGCATCACCCCGACCGCCGTCGCGCTCGTCGCGGACTGGTGTTTCACGGGACTCGGAATCCATCGCGTCGAGATTTGCATTCGACCCGAGAACGTTTCCTCGCTTCGAATAGTGCGAAAACTGGGGATGCGGTACGAGGGACTGCGCCGCAGGTACATCCACATCGACGGCGATTGGCGGGACCACTTTTGTTTTGCGGTCACGATCGACGAGGCCCCCGGCGGGCTGCTCGCTCGGTTGACCAGGGGAACGGCTGACGAAAGCCTCGCTGATGTTCCGGAAGCTGACCAGATCGCCGCTCGCACCCCGATTCGCTGAGCGACACACCAACCGCGCGCCTTGGCGCTGAAGCGTTGATCGCGATTTACCGTAGGGAGCGTGGACAGTGGCCTCGGATCGACCGTGACGTTAATCGTCGGCGGACTTTTGTGGCTCGTGTATCTGGCGCCCACCATGCGCGACCGGCACGAATCGCGGACGATTGAGCGCAACGCGCGGCGCATCAGCGCAACGACTCAGGATCTGGGGATTCGCTCACGAACCCCGATGAACGAGATGTCGACGCGAGAACTCGTCGAGCACCGGCGTGAGTTAGAACGACTTGCTCGCGCCAAAGACCGTCACGCCGGTCGCACCCAGCGCCAGGCCGTATTTGCTGCCTCGCCCGCCTTGGCCGCTCGACACCGAACGATGAAGTTGTTGTTGACGCTCGCGATTGTGGTGTCCACCGCGGGAGCGGGAATCGCCTTCGTTTTCGCGGCGTGGTCGTTTC
This sequence comes from Microbacteriaceae bacterium, assembly GCA_021741825.1. Classification (GTDB taxonomy): domain Bacteria; phylum Actinomycetota; class Actinomycetes; order Actinomycetales; family Microbacteriaceae; genus MWH-TA3. The sequence goes on from JAIOXB010000008.1 coordinate 21,430, forward strand.
TGGTTCTCGCTGCGGGATTCGCACTTCTCGCGGTCATCGGTTTGGTCGCGGTGAACACTGCGGACGCGCCTGTTGCCAAACCAGCCACGGCCACGAGGCGCGCCGCTGCTCCCATCACCGTCGACGAGACGTGGACGCCGATTCGAACCCCGCCTGTGCACCGGTCGATTCCGGATGGCGCGGGACTGATTGTCACCGACGAGCACGCCAAAGCGATCGCCGCCCGCGAGCGCGCTGCGCGCATCCGCGAACAGGCCGCTCGCGCCTCACAGCCCGGAGTCGCCGCCGACCCTCGCTTTACCGAACCCGCGATCGAAACCGACACTGAGACGACCGGAACGTTCGATATCAGTGCTGCGCTGCGGGCTCGTCGCGCGAACTAGGTTTTTGTGCCAATAACCGCGGTGCTATCCTGAACATCCTGGGGCTATGGCGCAGTTGGTAGCGCGTCTCGTTCGCAATGAGAAGGTCAGGGGTTCGAATCCCCTTAGCTCCACGAAACTCCAGCGATCCACGGCTGGAGGTTCCGCAATAAGATGTTGCTATGGTCGCACTGCAAAAACCCGTTAGTTCTGCGCTGGCCAGCAAACTCAGAACTAACCTGACTTTGATTTCCTTTCTCGCGGTGTCTCTTGCCAGCGGCATTTGGGCTACAGGTCTCGACAGCGAGATAACGCCAAACAATCCGGTTCCAGTTGAAGTCGTGCTCGTCGGCCTTTTTGGCGCCATGATTCTGGCGTTTCTTCTCGGCACCAGCTTGCGCGGACCATGGGGTGCCCTGATAAACCTAAATCGCCTTATCGCCTGGCCAATGGCTTTTGGCTATGTTTGGGTACATTACGCATTTCACATGCACCACGGAAACCCAGGTGGATTAGCTGCACTACAGACCGTTCCTCGAGTGTTCTTCATCGTTTCCTTTGTGTGGATTGCCTTCCACGCCGGAGTAGCGGTGAAGGTTTATGGAGCACCTTGGAGTCTGAAGTTGCGCACTGTTCACGACTGGTACATAGCCCTTAGCTGGATGGTGCTGATTGTGACAATCCCCGTCTTCAGTATTCCTGCTCTAGGCGCCAACCCCTTGCTTATGACCATCGCTTGGTTATTCTTCGCTCCTCATATTTCTATGAATATGTACAATTTGCTTGGTCGTGTGCCCAATTCCTTAGTCTCGTCTAACGTTGGGCGGTTCGCAGGTACAAGCGTCTACGCCGCCTTCATTGTCGTGGCGGCAATCAATAGTTTTCCGGTGATTTAGGCCCGTTTGGTGGGGGTCATATGCACTTAGCTCCACCACACAAACCACTAGAACTTGGTGCGAATGGCCCAGAGGTCGGGGAACACCGAGTGGAACAGCGTCGACTGCAGGTAGCCGACTCCGCTCGAACCGCCCGTTCCCGGCTTGTTGCCGATCGTGCGTTCGACCATTTTGACGTGACGGTATCGCCACTCCTGCATGCCCTCGTCGATATCGACGAGTGACTCGCAGACGAGTCCCGCCTCGGGGTCGTCACGGTGGACGGCGAGCAACACGTCTTGCACTCGTTCGTCGCCACCGTACGGCGCGCTGACGTCACGGTCGAGAACTTCGGCGGGCACCGCGTGCTGGCGGGCGGCGAGGTAGCGAAGGGTCGAATCCCACACCGAACGACGGGTCATCGCGTCCTCCACGCGCTGACGGGCTGGCGAGCCGGCAATGAGGTGTTCGCTCATGCCCATTCCTGTCCCGGAGCCAGCGCCGGCACCCGCGTGATCGCGACGACCGAGTACCGCCTCGAGTTCGCGGAACTGAGCCGATTGAAAACCCGACCCCGACGTCAATCTGTCGCGGAACGAATTGAACTGCAGCGGCGTCATCGTCTCGAGGATGTCGAGCTGACTCACGCACGTTTTCAGGATGGTGCGAATCCGACCAAGGGTTGCGAGTGATGCGAAGGTGTCGCCGGCTTCGAGGGAGCGCTGGGCGGCGGCGAACTCGTGCAAAATCTGCTTGAACCACAATTCGTACACCTGGTGAATCGCGATGAACAACGGTTCGTCGTGTTCGTCGGACTGCGGTTGATTGAGGGACAGCAACTCGTCGATTTTGAGGTACTGGGTGTAGGTCAGGGCTTGAGTGCTCATGTGACGCGGTTTCCTTCATCTGTGACCGATGTGTAGTCGCCGCTCGCGACCAGGTCGCGAGTGCGTGCCAATCCATCCCAGATCTCGACGAACGAGGTGGGAAGCGGCGCCATCGCCATGCGAATCCCGTCGGGCATCCGGAAGTCGGGAACGACCTTTGATACCTTCCGCATCGCCAGCGCAATCTGTTTCGCGTCGGGGTGGTGAATCGTGATGTGTCCGCCGCGGTGGAGTGCCTCGCGCGGAGTCCCCAACCGGAACCCGAGGGGAACGAGCCACTCGTCGACGAGTCGAATCATCATTTCCGTGCCGAGCTCCGCTTTGCGGGCGATCGCCGCGATGCCGGCTTCGCCAATCATCTCGAACGCGATGTTCACCGAGCGCAGACCCATGATCGACGGTGAGGCGATCTGGAATCGACGGATGGTGTCGGTCGGTTCAAAGACCGGGCCCATCGCGAATTGGTCCTCTTGCGCGAACCACCCCTGAATCGGGGGTTGAAGAACGGCCTGGAGCTCCTTTCGGACGAACAACCATGCGGGCGCACCGGGGCCGCTGTTTCCGTACTTATAGGTGC
>JAIOXB010000047.1 GCA_021741825.1 Microbacteriaceae bacterium
TCGGCCCGTCGGGTTGCGGAAAGTCGACGTTCCTTCGCACGCTCAACCGCATGCACGAACTTGTCCCGAGCGCATCGCTCGCCGGTGAGGTGCGCCTCAACGAGGACGACATTTACGACGACGGAATCAAGATCACCGACGTGCGTCGACAAATCGGGATGGTGTTCCAGAAGCCCAACCCGTTCCCCGCAATGAGCATCAAGGACAACGTTCTATCTGGTCTGACGTTGACGGGTCGCAAGATCTCGGGTAGCGAAGCGGACGACCTGGTCGAAGAGACCTTGACGAAAGCCGGATTGTGGAACGAGGTCAAGGACCGACTTCGCAACGCCGGCGGTGGCCTTTCAGGTGGTCAGCAGCAACGTCTGTGTATCGCACGTTCGCTTGCTGTTCGCCCATCAGTCTTGTTGATGGATGAGCCATGTTCGGCTCTCGACCCCACGTCAACCCGCCGCATCGAACAGACGATTCAGGAACTGTCGACCGAAGTCACCATTGTCATCGTCACGCACAACATGCAGCAAGCACAGCGCGTTTCAGATGACTGCGCGTTCTTCCTCGCCGAGGCGGGAACGCCTGGCGGCATCGTTGAAGCCGGTCCGACCGACCTCATGTTCTCGGTTCCGCAGGACCCGCGCACGCTCGACTACGTCCACGGTCGATTCGGGTAACGAGCCACCACGACTGGTAATGTCGTGCCCCATGGGCCGACACACGCGCGGGTTGTCCACCTTTGTCGTGGGCGTCTCCATTCTCGCCGTGAGCGGTTGTGGGCTCTCGTTCGAGGTCGACCCGATGACGGGATCTCCGAGAGCGGTCGAGACCGCGGGGCCAACCGCAAGCCCCAAGCCCACCCCCAGCGCGGTCTCGAGCGACCGTCCGTATGACCCCAATGACCCGACTACGTGGACGGATCGACAACTGGTGGCACAGACCGTATTCGTCTGCACGCCTGTCGCGAATGTCGACGGTGCACGCAGTTCGGTAGCCAAGGGGATCGGTGGTGTCGTATTTCTTGGCAGAGAAGCCCCGGGTAACCTCAAACGTCAAATCGCCGCGTTAGTGAAGAGATCCCGGGGTGAAGTCGCCCCGTTCATTGCGAGCGACGAGGAGGGCGGCTCAGTTCAGCGTTTAGCGAGTGCAATCTATCCGCTGCCGTCTGCTCGGGTGATGGGAACCTGGGACGCACCACGCATCACCGCCACCGCAAAGAAATACGGGAAGAATATGAAACGGCTGGGTGTGGATATGTCGTTCTCTCCGGTGGCTGACCTCAACGTTGAGGGTCAATTTATCGCCCTACAATCACGGGCTTTTTCGGACGATCCCCAACGCGCGGGTGATGCCGCGGTGGCCTGGGCCACGGGACTCGACAGTTCGGGTGTCGCGCCCGTCATCAAGCACTGGCCGGGCCACGGTCGAGCCTCTGACACCCATTTGACCCCCGGGCGAATACCGTCGTTCGCCAAACTGGTCAAGTCCGACCTGAAGCCGTTCTCGCAGGCAATTCGCGCCGGATTCACCGCGGTCATGGTCGGACACCTCGAGTCCAAGGGGCTAACCGAACGTGGTGTAACGGCGAGCAGATCGCCCAGAGCGCTTGCCGTTCTGCGCGACGAGATCGGACCAGACGGACTCATCATTACTGACTCGTTGACCATGGAGGCGGCGCTAATCGGCGTTAGGCATCGCTTGGTTGATGCGTTGTACAAAACGCTCGACGCGGGCGCCGATATTGCCGTGATCTGCACGGAACCCACGCAAATCGTCAAACGCGTTGCGGCCAAACTGTCGACCACCGGTTTGACGCGGGCTGAATTGATCGAGAAGGTAGCTCGAATCATCGCGTGGAAGAAACGGTTTGGCGTAATCGACTAGCGGTTTTATCGCCGGTTATTCGAAGTGCCCGAGCGGGTGAACCGGAAGGATTTCGCCCTTCCGGGGCTTTCGGCGAGAGGGCCATTCCGCAATCAGCATCGCGGCAATCATGATGCACCCGCCAATGATGGTGCGAACGGCGAGCGTTTCCTGACCGACCGCTACCGAGAGGCCCGCCGCCCAGGGGACCTCGGCGGTGAGAATAATCGCCACGCGTGACGAGTCCATTTTGGACTGCGCCCACGTCTGCAACAGGAACGCGAGAGCGGTCGCGAACACCGCGGTGACGAGAACCGCAATCCAGACGTCGGCGTCTGGCGGAGCGACGTACCCGTCGCCGTCCGCGAAGGTCAGGACGGCGGTGCAGATGGCCACGACGATAATCTGAACGACGGTGAGCGCGTACGAATCGTGACCGGGTGCCCAGCGACCCAAGACAACAATGTGGAGAGCGAAAAAGAGTGCCCCCACGATGATCCAGACTTCGCCGACGCCGATTCCGAAAGAGTTCAACGAGATAATCCCCAGCCCGGTTAGGCCGAGTGCCGCCGCCACAATCACTTTTCCGTTAAGTCGCTGGCGGAACATCAGCCACGCGAGCAACGGTGTAGCGACCACGTAGAGGCCCGTAAGGAATCCTGTGATTGCGGCCGTCGCATAGTGCAGCCCGATGGTTTGTGCGACATAACCGACAGAGAGGACGACTCCCGCGACGCCTCCGGTCCACCACACTCGCGGCGTGATGTTCGACAGGACCGACGGACGAACGAGAATCAGAATGATTGCCGCGATGACAAACCGCGTGGCGAGGAAGTCCGGGACCGGCTGACGCTCAATCGCCGGCTTCATGAGTACGAACGACGCTCCCCACGCTGCGGTCACAACAAAAAGGGCGAGGACGGCAAGTCGGCCGTCGGCGCTCGGAGTCCGGTTCACGAACGTTTGTTTTTTCGTCCACGCGCCACGGAATTCACCATCGACGGGAACACCAATCCGTGCATCGGCCAGACGAGCCACCAGTACACGTGTCCCGCGAGCCCCCGCGGAGCGAAAAAGGCGCGCTGAGTCACTTTCGCGCCAGTGCCATCAGGTGCAACCGTGAATTCCAGCCAGGCCAAGCCCGGATTGCGCATCTCGGCGCGAAGGCGCAAGACGTTCGGTGGACGAAGGGACTCAACGCGCCAGAAATCGAGCGCTTCGCCCTCGACCAAGTGGTTAGGGTCGCGACGACCGCGGCGAAGACCGGGTCCACCTACGAGGCGATCCAGCAGTCCGCGGACTTCCCAGGCCCAGCTGGCAGTGGAATAGCCGTTATCTCCACCGATTGACTCGATGCGCTTCCAGACTTCGTCGACCGAGTCGGTACTGTGCGCGATGCGAATGTCTTGATACAGCGTCCCACCGGCCCATTTGGGGTCGGTTGGCAAGGGTTCCGAGGGCGCACCGGGAAGGGACGCATCGGACCAACGGGTGTCAACGTGGGCGTCCTTGATTTTCGACAACGCCAGGGTCACCGCGCGGTCAAATGTGGTGAGTCCGGCTGGCGGATCGGGAATCAAGCGACGAATGTCATCGTTGCGAGCGACGACCTCGTTCTTGAGGCTCGCGACGAGCCTGCGGGCGAGCGTGTACGGAACCGGGGTCACGAGCCCGACCCAGCCGCTCGACAGCCTCGGTGTGAGAACGGGCACCGGGATGATGATGCGCGGACGGAGTCCCGCCGCAGCCGCGTAATGCTCCATCATTTCGCGATACGTGAACACGTCGGGTCCACCAATGTCGTAGTCGCCGGTTACTGATTTGGGCAGACCCGCCGCGCCGACCAGGTACCGAAGAACATCCCGAACGGCGATGGGCTGAATCCGCGAATTCACCCATTTGGGGACGGTCATGATCGGAAGGCGTTCGGTCAAATAGCGCAGCATCTCGAACGACGCAGAACCTGAACCGATGACGACTCCCGCCCGCAATTCGATGGTGGGGACGCCGCTGTTCTGCAGAATGTCACCCGTGTCGGCTCGTGATTGAAGGTGAGGGGACAGCGTTGAATCGGCGTCCGCCATTCCGCCGAGGTACACGATGCGCGAGACGCCCGCAGCGAGGCATTCTTCTGAAAACAACGTCGCGACGAGGCGTTCCTCTTCCTCGAAGTTCTGCGGGGACATGAGCGCGTGCAACAAGTAATACGCGACGTCGACACCTTCGACCGCGCGCTTAAGGTCCTCGCGGTTCGTGGCATCACCATCGACGACCTCGACCTTGTCGATCCACGGATGAAAGCGCAAACGCTCGGCGTGACGCGCCATGACACGGACTCGATAGCCGTGGGCGAGCAATTCCCGGACGAGACGTCCACCGATGTATCCGGTCGCCCCGGTCACGAGACACAGAGCGGGCAAGCCGCCGTCTCCACGGCGCAGGGGAAGGTCGGAAGTGATTTCACTAGGCACAATTCGATAGTAGAGCGTGCGGTATCGTCACAGGGTGCCTACGTTGAATATTGCGCCAGAAGTCGCCCGCGCGCTTGCGGACAACAAGCCCGTCGTCGCCCTCGAATCGACGATTATTTCGCACGGACTACCGCGCCCTCGCAACCGAGAGGCGGCCCTCGAGTTCGAACAAATTTTGCGGGACAAGGTAGTCATCCCGGCGACAATCGCGGTAATCGATGGAATCCCGACGGTCGGCCTCGACGCCGAGGGGCTCGCGACAATCGCCGACGAGGACATTGCCAAGGCGAGCGTTCGAGACCTCCCTATTCTGTTGGCAAAGCGACTCAGCGGCGCAACGACAGTCGCCGCGACCGCCCACATTGCCGCCCAAGCCGGAATTCGCGTGTTTGCGACCGGTGGGCTCGGTGGCGTACACCGCGGCGCCAACGAGACCTTTGATGAATCCGCTGACCTCTCGACCCTCGCTGTGACAAACATTTCCGTGGTCTCTGCCGGCGTGAAGTCCGTTCTTGACATCGCCGCGACACTCGAGCGACTCGAAGCACTCTCGGTGCCGGTTGTCGGCTACGGCACCACCGCCTTCCCCGCGTTCTGGTTGTCGGACAGCGGGTACACCCTCGACTGGTCGGCGGCGGATGCAACCGAAGTCGCCGCGATCATGAAGGCCCACGACGACACGGGACACGGCCAGGGCATCGTCGTCGCGAACCCGATCCCGCTCGAGCAACAGTGGGATCCCGCCGAGCACGACCACGTTCTGTCGCAAGCCTTCCTCGCAGCGGAAAAAGCCGGAGTGCGCGGCAAGGCCGTCACGCCGTACCTTCTCGGGTACATCGTCGAGGCGTCGGGCGGGCGTAGCCTCGAGGTCAATCTCGATCTGGCGCGAAACAACATTCGGGTTGCAGGCGACATCGCGACCGCGTGGTGTCGACTCCGCGCATGACGGTCGCCGGAACGATTGTCGTCGTCGGTGACGTTATCGACGACATCATCGTTCGTCCCCAGGGTGCAATTCGCACCGACACCGACACCCCCGCGCTGATCGAACGGCATCCGGGGGGTTCGTCGGCGAACACCGCCGCCTGGCTCGGACACATCGGAGCGGACGTGCGCTTCTTCGGTCGGGTCGGTGACGCAGATAACGCCAGGCACACACGCGAATTAGAGAAGTTCGGAGTCACGGCACACCTGCAGAGCGACACGGAACGCTCGACGGGCACGATTGTCATCATCGTCGAGGGCGAGAAGCGAACGATGCTGACGGATCGTGGTGCGAACGTCATCTTTGACCTCGATACGGTCCCGCAGGACCTCATCGCCGTCGCGGAATATCTGCACTTCACGGGGCACACGATCATCGACGAGCCGAAGCGCGAATCCGTCGTGCGATTGATTTCCCGCGCCACGGCACACGGTGTCAACGTCAGCATCGACCCGGCGTCGGCCGGATTCATTTCTGATTTCGGGGTTGGCGAATTTCTGCGACTCTGTGACGGCGCCCACATCCTGCGACCCAACGAGGACGAGGTCCGAATCCTGGCCGGACTCGACGACGTCGAAGCGGCCACCGTTAAGCTAACCGAACTGTTCCCGCTCGTCGTGACGACGTGTGGTCGTGACGGCGTGATTGTCGGGCAACGCGGTGAGGCGCTCGTTCATGTGCCCGTCGAACCCGTGGACGTCGTCGACCCCACGGGTGCGGGGGATTCCTTCAACGCCGGACTGTTGGCGGGACTCGCGCGCGGGTTGTCTCCTGTCGACGCGGCACGTGCGGCTGTCATCGTCGCCGCCAAGGCGGTTACTGCGGTGGGCGCTCGCCCCGCATAGTCGAATAGTCAGCAAGTGCGCGGGCGCGGGTCTCGGAAAGGCTCACGATCGGCTCGGGGTACAGCGGGGTGTTGTATTCCTCAATCCACCGCGCGCGATAGAGACTGTCCGGATCGAACTTTGCGGCTTGCAACTCGGGGTTGAACACGCGGAAGTACGGCGCTGCGTCGTAGCCACTACCGGCGACCCATTGCCACGACGCCGGGTTGCTTGCTTCGTCGGCGTCGACCAGCGTGTTCCAGAACCACGCTTCACCAATCCGCCAATCAATCCCGAGGTTCTTGATGAGGAAACTCGCGGCGACCATTCGAACGCGGTTGTGCATCGTGCCAATTTTCCAGAGTTCGCGCATTCCCGCGTCGACCAGCTCGACCCCCGTTGTTCCCTTTTTCCAGGCCGAGAGGTGGGCCGCGTTCGGCTTCTCCCACGGGAACTCGTCGAACTCGGCGCGAAGGTTCCGGCGGTGAATATCGGTGTTGTGAAAAAGCTGGTGGTACGAAAACTCTCGCCACCCGATTTCACTAAGGAACCGGCTCGCATTCGCCCTCGTGGCTGGGGTTACTACCTTCTCGACCGCGTGCCACACCTGGTACGGACTGATTTCGCCGAAGCGCAAGTGAGGGCTCAGGCCACTGGTGGATTCGATGCCTGGCTCGTCTCGCCGGTGATACAGCGCGAGCCCAGTGGCGAGGAACCGTTCGAGGCGCTCGTGCGCTCCCGCTTCTCCAGGGGTCCACTGGTCGGGGAAATCGCGTGCCCACGTTCGGTCGGGAAGCAGATTCCATGATTCCAGGGGGTCGGAAGCGGCCTCTACGCCCGCAATCGACGCTGGTGCGACCAACGGTTGGCGCGGCTCCGGACCCGCCAGAATCGACTTCCAGAACGGCGTGAACACCTTGAACGGCGTTCCGGCACCGGTCGTTACCGACCACGGGTCGTGTAACAACGAGCCGGTGTAACTGTGCGCATCGGGAAGCGAGACCTTTAGTTCAGTATCAATCGCGCGGGTCGACCCGTAGCGCCAGTTCCAGTGGACGCTCGTTGCACCGATCTCTGCGACCACGGCAGGAAGGACGTCTCGGGCGGCACCCCGCCGCAGAATGAGCGATCCGCCGAGCCCCGCGAGGTCCTGCTGCAGCTGGCGAAGCGAGTGGTGGAGCCACCAGCGTGACGCCGCACCAATCGGGCGAACTTCGGGGGATTC
>JAIOXB010000048.1 GCA_021741825.1 Microbacteriaceae bacterium
CGAGTTGTCGACGCCACGTGTTGAGCTCTGCCGAATTGTAGACCGCTTGGGAAATCTGGAGGTGGTGACCGGGCACACCCTCGTGATAGACAGTGGTGGTTTCTCGCCACGTGTCGAATTCTGTAACACCCTCGGGCACGCTCCACCACATTCGTCCGGCCCGCGAGAAGTCATCCGAAGGACCGGTGTAATAGATTCCACCTTCTTTTGTCGGGGCGATGTGACACTCCAGTTTTCGCATCGGTTCCGCGATGTCGAAGTGTTCCTTACCCAACTCGCGAACCGCGGTGTCCGAGAGTTTTTGCATCCACGCTTGTAAAGCATCTGTGCCGCGAATCTTTCGCGCAGGGTCGTTGTCGAGAGCGGCAACCGCATCGGCGACCGAGCCTCCCGCGATTCGCTTCGCGATGGACTCTTGTTCCGTTCTCATTCGGGCCAACTCGTCGATACCCCACTCGTACGTTTCGTCCAGATCGACCGTCGCACCGAGGAAGTGGCGTGAGTGCAGCCCGTAAACATCGCGACCCACACCGTCGTGGTCGTGGGATGCGGGGGCGAGGTCGTCACGGAGGAACGCTGCGAACTCGAGGTACGCGAGACGCGCGGATTCAGCCGCCGTGCGCAGGTCGGCACGCAGAGATTCGGGCAGGTCAGCCGGCGCGGTATTCGTTGCAAACTCGACGAAGAATCCCTCGGAGACACCGTTTCGTTGTGCTTGCGAAATGACTTCGACAATCTGCCGACGGGCGGGAACGAATCCCCCACGAATACCCTCGGTGAGCGTCTGACGGTAGCCATTGAGGGCCGACGACACGTTACCCAGCTTTGTCGCGATCGTTTCCCACGCCTCAACACCGTCCGTTGGCATGAGGTCGAAAACTTCCCGAATTCCCTGTGCTGGTGACGCGATGTTGTTGAGGTCGCGCAGGTGCCACTTGGATTCGGTCAGTTCGAGTGCGAGCTCTAGGTCACCCGAGAGGTCCATCTTGGTGACACGATCGACGTCATCAACGGGTTCGGCCGAACGGAGAGCGGCGAGTGTCGAGCTAACCGCCGCGTTGTAGGCGGCGTGTCCGTTCGGCGAATAATCCGCGAATTCGGAGACATCCCCGTCTCGACCAAGCCAAATCAAGATATCGGGATCCAACGTGCAGAGCGTGTCCACCCATTGTTCGGCGATTCGATCGATTGCGGTCTGAGCTCGTTGTTCGGTCATGCTTGAAGCCTAGTGACCAGCCTCTTTCCACGACAATCCGAGTCCGATCTGGACATCAAGCGGCACCGTGAGAGAAACCGCGTGTTCCATCGCCTCTTCCACGATGATCCTCAAGCGTTCCGTTTCGCCCGGCGCGACTTCAAAGATGAGTTCGTCGTGAACCTGGAGCAGGAGTCGTGATGACAGCGATGCGTTTCGGACCGCCTCGACAGCTCGAATCATCGCAATCTTCATGATGTCGGCCGACGTCCCCTGAATAGGGGCGTTGAGAGCAGCGCGCTCCGCGTTGTCACGAACCATCCGATTCGAACTCGCGAGGTCCCCAAATTGCCGTTTCCGTCCGAAAACTGTCGTCGTAAAGAGGTCCTTGCGGGCTTGTTCGACAACAGAGCGGAGGTAATCACGGACTCCCCCGAATCGGTCGAAGTAGTCGGACATGAGCGATTTGGCTTCTTTGTTGTCGATTCGGAGTTGTTTTGCGAGACCGAATGCGGAAAGCCCATAGGCGAGTCCATACGACATCGCCTTGACTTTCGAACGCATCGCTGGGGTGACGTCGGCCGGATCGACACTGAAGACCTTCGCGCCGACGAAACGATGCAGGTCCTCTCCCGACTTGAAGGCCTCGATAAGCCCCTCGTCGCCGGACAAGTGGGCCATGATTCGCATCTCGATTTGCGAATAATCGGCGGTAAGGAGCCTCTCGTGATTGGTATCCGAGACGAAAGCGGCACGAATCTGTGCGCCGACGTCGCTACGAATCGGGATGTTCTGGAGATTGGGCTCGGATGAGGACAAGCGACCCGTCGTAGTGCCGGTTTGGTCGAATGTCGTGTGAATTCGCCCATCGGTCTGGATGCTCTTTCGCAAGACTTCGACGATTTGTGCGAGTTTGGTCTGCTCGCGATGCTCAAGCAAACCGTCGAGGAACGGGTGAGGGTTCGACGCCTGCAGGTCAGCGAGTGACGCCGCATCAGTCGAAAATCCCGTCTTCGTTGCACGGGTCTTCGGCATGCCCAACTTCTCGAACAAAATCTCTTGAAGCTGCTTCGGCGACGACAGGTTCATCTCGGTGCCGATCATGGCGAACAGTTCGGCCGCCTTGGCGTCCGCGGTTGACGTCAAGCGCACATAAATCTCGTCAAGGATGCCACCGTCCATCGCAATACCCGCTCGTTCCATGTCCAGAAGGACGGGGATTAGCGGAACCTCAATCTCACGCTCAATCGATTGTTGTCCCTCGTCTAGCCGCCCTTCGAGTTCCGAATCGAGTTGGGTGAGAATCCACGCCGTTGTCGCGGTGCTGGCGGGATCGACCGATGGCACGAGTTCGTTGGGATCGGCAACTGGGACATCAAGTCCGGTTAGAGACCGAGCCACATCGCTCAGCGCGAGCGACTTCGTGGACGAATCGAGTAGCCACGCCGCAACCCTCGTATCTCGGACAATTCCTCCGAGCCGAAGGTCGAACTCGGCAAGAAGGTGCCCGAGAGCCTTGCCATCGTGAACGAGCTTGGGGCTCGGGCCAGCCAGCCAGGCGTCAAAGGCAACGTGATCGAGCGAGCCCGTTACCCGAACCGACCGGACGCTCACGTCGTGAGTCGCAAGTCCAATCGCCAGACCGTCGTCTGCTCGTTCAATGAAAACGCCGATTCGCGTGCCGGAGTTATCCGTCAGCCATTTGGCGAGTTCTTCGTCCCCCATGTGACGTGGCGTCGGCGCGGGAACCTGCTCGCGCACGGGGGTATTCGGTGCGGTTGCCCCCACCGAGGCTGCAACGTCCGAGGTCACCCCGCCAAACTGCAATACGCGCTGTTTCAGGGACCTGAACTGAAGCCGATCGAAAACCTCGACCACCTCGGTCGGTTCAATCGGTTGACGGACAAGTTCTTCTAACGAAACGGGCAGTTGGAGATCTCGAACGAGTTTGTTGAGCTTCGCGTTGCGTTCGACGTTGCCGATTTGTTCGCGCAGGTTGTTTCCGACAACTCCGCCAATCTCGTCTCGGTGTGCGAGCACCTCGTCGAGCGAGCCGTATTGCTGAATCCATTTGACAGCCGTTTTTTCGCCGACCTTGTCGACACCGGGCAGATTGTCCGATGTCTCGCCGACGAGGGCTGCGATGTCGGGGTACTGATCGGGGCGAATGCCGTAACGCTCTTCGACCGCCGCCGGTGTGTAGCGCTTGAGTTCGGCCACGCCCCGCGCGCTGGGGTACAACACTGTCACCCTGTCGGTGACGAGTTGGAACGTGTCACGATCACCAGAGACCACGAGCACATCGAGACCAGCGGCTTCGCCCTTTGTCGCAAGCGTCGCGAGGATGTCGTCCGCCTCGTAGTTCTCGATTTGCATCGTTTCGATCCGCATCGCGCGAAGCGCTTCTTGCAACAGGGGAACCTGGCCGATGAATTCGGGGGGCGTCTCGCCGCGGGTCCCCTTGTATTCGGGGTACTCGGCGGTTCTGAACGAATAGCGCGAAATGTCGAACGCGACCGCGACGTGCGTCGGCTTTTCGGCCTGCAGAATCGTCAGAAACATGGACAAGAAGCCGTGAATGGCATTCGTGTGTTGTCCGCCGGACGTCTGGAACGACTCGAGAGGCAGAGCGTAAAAGGCGCGAAAAGCGAGGGAATGACCGTCAATAATGAGAAGGGTAGGCTTTTCCGTGTCGCTCACGGCTTTAGCCTACCGAGCGCCGCCGACGGAAGGATCGCACTGTGGGAGTACTCGACAACCTGCACCCCGAACTGCAGGAACGCTTTTCAACGGGCGGTGGCGAATTGACGCGGAAGATGGGAATCGAACTCCTCGAGATTTCCGCGGAGCGCTCGGTAGCGCGGATGCCGGTCGAGGGCAATCGCCAGGTCGTTGGGATTTTGCACGGTGGAGCCCACGTCGTTTTGGGTGAAACCCTGGGGAGCGTCGCCGCCGCTGTTCACGCCGGAGTCGGTCGATACGCTGTCGGAATTGATATCAACGCGACGCACACCAAAAGCATCGCCGAGGGCTGGGTCACGGGGACCTGCACCGCGATCTCGCTCGGGAAAACCATTTGCGTCCACGAAATCGTCGTCACTAACGACGCCGGAGAACGGCTGTCGACCGTCCGAATCACGAATCTTTTGCGGGACCAATGATCGCCGCGCAATTCATCTTCGAACCAGGAACGTACGACGCGGAGTTCCACGAGCTGGATGACTCGATTGCTCGTGATGCGAAGACGATTCCCGGGTTTTTAGGAACCGACCGGTGGGTGTCTGAGGATGGACTCACGACCAACGCAATCTACTATTTCGACGACATGGCGGCACTCACGAAACTAGGTCGGTTCGACGACCATCGGACTGCAAAACGTCAGGTCGAACGCTGGTACAAGAGCTACCGCGTTATCGTGACGGAAGTCACGGCCACCTACGGGAACATGCCGCACATCGCCGCGGGCGACCACTAAGAAGTCGGGTTGAGCTGCTCGATGACGGCCTGCGCGACCTCGGTCATCGTCAGCCGGCGGTCCATGGACGCCTTCTGAATCCAACGGAACGCCTCCGGTTCCGAAAGTTTCATCTTTTCCTGCAGCAGTCCCTTTGCCCGGTCGAGCGTCTTGCGGGTCTCCAGTCTCTCGAGCGCGTCGGTGACCTCGGCCTCGACCGCAAGAAGTTCTTGGTGACGCGACAACGCGACTTCGATCTGGGGCAAGAGACGCTCGGGAGTGAACGGCTTGACGACGTAGGCAATTGCACCGGCTTCGACCGCGCGAGCAACGAACTCCGGCTGGGCGAAGGCTGTGAGCATGACGACGGGCGCGAGTCGGTCCTTGCCGATTGCCTCGGCGGCGGTCAACCCGTCCATCTTCGGCATCGTGATATCCATGATGACGAGATCCGGTAGAAGTTGACGGGTGAGCTCAATCGCCGCCTCACCATCTGCCGCTTCACCAACCACGTCGAAACCGTTTTCACGAAGAACTTCGACGATGTCCATCCGGATGAGTGCTTCGTCCTCTGCGACCACAACTCGACGGGCTACGGTTTCACTCACGCGTTCAGCCTACGGTATCGTTTTCACCTGGAGCCGGATTGGCGGAATGGCAGACGCGAAGCACTCAAAATGCTTTGTCCGTAAGGGCGTGTGGGTTCAAGTCCCACATCCGGCACAGAAAAAGGGCGGGGTTGATTCCCCGCCCTTTTGCAATTTCTACTGTTTTGGCATCTCGGTGCCAACAATGTGGACTCGAATGTCGTTCGTCGAACCGGCAATCCCCGGAGGGGAACCCGAGATCACAACGACCTTGTCTCCCGGTAGTGCAAGGCCTTCCGCAAGGAGAGACTCGTCCACCTCGGTGAACATTTGATCGGTGTGAGTGACGGGGTCGACCAGATAGGAGGTGATACCCCAGTACAGCGCCATCCGACGTCGAATCGACTCGTTGGTCGCGAAGGCCTTCATTGGGATTCGGAACCGAAGTCGCGACATGCGACGTGCGGAGTCGCCGGACTCGGTGAACACGCACACGTATTTGGCCTCGACGAAGTCGGCCACCTCGGCCGCGGCAAGAGTGATGGCTCCGCCCTGAGTGCGCGGTTTCGTTCCGAGCGGAAGGATTCGTTCGAGACCGTGTTCTTCGGTGTTTTCGATGATTCGCGCCATCGTGGCGACCGTGATTGCCGGGAAGGCTCCGACGCTGGTTTCACCCGACAGCATGACCGCGTCGGCTCCGTCCAGGATCGCGTTCGCGACGTCGGACGTCTCGGCGCGAGTTGGGACCGGTGACGTGATCATCGACTCGAGCATCTGTGTCGCAACGATGACAGGCTTCGCCATACGACGCGCCGCCTCGACGGTTCGCTTCTGGACGAGCGGAACCTGCTCCAACGGCAGTTCGACACCGAGGTCTCCGCGGGCGACCATGATGGCGTCGAAGGCATCGACGATCTCGTCAATCGCGTCAACGGCTTGAGGTTTCTCAATCTTGGCAATCACCGGAAGGCGAATCCCCTCCTCGGCCATGATTTCGTGAACGCGCGTGACGTCGGACGCACTGCGGACGAAGGACAACGCGATGTAATCCGCTCCGATACGCAGTCCCCAGCGAAGATCGTCTTCGTCCTTCTCACTGAGTGCCGGAACGTTCACGGCTACGCCGGGAAGGTTTATTCCCTTGTTGTTGGAAACGAATCCGCCGACGACAACTTCGGTGCGAACTCGGACGCCGTCAGTGTCGAGAACGCGGACGTTGACCTTGCCGTCATCGATGAGAAGCGTGTCACCAGCCGAGACATCCTGCGGTAGACCCTTGAAGGTCGTGCCGCAGATGTCTTTCGTGCCCTCGATGTCTTCTGTCGTGATGGTGAAGATGTCCCCGATGGCGAGTTCGTGAGGACCGTCGGCAAACTTTCCGAGCCTGATTTTGGGGCCCTGCAGGTCGACGAGAATAGCGACCGGCTTTCCGAGGTCTGCCGCAACCTTCTTGACATTGGCGAAAACCTCTTCGTGAACCTCATACGTCCCGTGGCTCAGATTCATTCGTGCAACGTCGACGCCAGCCTCGATGACGGAACGAATCGTGTCATAACTGTTCGTGGCGGGGCCGAGCGTGGCAACAATCTTTGCGCGTCTCATGGTGTCCTTCGTAGTGGGGTGTGCACTTCGTTAGAAGTGTATCGGGGTGTCGTGTGCGGAGACCGGGCTGGGGAGGGTCGTTCGGCCGCGAAGATACTCGTCAGCGCGCGCTGCCGCTGCTCGACCCTCAGCAATCGCCCACACGATGAGAGACGCACCGCGTCCCGCATCACCAGCAACGAACACACCAGGGATGTTCGTGTCATATGAACGGTTTCGGGCGACGGTTCCGCGAGAGGAAAGGTCAATCTGCAGTTGACTGACAATCGCGTCGGATTCGACCCCGGTATAGCCGAGTGCCAACAAAACCACATCGGCGGGAATCGTGCGTTCGCTTCCCGGCTTCGGACGGCGCGTACCATCGGCAAACTCTGTCTCGGCGACGACGAGTCCAATGAGTTCCCCACGATCGTTACCCACAAACTCGACGGTCGAGGCCAGATACGTTCGCTCTCCGCCTTCTTCGTGGGCGCTTTGGACCTCAAACAGGTTTGGGTCCATC
>JAIOXB010000009.1 GCA_021741825.1 Microbacteriaceae bacterium
GGCGAGCGCCGGCACGATTGTCGCGGCGGTGAGTGCGACGCCTTCCGCCGAGAGCGATGTCACGGTTTCGGCAGGAAGATTGTCGGGGACCCCAGAGATGTTGATGCCAATCCCGATGGCTAATCGATCCGTGTCCAGTGATTCGATCAGTATCCCCGCCACCTTGCGACCGCCGACGAGAACGTCGTTGGGCCATTTGACCGTCGGCTTGGTGTTTTCCGAGGCGTGTTCGGCGATGATTTTTACCAACTCGACAGCAACACACAGCGGGAGACGCGTCATGTGCGCGGGTAATCCCAGTGCAGCGCGCGAGACCACAACGGTCAGCGCAACGCCGGCTCCGGGTGACATCGACCACACGCGGTCCATGCGCCCTCGCCCCGCGGTTTGGTCAAGCGTCGCGATAACGTCCCCGTGGCCGAAATCGGCCGATTGCGCGGTTCGATTGGTCGATTCGACCTGATCACGCCAGTGAATCGCTCCGACCACTAGCGAAGTGGATTCGACCAGGTTTTGCCACCAACGGGTGCACGCGGTTCGCGTGTATCGCGAATCCAGCCATCGACACTCGTTTCCTCTTCGACCGCTCCGCCTTCGCGCAACATGCCAGCAACGACCGCAATGACCGCCGCTTCCTGCTCGGCCGTCGGCGATCCCCCCACGATGTGAATCTGCGTGAGTGGATCGATCTCCGGGGTCGGTTCGGCCATTAGAGCGGGATGTTCCCGTGCTTCTTGGCGGGCATACTGGCTCGCTTCGTACCGAGAGCTCGCATCGAACGGATGATCGCGATTCGAGTCATGTGGGGGTAAATCACGTTATCGATCTCGCCGCGCTCGGCAGCGAGGAACGGGCTCGCAACGTTCTGGGTGTATTCGCTCGCCAGTTTCGCGCGAAGTGCCGCGACGTCCTCGCCCTTTTCTTCCGCTTCCTTGATTTCGGCGCGGTACAAAATGTTGACGGCTCCCTGGCCACCCATGACGGCAAGTTCCGCCGTCGGCCACGCCATGTTGATGTCGGCACCAAGATGCTTCGAACCCATCACGATGTACGCCCCGCCGTAGGCCTTGCGGGTGATGACGGTGATAAGTGGAACGGTTGCCTCGGAGTAGGCGTAGAGCAACTTCGCGCCGCGGCGAATGACACCCTGCCACTCCTGATCGGTACCGGGCAAGAACCCGGGAACGTCGACAAGAGTGATGATGGGGAGTCCGAACGCGTCGCAAAAACGAACGAATCGGGCCGCCTTCTCGCTTGCTTCGATATTGAGAGTTCCCGCCATTTCCTTCGGCTGGTTGGCAACGACGCCGACCGGTTTTCCTTCGACTCGCGCAAAACCGATGATGATGTTCGGCGCGAACAGCGGCTGCACCTCGAGGAAGGAATCGTCGTCCACTGACCTCGCGATGACGTCGAGCATGTCGTACGGCTGGTTCGCGCTGTCCGGAATAATAACGTCAAGTTCTTTGTCGGCCTCGGTCGGGGTCTCGGACACGACGGATGCGTACACAGGGTGATGAGCGAGGTTGTTCTGCGGCAAGTAGGCGAGAACCGAACGCACGTAATCGAACGCGTCGGGTTCGTCGCTCGCGAGGTAGTGGGAAACACCGGTGCGAACCGAATGGGTCTCTGCTCCGCCGAGTTCTTCCATGCCGACGTCTTCGCCCGTCACCGCTTTGATGACGTCGGGTCCCGTGACGAACATTTGGCTCGTCTTGTCGACCATGACGACGAAGTCGGTGAGAGCGGGGGAATACACCGCGCCACCCGCTGCCGGGCCACAAATGATCGAGAACTGGGGAATGACACCGCTCGACTGAGTGTTGAGCCGGAAAATCTCGCCATACTTGCCCAGGGCCGTGACGCCTTCTTGAATTCGAGCGCCACCCGAATCGAGGATTCCGATAATCGGAACACCCGCCTTCAGGGCGTATTCCTGAAGCTTGACTATTTTTGCTCCGGCCGCTTCGCCCAGAGAACCGCCGAACACGCTGAAGTCTTGGCTGAAAATTCCGACTTCGCGGCCGTGAATTCGTCCCACACCCATGATGACGGCGTCGCGATCCGGACGCTTTCCCGAATCCCCGAACGAATCGCCCCGCGAGCGAACAAACTTGTCAATTTCGGTGAAGCCGGTACCAGGGTCAACAAGTTGCATGATGCGGGCCATCGCCGAGTTCTTGCCCTTGGCTTTTTGTTTTTCGGCCGCGGTCTTTTGCGCCTCATCGAGTCGCTTGAGTCGCTCGGCAAAATCGGCGATTCGTGCGGCGGTCGTCGCTGGTCCAGGGGTCGGGGTGTTCTCGGTCACATATTTACCTTAGCGAGAGTGCGTTCCGAGGTCACCTATCCGCGCGGATTCCCGTCCTTGACGAACGTGACGATGGTTTCAACGTGGTGAGTGTGCGGGAACAAATCAAGGGCTCGGAGGCGCGTCGGTCGGTAACCGTGTTGGCGCGCAAACGCAATGTCTCGCGACAAGGCAACCGGGTCGCACGCGACGTAGACGATTTGAGCGGGGGCGAGTCGACCGAGACTCGCCATGACCTCGCGGCCGGCTCCGGATCGCGGAGGATCGAGAACGACCGTCCCCGCGGCGAGTCGCGAGCGCTCTCCGGGTGTCGCGCGCTGGTCGAGTGCTCGCAGCCATTTTTCGACCGTGCCGGTTTCGGCGAACGCACCGACCCAGTCACTGAGGTTTTCGCCCGCGTGTTCCGTCGCGCGTTCATCCGATTCGACGCTCGTGACACGGGTCGATGGTCCGCCGAGATCGGCGAGCGCCACCGCGAACAACCCGACCCCGCCGTAGAGGTCGAGGTTGAGGGCTGTGGCGTCAAAATGTTCCGGGTCGATTGCGGCGCGAACCTCGGAAGTCAGGGTCGTCGCTGCTTCGCGATGGACCTGCCAGAAACCGTTGTCGTCGACGCGGAATTCGCGATTGCCCACGCGTTCGCGAATGACCGTCGGTTTTTGTTCTCCGACAATGAGTCGCGGGTCACCGATCGACGGGGACAGCACGTCGACCGAACCGAACATACCGTAGTTGTCGGACAGCGGTGCGATGCGGTTGATTCCCTCGGTCGCGAGCGGAAGGGACTTCACGACGATGATGTCGTGTGATCGGCGAGCGCGCGGACCGACCTGACCCTGCTCGTTGACGTGCAGACGAACCCGGGTGCGCCACCCCAACCCGTTTCGCTCGTCGTCACCGGGGAGTGACTCCACTCGGTCAAGCAAGAGGGCGATGGCGGCTTCGTCAAGCTTTCCGAAACGGGCGAGCGCGTCTTTGAGGACATCACGCTTGAGTTCACGCTGGTGCGCGAGAGCGATGTGACCGAAGTCCGCGCCGCCGACGCGGGCGTGAATCGGACGATCGATTCCGGCTTCCGCCCAGACGTGCGGAACTCGGTGCGGGCTCGGGCTGCTGACCTCGATGGCGTCGGCGCGCCAAAAACTGGCCTTCGAATCGTCGGTCACGCGAGCGGTTACCGTTTCCCCCGGGATCGCGTCGCTCACGAAGATCACGCGTCCATCGAGTCGCCCGACAGCGAACCCGCCGTGCGCGATTCCCGTCAGTGTCAGTTCAACGTCGGTACCAAGCGATTCACCCATTTGTCCAGCCTACGGTCAGGGTAGTGTCGGGCTGTGCGTCTCGTTCTTGCTTCTACGTCACCCGCCAGGCTCGCGACTCTTCGCGCGGCCGGAGTCGAACCGTTGACGATTTCCCCCGGGGTCGATGAAGACGCCGTCGTCGCGGCGGCGGGGCACCTCGAACCAGCCGAGATGGTGGAACTCCTGGCCCGCGCGAAAGCCGAGGCCGTTGCCGAGTCTCACGGATCGACGATCGACGGGTTGATTCTCGGTGGTGATTCCGCATTCGTCATCGACGGAATCATCCACGGAAAGCCACACCTCCCCGAGGTCGCCCGCGAACGCTGGCTGCGTCAACGCGGCCGAACGGGCGTCCTGTATTCCGGCCACTGGCTCATTGACAATCGAGGCGGCCAGAACAACGCTGCCGTCGGCGTTGTCACGCACGCCGAGGTCACTTTCGCCGACGTCACCGACGCAGAAATCGATTCGTACATCGCGACGGGTGAGCCGCTCCACGTCGCCGGCGCCTTCACCATTGATTCCCTCGGTGGGCCCTTCATCGAATCAATCATCGGCGACCCACACACGGTCGTTGGTTTGTCCCTTCCCGCCCTGAGAAATCTTGTCCGTTCGTTCGGAATCGAATGGACCGAACTGTGGAATCGCTGACCGAAAGAGACAGAAAGCGCGCCGACCAATAGGCTAAAGACCATGTCAGCACGCATTACCAAGGTCCTCATCGCCAATCGCGGAGAAATCGCTGTTCGTGTGATTCGCGCCGCCAAGGACGCGGGAATTGCGACCGTTGCGGTTTACGCGAATCAAGACATCAACTCCCAGCACGTAAAAATGGCTGACGAGGCAATCAGCCTGGACGGCACAACGAGCGCCGACACCTACCTCGTCATCGGAAAGATTCTCGCGGCCGCAAAACGGACCGGGGCCAACGCGATACACCCCGGCTACGGGTTTCTCGCCGAGAACGCCGACTTTGCCCGCGCCGTGTCCGACGCCGGAATCATCTGGATTGGGCCATCCCCCGAGGCAATCGAACGGCTCGGGGACAAGGTTAGTGCTCGCCACGTCGCAGAGAAGGTTGGCGCCCCGCTTGCCCCAGGGACGCTGAACCCCGTCGAAACCGCCCTAGAGGTCCTCGACTTCGTGGATGTTCACGGGCTTCCCGTCGCCATCAAGGCGGCGTTCGGTGGCGGTGGGCGCGGTCTCAAGATCGCACACACTCGGGAAGAAATCGCCGAACAGTTCGAGTCCGCGACGCGCGAAGCCATCGCCGCATTCGGTCGCGGTGAATGTTTCGTCGAGAAGTACCTCGACAAACCGCGCCACGTCGAGACCCAGTGTCTGGCGGACCACAAGGGAAATGTGGTGGTTGTTTCGACGCGCGACTGCTCGTTGCAACGGCGTCACCAGAAACTCGTTGAGGAAGCGCCCGCGCCGTTCCTCACTGACGTACAGCGCGAATTGCTCTATTCGGCGTCGAAGAACATCCTCAAAGAGGTCGGTTACGTCGGGGCGGCAACCTGCGAGTTCCTGATTGGCGCCGACGGCACCATCACGTTCCTCGAAGTCAATACTCGTCTGCAGGTCGAACACCCCGTCTCGGAAGAAGTCACTGGCCTCGACCTCGTGCGTGAACAATTCCGAATCGCCGAGGGCGGACTCGTCGACTATCCGGACCCGGAAATCACCGGCCACTCGATTGAATTCCGCATCAACGGTGAAGACGCCGGCGCAAACTTCCGCCCGACACCCGGGCCGGTCAAAGCACTTCGCATTCCCGGCGGCCCCGGAATCCGCGTCGGCTCCGGTGTCGTCGCCGGTGACGTCATCTCGGGTTCGTTTGGTTCGCTTCTCGCGAAACTGATTGTCACGGGAACCGACCGCAAGGACGCCCTGGCCAAGGCCCGCCGCGCCTTGAGTGAATTCCAGGTCGTCGGACTTCCGACGGTGCTCCCGTTCCACCAGCTCGTCGTGAACGACCCGGCGTTTGCACCCGAAGGGGACGAACCCTTCTCGATTTACACGAGTTGGATCGAGACCGAGTTCAACAACACCATCGAAGAATTCGCGGGCACGATCGGCGCGGGCGAAGCGACCGATACCCGTCACGAGGTCGTCGTCGAGGTCGACGGCAAGCGTCTGGCCGTCTCGGTTCCGGACTCGCTCTTGCCAACCTCGGCTCGAATTCGCAAACCGCTCGCCCCCGTACGTTCCAAGACCACTCACGCCTCCGGCGGAAGTGGAAACAACGTCGCGTCGCCGATGCAGGCGACGGTTGTCAAGGTCGAGGTCGCACCCGGTGATGCGGTCATCAAGGGTCAAACCGTCGTCGTTCTCGAAGCGATGAAGATGGAGCAGGCAATCGCCGCTCCTCGTGACGGTGTGGTTGCTAAGGTCAGCGCCGAGGTCGGCACGACGGTCAAGGCCGGTTTCGTGTTGCTCTCGCTCGAGAAGGGTTCCTAGACATGACGAACAGTGGTACTCATCCTCTCGATGACCCTTCGGTAGATCCCCAGGAAGTGGCCCGCGAGGCCGCTACCCAGATCGCGAAAAAGACGGGGGTGGCGAAGCACGACATCGCGCTGACTCTCGGAAGCGGTTGGGGTAAAGCGGCTGACCTCATCGGCGAGACGATCGCCGAGTTCCCCGCGACGGAAATCACGGGCTTCTCGAAACCCGCGGTGGAAGGTCACGTCGGGACGATTCGTTCGATTCGCACGGACTCCGGGGCTCACGCGCTCATCATCGGGGCCCGCACTCACTTTTACGAAGACCACGGCGTTCGTCGCGTTGTCCATTCGGTTCGCACCGCAGCCGCAACCGGCGCCAAAATCATGGTGCTGACCAACGGAGCAGGTGGACTGAAGGAATCGTGGGGACCGGGTACTCCCGTCCTCATTAGTGACCACATCAACCTCACCGCATCGTCGCCGCTCGAAGGCGCGACATTCATCGACCTGACCGATCTGTATTCGACCCGCCTCCGCGATCTCGCTCGCACCGTCAAGCCCGACCTGGACGAAGGCGTATACGTGCAGTTCCGAGGACCGCACTACGAAACCCCGGCCGAGGTGCAGATGGCGGGCCGCATGGGCGGACACATCGTCGGAATGTCGACTGCTCTCGAGGCCATCGCCGCGCGGGAAGCGGGAATGGAAGTTCTCGGGTTTTCGCTCATCACGAACCTTGCCGCCGGACTCGGTGAGCCGCTCAGCCACGCCGAGGTCATCGCCGCGGGCAAAGAAGCCGAGCCCGTGATGTCGGCATTGCTTGCCAACGTCGTCACCGCTCTCGTCAAGGGATAATCCGTGTCATCGAGTGACCTGATTGCCCGCGCGAACGCGTGGCTCGTGCAGGATCCGGACCCCGAGACTGCCGCAGAGTTACGCGCGATCATCGAGCGTGCCGATGCTGGCGACGCACCCGCAATCGCCGACCTCTCTGACCGTTTCGATAGCCGATTGACTTTCGGCACAGCCGGACTCCGAGGCAAGTTAGGGGCCGGCCCGAACCGCATGAACCGGGTGCTTGTTACGCAGGCAGCCCACGGGTTTGCCACATTCCTCCTGCAACGCGAAGCGAACCCGAGCGTCGTGATTGGGTACGACGGTCGCGTGAATTCGGATGTGTTCGCACGCGACTCCGCCGAAATCTTTGCGGGACTCGGACTGCGCGTCATCTTGTTTGACCGCGCGGTTCCGACACCGGTTGTCGCGACCGCCCTGCGCGAAATGGGATTGAGTGCCGGGGTTGTTGTCACCGCGAGCCACAACCCGCCGCGTGACAACGGATACAAGGTGTACCTCGGTGGCGACGATCAGGGGTCGCAAATTGTGTCCCCCGACGACACCGACATTGAAGCCCTGATTTTGCGAGCGGCGAATCTGAACATCGCCGATTTCACGCGATCGAGCGTTTACGAGACCGCCCCCGAATCCCTCATCGACACGTTCGTCCAGAAGACCGCGGCAATCTCGACGAGGCCGGCGACACCCGTCCGCTTCGTCTACACCGCGATGCACGGTGTGGGGTGGGAGGTCGCGAATCGGTGTTACCTCGCCGCCGGACTGGGTGACGCGATCGTCGTCACCGAACAGATTCACCCCGACGGGTCGTTCCCGACGGTGGCGTTTCCGAACCCCGAAGAACCAGGGGCACTAGACCTCGCCTATGCGACCGCCGACCGGGCCGGGGTGGAACTCATCATCGCCAACGACCCCGACGCCGATCGACTCGCCGTCGCGATCCGCGAAAACGGCGAATGGCGTCGACTGACCGGAAACGAGGTCGGAAGTTTGCTCGGGTGGCGCGCAGCCGAACGACACAAGGGTTCAGGATCCCCCGGCGCACTCGCCGCGTCCATCGTCTCGTCCCCCGCCCTCGGTGCGGTTGCGGCCGACTACGGAATCGATTTTTCGTACACACTGACGGGATTCAAGTTCGTGAACCGAGTCCCGAAACTCATTTTCGGGTTCGAGGAAGCACTCGGGTACCTCGTTGACCCCGACAAGGTCCGGGACAAGGACGGCATTTCCGCTGCGGTCGACTTCCTCGCGATGGCGGGCGAATTGCAGGAACGCGGTTTGACGATTGCTGACCACCTCATCGAATTCGCCGACCGGTTCGGCGCATTTGCGTCAACACAGATTTCGATTCGCGTCGCGAACCTGTCGGACATCCCCGCCATCTCGTCGAGGTTCCGCGACGCACCGCCCGCAACGCTCGGCGGTCACGCCGTGACCGCAGTGGACGATTTCATGAACGGATTCGAAAACTTCCCACCGACAGACTTGATTCGGCTGACAATTGATGGCGGTTCGCGGGTCATCGTTCGCCCATCGGGAACCGAGCCGAAACTCAAGATTTACATCGATGCGGCCGTCACCGAGGGTGTCGATCGGTCAGCTCGAGTCGCCGACGTGGTCGCGGCAATCGAATCCGACCTCCGGGCTTTCATCGCATGACCGAAACCGAGGACACCCTTGCTTGATTTCGCCGACAAGGATTTCCTCGTCGACCCCTACCCCGCGCTGGCCGAGGCCAGGGCGGTCGGGAAGCCCTTCTGGCACGAACCGACCGGAATGTTCCTCGCCGCGCGTCACGCCGACGCCAACGCCGTGCTGCGGTCGAAAACGCTCGGCCGAATCTTCACTCCGAAGACGCCCGAGACCGAATGGCACGACTTCAACTACCTGCATTCGGATTCGATCCTCGATTCGGAACCACCCAAACACACACGGCTCAAGTCGCTCGTCAGCAAGGCGTTCAATCCGCGCACAATCACAGCACTCACGCCCGACATTGAACGAATCACTGCAGAACTGCTCGACGACTGCGCCGAGAAGTTGGCGCGCAACGGCACGTTCGACGTTCTTGCGGATTTCGCCGAACCACTCCCCGTCAAGGTCATCGCACACATGCTCGGCTTCCCCGACGCCGACGAACACCTCTTGCGACCGTGGTCGCAATCCATTGTCAAGATGTACGAGGTCAACCCGACCGAGACGCACAAGGCAGAGGCCCGAGCGGCGGCCACGGAATTCGCCGACTACGTGCACGGCTTGATGGAGCTGCGTAAGAGGCGTCCCGGAACGGACCTCATCAGCACCCTCGCGGCTGCCGAGAAGGACGGCGAGCGCCTCAGCGTCGAGGAACTCATCGCGACGTGTGTGCTGCTCCTGAACGCTGGGCACGAAGCGAGTGTCAACGGGTTCGGAAACGGCATCGTGGCCGCACTTCGACGACCCACCGTGATGCAGCCTCTGCGCGATGACCCCCTCGCGGTCTCTCGCACCGCGCTCGAGGAATTCCTGCGGTTCGATTCGCCGCTACAACTGTTCGAACGCACCGCCACGACCGACACCGAGATCAACGGCGTTCGCGTCCGCGAGGGTCAGAAGATCGCCGCACTGTTGGGCGCAGCCAATCGCGACGCCGATGTGTTTGAGGACGCGGATTCCATGGACTTGACCCGCGAGACCAACCAGCACATCGCGTTCGGGGCGGGGATTCACTTCTGTATCGGTGCTCCGCTCGCGCGATTGGAAATGGCAATTTCGTTGCCTGCGCTCATCGAACGATTTCCCACGCTCGAACTTGCAGGTGAACCAAACCGTCGCCCCACCTTCGTGTTGCGCGGCTACGACACAATTTCTGCGACCTCGCGCTGCTGAATCAATCCCCGGTTTTGGTGTCACAGGGGTATTGCTAAACAGATTTACAATCGCTAGCCTTTGTAAGACATTTACTGAGAAAGGTCCCTGATGTTCACTTCCATTTTCTCTCGTTCCACCATCGCCCGATTGGCGATCGCCGGAATGGTTCTCGCTGCCGTCACCGTGAGTGGCCCGACCGCAAGTGCGGATTCCGGACCGGTGTCCGCGCAGTCATACAACTACACGCGAACTGCGGTGGGCAACACGGTCATGTTTCGTCCAGGTGAGGAGGGACAGGTCTACAGTAGCGCCTACGTGTCCGATGAGTATTCGGGATGGCCGGTCGCCAGCAACACCGTCTTCACGCGCACTGCCTTCGAGTTGAAGAAACCACCTGCGGCCGTGCTGCCCGATTATCCACTCGAAGTGCAACGCTATTGGTACGGGTCGGACTGGAACGATGAGGAGTGCTACGGCCCTGACGACTCCGGGAACACGCTGACCATCACCTCGACAACGAACTGCATCAACAATTTGTCGATAACCGACTCGTATTCCCTTACGAACAGTTCTAACGTTGATCAGATCGTCAACACGAATTTCTCTTCGCAAGTGGTGAAAGTCGGCAAAAAAGGCAAGAAGGCAAAGGCGATTTCCAACGGCCTGACCACCTCGCTCAGTGGACAGTTCTATCTGTATAACGAGGACTCTGTTACCTTGGACACCGCTGACGGTGACCGAGACCTGTCCGCAAATTTCGAAATGTGCATCGATGAATCTCTTGTCGACCCCGGGGACATCCTTGACGTCGAATACGTCATGGAACGAGATAATGTTTCCGTTCCCTCAACTGACTTCCGTCTTTATGAAGGAAGCGGTAGTGAATTCGGAACCTGGGACATGGCGGTCGAAACTGCGTTGACGTTCGCGATCGCGGAAGATCCGACGGAATTTCCGGCGGAAAACCTGATCTTGGGCTTCAATCTTTACTTGCAGGACGACGAATATGTAGACACCACCGAGTCGGGAATCTACGAAGGAACCGTCGACGTCAAACGCGGCGACGGCACCTCGGTCACCGAACCCTGCCCCACCTATGACCAACCGGCAACATGGCCAACTTCGCTTGACGAGGTTGACGGTCAGGCCGGGTCCGCAGAATTGACAACGACGTCGAGGACCACCCCGACCGTACTTGAGTCAAACTCTAACTTTGACCAGTTCTCCAGTCGGTCCGACGGGTTCGGCGGCATGTTCTATTGGGCATACCCGGGCCCTACCTGGGAAGACAATCCCAACAGTGATGTCAAGGTCGTCCACATGACCGCGAGCACCCCGAGTAACTATCTCGCGGGAATTGGACAAATTCCGATCAATACCGGGAAGTACGGTTACTTCGAGATTGCCCGCTACGGAGCAGACGGCCAGAACTATGTCACGCTCGTCCCCGGAAACAAGGGAGCCTATGCCTTCACGTCGGGATCAATGACGATGGCAATCGGGCAGCAAACAGCCAATTTCACCGCCAAGAAACTTAACGGCTTGTGCGGCAGGGGATTTACCGCTGGGTACGTCGCACCCGTTTCTGCTGCAACGGTCAGCCCACTTCTCCAGGTGTGGTGCTACAACGGCGCGATCGGCAAATCCGTGTTGGCCAAAGTGGTTTCGGGCGTAGCGTCCGTCGTAGCCACGCTCGGCACGGGGACCAAGTCACGCCCCTGTGTCGTCTCGACCTACGGAACGGACACTCGTGCATCCGGTTCCGAAGCAGCGGTTGTCGTCTACACTCGGGTGTCATCAAAGGATTCGGACGGTAATTGCGGAACCAATGAAGCAGCCATTTCCAAGCGTTCAATCAACACGGTGCGCGCAGATCTACTCGTTCCCCCCAGTGTGACCAACCTGACGTCGAATCCTTGGACGGGTCATGACGAACCTGGGTTTATCAACATTGCTGCGGGAACCACACCAGGCACGTGGTTCGGAATCTCAAGCGATTTGATCGACCCGAGTTGGTCCTCGGAATCCTCCCCGGTCCAATTGTTTTCAATGACGGGATCCGCGATCACCATTGAGGGCGATGACATCGCGCTCGACCCGACTACCGATTTCGGGATGTGGACGACGGTGACACCCCTGGCCCAAGAATCGCCCACGGAATGGTCTCTGATGATTACGGGATCGGCGGAGTTTGATGGCGAAGGCATCGGCCGGGCGACCGTCGCGACCATTAACACGGAGACCGGAGTTGTCACCAACGGTGACATCCTCGAAATGAGAGGCATGGGCAACCAAAGCAGTCGAATCATTGCGAGCTTTTCGTCCGATTCCGACGGAAATGCGACGATGTACACGGTAACCAGTGCGGACACCTACAAGGCCAGCGTGTGGGACTTCATCCCTGAATAACTGAGCCTCGCCAATCGGGTGCCGTGACGTAACATCGTCGCGGCACCCTTTTGTGTGCAGCCGATAAACTCAAGCCTGTGCCGCTCCCCAAGATAATCCTGTACTACGCGTTCGCGCCGGTCGCGGACCCGCACGCGGTGTTGTTGTGGCAACGGGCGCTGTGTGAGCAGCACGCTCTGACCGGTCGAATCATTGTGTCACCCCATGGAATCAACGGAACCGTCGGTGGCGAGATGGCGAACATCAAGAAATATGTGAAAGCGACCAAGCAGTATCCCGGCTTTGGGAAGATGGACGTGAAGTGGTCGGAAGGAACGGGTGATGACTTCCCGCGTCTGAGCGTCAAGTCCCGCCCTGAACTCGTTGCGTTCGCGTCGCCCGAGGAAATCGTCATCGACGAGACGGGGGTTCTTAATGGCGGGCAGCACCTCAGCCCACGCCAGGTGAACGAGCTCGTTGCCGAGCGCGGCGACGACGTCGTGTTTTTCGATGGACGAAACAGGTTCGAAGCCCGCATCGGTCGGTTCAAGAACGCGGTCGTTCCCGACGTGCGCACGACTCATGATTTCATCGCCGAACTCGACAGCGGCAAATACGACCACCTCAAGAGCAAACCGATTGTCACCTACTGCACGGGGGGCGTTCGGTGCGAAATCCTCAGTGCGGCGATGCTCAACCGCGGGTTCTCAGAGGTCTATCAGATCGAGGGCGGAATCGTCCGATACGGCGAGGCCTATCGAGACAAGGGCCTCTGGGAGGGCTCGCTGTATGTATTCGATGAACGCATGACGGTCAACTTCAGTGCTGACGCCGCGGTCATCGGAGACTGTGACATTTGCGGTTCGGCTTCGTCGTCGGTCGTCAATTGTGCGAACCTCGACTGTCGTCACCGCGCGATCATGTGCGACACCTGTGCTGCTGACTCGGTCAACCTCGAGTGCGAAGGCCTCCACGCCGACCAGCGCGTTGCCGACGAAGTCGGCTAGCTCGTATAGGCCGACATCAAGAAGTCGGACAGGGTGTCACGTTCGTCGCTCGCGATGAACGCCGCATTGACGGCGTTCAGTTGCCACTGCAACACATCGTCAAGGTCGTAGCCGAAAGTCTGGGCAAGGTTCGCAATTTCGCGGGACAGGCTCGTTCCGCTCATGAGTCGATTGTCGGTGTTGACCGTGACGGCAAAGCCGAGTTGGTACAGCATGTCGAACGGGTGATCGTCGATCGTCGAACCGAACCGGTCGAACGCATTCGTGTGGACGTTGGACGTCGGACAGATCTCGAGCGCGATTCGGCGATCGCGCGCCCATTCGGCGAGCGGACCGAGCGTGATGTGGCTAGCGCCCTCGGATTCCTCGATGGAAAGGTCGTCGGTAATTCGAACTCCGTGGCCCAATCGCAATGCTCGCCCGTCGAGCAGCGCACCTTCGATGCTCTCGAGCCCATCAGCTTCACCCGCGTGAATGGTTCTGGGAACCCACGCTGCATCGAGTTTCGCAAACGCTGAAGCGAGCCGAGACACCGGGAACCCAGCCTCGGGTCCAGCTATATCGAAACCAACGACACCACGGCCGCGGTATTCGATCGCAAGGTCGGCAACCTCGTCGGCGCGGTCGTTCTGGCGCATCGCACACAGAAGTTGAAAGGCTTGGGTGGAACGTCCCGATGCCCGGCCGCCCTCAACGGCTGAATCAATACCGCGCTGAACGGCATCAATCGCGCCGCGCATGTCGAGCCCCTGCTCGAGGTGAAGTTCCGGAGCCCACCGAATCTCGGCATAAACCACGCCATCCGCAATCAGATCGTCGACGAATTCGCGCGCAACGCGCTCGAGGTTATCGGCCGTTTGCATGACGGACAGGGTGACAGCAAAGGTCGCCAAATAGTCGACCAGGTTGCCCGAGTCGGCATTGGACCGAACCCACTCGTTGAGTTCTTCCGCTGTGGCGCTGGGGATCTCGATACCGCCCGCCGCCGCAAGTTCCACGACGGTCGACGGGCGAAGCCCGCCGTCGAGGTGGTCGTGCAGGGATACCTTCGGCAATGATTCGACAGTGACGTCGGTTCCGGGGAAGACGTGAGTGGTCCTGTCCCCCGGTGTTACCTGGGGAAGTCCGATGCGGTTCATCCTGTGATGACCTCGGCGATGAGAGGACCGTGGTCGACGACGTTGTCACCGATGTCCCATGCGCCGTCCAGTGCTTCGAGTGCGCGTTCAAAACGTGCCGGGTCGTTCGCCGAGAGGGTAAAGATCGTGTCACCGGCTTTCACGGAGTCGCCCGGCTTCACGGCAAGGTCAATCCCCGCGGCGTGAATGACGGGATCTTCTTTTCGTGCACGACCGGCACCGAGTCGCCACGCGGCGATTCCGAACGGAAGCGCATCCATATGCGACACCACTCCGTCTCGAGTAGCGGTCACGACGCGCGTTTCCGATGCGACCGGGAGGGCAGCGACAGGGTCACCGCCCTGGGCAGAAACCATCGCCCGCCACGAATCCATCGCTTTGCCGTTGGCAAGGTTGGCACGAACATCGACGCCCGTCATCCCAGCCAGATCGAGCATGTGTTCGGCGAGCGTCACCGTGACCTCAATCACATCGGTTGGTCCACCCCCGGCGAGAACCTCGACCGATTCGCGGACTTCGTTCGCGTTACCAATTGCGAGTCCAAGCGGCGTGTTCATGTTCGTCAGCACGGCGCGCGTTGCGACGCCAGCATCGTTTCCGATGCGGACGAGGACATTGGCCAATTCCTTCGCACGCTCAAACTCGCTCATGAAAGCACCGTTGCCAAACTTCACGTCGAGCACGAGAGACGAAGTGCCCTCGGCAAGTTTTTTACTCATGATGCTCGACGCAATCAACGGAATCGCTTCAACCGTCCCCGTGATGTCGCGAAGGGCGTACAACTTGCGGTCGGCAGGCGCGAGCCCCGACCCGGCCGCGCAGACAACGGCACCAACCGATTCCAACTGGGCGAGCATTTCGGCGTTCGTGAGGTTTGCGCGCCACCCTGGGATGCTCTCGAACTTGTCCAGCGTCCCGCCCGTGTGACCGAGTCCGCGCCCCGACAATTGCGGCACAGCAAGCCCAAAACTCGCGACCAAAGGCGCCAGTGGCAGCGTGATCTTGTCGCCGACCCCGCCCGTCGAGTGCTTGTCGGTCGTGATTTTCGAGAGTCCAGAAAAATCGAGGCGTTCGCCCGAGTTCACCATCGCTGCGGTGAGATCGTTGATTTCCGACGACACCATCCCGCGCAGGAAAATCGCCATCGTCATGGCCGACATTTGTTCGTCGGCAACGTATCCACGGGTGTACGCGTCAACGAGCCAACCGATTTGCGCGGTCGACAGCTCGCCCCCGTCGCGCTTGGTTTTGATGAGGTCGACCGCATCAAACGGTTCGATGGCGGTCATTCGCATCCTTCACAAGTTGTTGTCGAAGCGGGGTCAATCAGAGAATACGCGTTGAGTTCCCGGGGGCCGAACGCGTCGGGCAGCACCTGGTCGATTGTTCGCATCCCCGAGACGGTTTCGAGAACCATTCCCGGGGCCGAGTGCTCGAACAGCAGTTGACGGCATCGACCACAGGGCATAAGAACGTCGCCGTGGCCGTCGACACACGTGAAGGCGACGAGCTTGCCTCCGCCCGACATCGCCAGAGCACTGACGAGCGCACACTCGGCACAGAGTCCGACGCCGTAGCTCGCGTTTTCGACGTTACAGCCGCTGACAATTCGCCCATCGTCCACCAGAGCAGCGGCACCGACGGGGAAGTTGGAGTAGGGCGCATAGGCCTTGCCCATGGCCTCGTTTGCCGCGGCGCGAAGCTCGTCCCAGTTGATGTCCGACACGGTTACCCCTTGATGTACGGTTTGCCGGTTGCCGCCGGGGCTCGAACGCGTCCGACGAATCCAACGACGGCGATGAGCGTCACGACATACGGCACGATCGTGATGAAGTCTGTCGGAATTCCCGGGCTGACCTGGTTAGCCCAGACTCGCAGCACGATTGAGAATCCGAACAACAGCGCGGCGGCGGCCGCCGAGAACGGGTGCCAACGACCGAGGATGACCACCGCGAGCGCGATGAAGCCTTGTCCGCCGGACATGTTTCGACCGAACGCTCCGACGGCACCAATGGTCAGAGCCGCGCCACCGAGCCCGGCAACCAAACCGCCGAACGTCACCCACCAAAAACGAGTCAGCGCGACGTTGATTCCGACGGTGTCGGCCGCCAGCGGGTGTTCCCCGACCGACCGCGCCCGAAGCCCAAGGCGCGTCTTGAACAGGATGAACCAGAGAACGGGAATGATCACGTACGCGAGATACGTCGTGATTCGCGCCTCGAACAGGGCCGGACCGATGACCGGAATGGCCGACAGCCCCGGAATCGGGATGATGGGGAAAGTCCCAGGGAAGTTCGAGTTTTGCCCGTCGTTCGAGAGCCACTGGGCGTACAGGAAGTTGGTGATTCCCAAGACGAGAACGTTGAGCACGACACCGACAATGATTTGGTCGACCAGATACTGAATCGAGAACACTGCAAGAACCATGGACAGCAACGCGGCGCCGATCATGGCGACAATAAGCCCGAGATACAGGTTGTCCGTGAGCGATCCGACAACCGCTGCGAGGAACGCCCCGGTGAGGAGTTGCCCTTCAATCGCGATGTTGACGACACCCACGCGCTCGGACATGATTCCGCCCATCGCCCCGAGGGCGAGGGGAACGGCGAGCACCACGGCGTTTCCGAGAATGAACGCGAACGGAAGGGTGTTTCCCGCCGCCAACCAGGCCAGCAGTGCAACGACCGCGAGTAACCCGAAAATCAGGGTGAGCCACAGCGGTGTCACCCGTTTGCGTTGTGCCAACACGAACGACACGACCGTGATCGCCACGAGTACCGTGCCGAGTACGAGCCCGACCAGGTTCGACGCGACAAGGAAGTCCGGGAGGTTGATGGCGTCGTCTTCCTTGGTCCACTGGAAGGCTACCGTTTCCGTTTTTCCGAGGAAGCCAAACGCCACCAGAACGAAAACCGAAAAAGCGCCCATCAGGTACGGAGTCTTTTTCGAGACCGATGCGTCTAATTGTGAAAACAATCCGGGTGTCACGACGGTGTTCATTTCGCACCACCTCTCGTCGTCAGTTTGTGCCACCAGTCCGCGATGACCGTGGTCTTTTGGGGCGGGGGCAGTCGGAAGATCGCGCGAACGAGTGGCGGTGCGGCGATGAACAGGACGATGAAGCCCTGGACCACTCCCGTGATCTCGGGAGCAAGTCCGATGACCTGCATTTGGGGCGCTCCGGCTTTGAAAGCGCCGAACAGAAGACCCGCGAGCAACACCCCGGGTGCCGTGGAGGATCCCAGCAGGGCGACCGTGATGGCATCGAATCCGATGCTTCCGTCGATGTCGGGAGTGAGCCCCGCGCGAACCCCGAGAGCTTGATTGGCGGCAGCCAGACCCACGAAGGCGCCCGAAGCGGCCATGGCCAAGACGAACATCCGCTCGACATTGATTCCGGCGGTGCGGGCCGCATCAGCGTTGTGTCCGACCATGCGGAAACGGAACCCGAGAGTCGAACGCTCCATGAGCCACCAGTACACAAAAACGCCGACGATGGCGAGAATGAATCCCGCGTGCAGCGTGAATTCGGGACCCAGCAAGAGCGGCAATTGCGCGGTTTCGGCCGGAGCGTCGGACTTGGGAGTTCCGCCCCCGTCGACCTCGCGAAGAAGTTCCGGGGTGCGGAAGAAGAAGGTGAGGATTCCCGCCGCGATGTAGTTGAGCATGATGGTCACGATCACTTCGTGCGCGCCCGTTCGTGCTTTCAGGAATCCGACGATGGCGCCGTAGGCCGCGGCACCCAAAATTGCGACCAACACGGCGACGACGAGGTGAAGTCCCCACGGGAGTTCCACTCGCGTCGAAATCCAGGTGGCCCACAGTGCTCCGAACAACAGTTGTCCGCTCGCACCGATGTTGAACAATCCGACGCGGAACGCGAGCGCAACACCGAGTCCCGATGCGATGAGAGGGCCCGCAAATCGCAGCGTCTCGGTCATCGGACGAATCGACGCTTCAAAATTGTCTGCGTTGTAGTTGTAAATCGAACCCCGGAACAACGCTGAATACCCCTCCGCGATCGCGGTCCACGCGGCGCCGAGGGCGTCAGTTGGGCGCGAGGTGAAGTACTGCGCCGCCGCGAGGAATTCTTCACTCGAGAAGACCATAAATATCGCGCCGATGATGAAACCGGCAACAACGGACAACAGGGCTCGCGTCGCACCGCCCGACATGATTTCTCGGATCACGGTTGCGCCGCGACCGGCGACCGGAGTTTCTGTTGTGTCGCTCAAACCGTTGCTCCTGCCATCATGCGCCCCAGAGTCTCTCGCGAGGTCTTCGCATCGACGATTCCCACGATTCGGCCGCGATACATCACGGCAATGCGATCCGCGAGAGAAGTGACTTCGTCCAATTCGGTTGAAATAATGACCACGGGTTTCCCGGCATCGCGCGTGGCGACGATGCGTTCGTGAATGAATTCAATCGAGCCAACATCGACCCCACGCGTCGGTTGCGACGCAATCAACAGGTTGAGGTCACGGCTCAGTTCGCGGGCGACGACGACCTTCTGTTGGTTTCCACCGCTGAGCTTCTTGGCGAGAGTCACCTGCGACGGGGTGCGAACGTCGTATTCCTTGATGAGTTCCGCGGCGATGCGCTCGCGATTGGCAAAGTCGATGTTGAGTCCCTTGGCAAAGGGCGGGCCGTACGAGCGGTTGATCATGAGGTTTTCAGCGATCGTGAAGTCCCCCACGAGACCGTCCTTGGATCGGTCTTCGGGGATGTACCCGACACCGGCGTCGATTACCTGGCGCACGCTGGAGTGGGTAATGTCCATCGAGCCGAGGTGAATCGCCCCTGCACTCGGGGTTCGCAGCCCGACGAGGGCCTCGGCTAATTCGGTTTGACCGTTTCCCTGGACGCCGGCAATCGCCAGAACCTCGCCAGCGTGAACCTCGAACGAGACGTCATCTACGACCTTGTTGTTCCGATCGCCAATCACCGTGAGTCCCGCGACGGAAAGCCCGGCATCGCCACGTTTCGGGGCCGATTTGGTGACCGACAGGTCAACCGCACGACCGACCATCATTGTGGCGAGAGTCGCGGCAGAGTCCGAAGGTTTCGCTTCGCCGACAACCGCACCGAGTCGGATGACCGTGATGCGGTCCGCGACGGCCTGGACCTCGCGAAGTTTGTGGGTGATAAACACGATGGAGGTTCCCGCTTTCGCGAGGCCCTTCATGATTCCCATGAGTTCATCGGTTTCCTGCGGGGTCAGCACGGCGGTGGGTTCGTCCAACACGAGCACCTTGGCGTCGCGTGCTAGTGCCTTGATGATTTCAACGCGCTGCTGCGCTCCGACGGGAAGGTCTTCGATAAGGGCGTCGGGGTCAATTTCAAAACCGAATCGATCGGAAATTTCGCGGACAAGCTTGCGGGCCGCGTCGAGGTCGAGTGTGTCGAGAATTCCCGTGGGCTCATGACCGAGCACCACGTTCTCTGCAACAGTGAAGACGGGAATCAACATGAAGTGTTGGTGGACCATCCCGATTCCGGCCGCCATCGCGTCGCCGGGTCCTTTGAACTTCTGAACGACACCGTCAAGAACGATGTCCCCTTCTTCGGCCGTGTAGAGACCGTACAGAACGTTCATGAGCGTCGATTTACCCGCTCCGTTTTCACCCAAAAGCGCATGAATCTCGCCCGAGTTGACCACGAGATCGATGTGGTCGTTGGCGACGAGCGCTCCGAATCGTTTGGTGATTCCGCGGAGTTCGAGTTTCATCTTTTCATCCTTGAAGAGAATGGGACAGGGGCCGCCGAGACAGTGTCTCGACGACCCCCGACTTTAGCTTTTTACAGCCTAACCGAGCGGGCTAATCGACCCGTCGATGATGCCGGCCTGAAGTTCTGCCAGCTTGGCCTCAACGTCTGCCTGTGCGGTTGCACCGGAGTAGTTGGTGATTGCCGAAAGTGCCGTTCCACCGTTCTCGAGCGTTCCGAGGTAAACGTCGCCCGTGAAGGCACCGCCGTCAACCGCGATCTGCTTGATGATGTCGAACACGGCGAGGGTCATGCGCTTCTCGGCCGAGGTGAGTACCCATTCTGCGTACTCAGGCGAGGTAGCGGCGATGTCCTTGTCGACACCGATCATGCGTCCGTCAATACCGGCTTCAACGATGGCTTCGGAAACTGCACCGAACTGGTCGCCACCGACGGGGAAGAGGACGTCAGCGCCGGCTTCAATCTGGCCAGCAGCAATCGTCTTCGAGGTTCCCGAGTTGGGGACGAAGTCACCAATGAAGTCACCGGTCTCGGTTGCGGGGTCCCAGCCAACAACGGTGACATCCGTTGCGTTGTCAGTTCCCCACGCCATGGCTCCGTAGTAGTAGCCGGTCATGAAGTCGGTAACGGCGGGAATCTGCATTCCACCGTAGGTACCAACAACCTTGGTCGTCGACTGTGCTGCCGCGAGGTAGCCGGCGAGGTACGACGACTGGTTCATGGCGTAGTTGACAGGCTTGAGGTTCGTTGCACCGTTCGACCATCCGTCAATCGTGACGAAGCTCATCTCGGGGTTTGCCTCAGCAGCAACGTTGACTGCGTCGACAAGGTTGAATCCGACGGCGATCGTGATGTCGCAGCCCTGGTCAATCATGGCCTGAAGGTTCGGTCCGAAGTCATCGGGGGTTGCCGATTCGGCGTCCGCGATTTCAACTCCGAGTTCAGCCTTCGACTTTTCGAGACCTTCATATACCGACTGGTTGAACGACTTGTCGTTCCACGAGCCTTCGTCCGAAACGGCGCAAGCCAGGTAGTCGATTGGCTCGACGGGTCCAGCGCCTTCGGTGGGTGCTGCGGCACAACCGGTCAGGATGACCGTGGCTGCGCTCGCAAGTGCGAGCCCAGTCCAGGCACGCGATGTGATGTTCTTCACAGGGTGATTCCTCTCATTGGATGGTGTGGGCCCAGTCCAGAGAATCCCGGAAGGGCACCACGACTCCCTACATCTTATTGAAGGGAGTCGCGAAACGATAGATTTCTGCGGTGAAACCGCGAAACACCGCCAAATCGTTACATTGTCGGTCCATCTCCGCGATTTGAGCCGGGACTAGAGAACCGCGTCGTCTCCTGATTGGCGAATCTGTTCGACGATGTCCTTGACGCGCTGCGCGTGGGCCGCCGTCGTGACCAGCAGCGCATCGGGGGTGTCGACCACGACGATGTCCTTGACGCCAATGAGCGAGATCAGCCGCTTGGTTTGTGACACGACCACGCCGCTGGAACCCTGATTCAATACGCGGGTGTTTTCTCCCAGAGTGGCCAACACGTTCGCCCGACCATTCGTGTGAAGCCTGGCCAACGAGGCAAAGTCGCCGACGTCGTCCCATTGAAAGTCCCCGGGGATGACCGCAAGCCGGCCGTGTTCCGCCGCGGGTTCGGCGATGGAGTAATCAATGGCGACCTTGGGGATTATCGGCCACACTCGTTCGAGGACGGCTGAACGTTCGGGGGTGTCCCACGCGTCCGCAATCTCATCGATGGGATCCGCCACATCGGGGCGGTTCGCTCGAAGCTCCTCAAGCAAAACGCTCGCTTTGGCGATGAACATTCCCGCGTTCCACAAATGAGTGTCGCCTTCGACATATTCGGTCGCTTTGTCTAGGCTGGGCTTTTCGACGAAGCGGACCACGCGATGCGCGTGTCGCGCAGCGGCAACATCCAACTCTTCGCCCGACTCGATGTACCCAAACGCGGTCGACGGCGAGGTCGGACGAATACCAATCGTCACGATGTACCCGGCCTCAGCGGTAGCGATTGCTTCGTTCACCGCGGCGATGAAGCGACGCTGGTCATCGATAACGTGGTCAGCGGCGAACGAACCCACGATCGCATCGGGATTTCGTCGAACAAGAATTGCGGCGGCGAGACCAATTGCGGCGGTCGAATCCTTCGGCGACGGTTCGAGAACCGTGTTATCCGCGGTGAGCATCGGCAATTCATTCGCAACGGCCGTCGCGTGTGTCGTTCCACACACCACAACGATGTTGTCGCCGGCGATCGGTTCGAGCCGATCCCACGTTTCGACGAGGAGACTACGCCCGCTTCCCGTGAGGTCGTGAAGGAACTTCGGGGCATCGGCTCGTGACAAGGGCCACAACCGCGAACCGACGCCGCCCGCGGGAATAACTGCGTAAAAGTTAGCTTCGCGATGAGAGCTCGTCATGTCGTACAGCCTACGCGAGGGGGTTAGACTGGTTTCAAATTGTTCGTGTTCCAGGAGGAATCGAGTTGTCAATCAAAACCCCCAGTAGGCCAAAAACCGTGTTTCGAGGAACGCTCTATCGCGGACACGAAGGCATGTGGTCGTGGGTCCTTCACCGCATCACCGGTATCGCGATTTACTTCTTTTTGCTGGTTCACGTGCTCGACACCGCAACCGTTCGCATTGACCCCCATCTGTACAACGTCGTCATGGCGTCGTACAAAACGCCAATCATGGGACTCGGCGAAGCAGTCCTCGTTGCGGCCATCGTCTTCCACGCGTTCAACGGTTTGCGAATCATTCTGGTTGACATGACCGCGTGGGCATCACGCCACCACCGCGCACTGTTCTATGGAGTGCTCGTCCTGTGGACCGTCGTGATGGTCGCGTTCCTCCCCCGTCACCTGATGCACGTCTTCGGAGGGTAATTGTGAAACTGTTTCGTTTAGACCGCCTCGCGTGGATTTTCATGCGCGTCTCTGGGTTCATCCTGATCGGGCTGATTTTCACCCACCTCACCGTCAACCTGATGCAGGACGGTGGCGTCAAGGCCATCGACTTCGCCTTCGTTGCCGGAAAACTCGCCGACCCGTTCTGGCAGTGGTTCGACGTCACGTTGTTATGGCTCGCACTCATCCACGGCAGCAACGGCATGCGCGTCGTTATTGACGATTATGTCTACCGCCCGGGCGTAAAGCGTGGCTTGTTTGTGGCCCTCGGGGTCTCGACCGCGATGTTGATTGTCCTCGGAACGCTCGTGATTTTCACGCTCGACCCGTGCCCCGTGGGTTCCCCCGCGGAATTGCTTCCCTCGTTCTGCTCGGCCAGCTGACCTCTAGATATAAGGAGTTAACCGTGACCACGGTTCATCATCACGATTACGACGTTGTCATTGTTGGCGCGGGTGGCGCAGGGATGCGTGCAGCCATCGAATCGGCGCCCCACGCAAAGACCGCCGTCATCACCAAGCTGTACCCGACACGTTCGCACACCGGTGCGGCGCAGGGCGGAATGGCCGCGGCCCTCGCCAACGTCGAAGAGGACTCGTGGGAGTGGCACACCTTCGACACCGTCAAGGGCGGGGACTACCTCGTAGACCAGGACGCCGCCGAGATCCTCGCGAAAGAAGCGATTGACGCCATCCTCGACCTCGAGAGAATGGGTCTTCCCTTCAACCGAACCCCGGATGGCAAAATCGACCAGCGACGTTTCGGTGGGCACACGCGTGACCACGGAAAAGCGCCTGTTCGCCGCGCGTGCTACTCAGCGGACCGCACCGGTCACATGATTCTGCAGACGCTCTTCCAGAACTGCACCAAACTCGGCGTCGAGTTCTACAACGAGTTCTACGTTCTCGATCTCGTCCTCACGGAAGAAAAGGGCAAGACTCGCACAAGCG
>JAIOXB010000010.1 GCA_021741825.1 Microbacteriaceae bacterium
ACCGAACCGGGTTCCCGAGTCGACCCCGAAATCGATCGAATCACTGTTGTCGGCGAACCAATCCAGGCCGATGTCAGCAAGCGCTACGTCATGTTGAACAAGCCGACCGGTGTCGTGTCAAGCCTGGCGGACGATCGGGGGCGACGCGACCTGCGCGATTTCGTTTCCGGTTACGACGAGCGGCTGTTCAACGTCGGTCGACTCGATTTCGAAACCTCCGGTTTGCTCATTCTGACGAATGACGGTGACGCCGCCCACGTGCTCGCACACCCGTCGTTCGAGGTCGCCAAGACCTATCTCGCCAAAGTGTCGGGCCTCGTCAAGGGTTCGACCCTGCGTGAGATGAAGGACGGAATCGAGCTCGAGGACGGACCGATCGCGGTCGACCGCGTCTCGATCGTGGGGGAGCCGTCGCGCGGAC
This sequence comes from Microbacteriaceae bacterium, assembly GCA_021741825.1. GTDB lineage: Bacteria > Actinomycetota > Actinomycetes > Actinomycetales > Microbacteriaceae > MWH-TA3. The sequence goes on from JAIOXB010000010.1 coordinate 422, forward strand.
AGACCCTCCTCGAAATCACGTTGCATTCTGGCCGCAACCGCATCGTTCGCCGTTTGTGTGAGGCGATCGGTCACCCCGTCGTCGAACTTCATCGCAAGAGTTTCGGACCGCTGAGTCTCGGCTCGTTGTCCCTGGGGCTCACGCGCGACCTCACTAAGGTTGAAGTGGGGCAAGTGCTCGCGCTGGCCCGGGATTCCGACGGTGAGGAGGCGGCTCGTGACTAACGCCCGCGTTTCCGGTCCGGTCCGAATCGTCGGAGCCGGATTGCTCGGAACCTCCATCGGATTGGTCCTTCGTCGTCACGAAATCGATGTCTCTCTGGTGGATTCGTCTCCCACCGCCGTCGCACTGGCATCCCAGTACGGAGCGGGACACCCCGCCGCGGATGGCGAAAAACCAGAGTTGATTGTCGTCGCCGTACCACCCGATGTTGTTGCCGACGTTGTCGAACGCGAATTACGGAATTTCCCTGACGCAATCGTCACCGACGTTACGAGTGTTAAGGGTTCGATTCTGGCGGACCTGCAATCGCGAGGCGTTGACCTGACACGTTACGTCGGCTCGCATCCGATGGCGGGTCGCGAACGCGGGGGAGCGGTCTCTGCTCGCGCCGATATCTTCACGGGTCGTTCGTGGGTGGTGTGCCCTCGACCGGATGCCGATTCGGCCGCGGTCAACCTCGTATCCGACCTAGCGATCGACTGTGGCGCGAACCTCGTCGAGATGTCGACGGCCGATCACGACTCCGCGGTGGCCCTCGTGAGTCACGTCCCCCAGATCGTGTCATCCGCCGTCGCGTCGAGCCTCATCGGAGCGCCCGACTCGTCGGTCGAACTCGCTGGCGGAGGATTGCGGGACATGACTCGAATTGCGTCCAGCGATCCGAGCCTGTGGATTCAGATCCTCAGCGCTAATGCCGCCGACGTGACGGTCGTCCTGGAAGACGTTCGCGACCGGATCGATGCGGTGGTCACGGCATTGCGGAGTGGAACACCGACAGCCGCGCTCGCGGACCTTTTGGCGTCCGGGAACACCGGAGTGTCACGCATTCCCGGAAAGCACGGTCGCAGTGCTCGATTTGCACACATTTTGGTTGTCATTGACGACCGCCCAGGACAATTGGCGCAATTGCTCGCCGATATCGGTGACCTTGGTGTCAACATGGAGGACCTCCGGCTCGAACACTCGCCAGGCTCGGCCATCGGCTTCGCCGAGGTATCGGTGCTACCGACAGCCGAGGAATCCCTCGTGAGCGCTCTGGAAGCGCGAGGCTGGAGAATCGCGGGCGAGAGCCAGTGATTGTTGTCGCCATCGATGGTCCGGCCGGCAGCGGCAAGTCGAGCGTCGCGCGGGCGGTCGCTGCCCAATTGGGGTACGGATTCCTCGACACCGGTGCGTCGTATCGGGCATTAACGTGGTGGGCACTCGATCAAGACATCGACCTGGCCGACGAGGACGCCGTCGCGGGGCTTCTCGGCACGTTTACCTATTCGAGTTCGCTTGATCCGGATCTCGAGTCGTTTGCCGTGGGGGATGTCGATGTGACCGCAAAGATTCGGGACCCGCGTATCAGCCTCGCCGTCAGCGCTGTTGCGCAGAACCTGCGAGTACGGGAATGGATGAAGAATTCTGCCCGCGACCTGGCGACGCACTCGGGTTTTCCGGGAGTAGTTGCCGAGGGTCGCGACATGACGACGGTCGTTTTCCCTGACGCCTCGACCCGGATTCTCTTGACCGCCCGCGAAGAGGTTAGAATTGAAAGAAGGGCTGGCGATGTCGCCGGCCGAGATCTCGCCGAAACGACCGCATCGGTTCGTGAGCGAGATGCCAAAGATTCGAACGTCGTTGACTTCTTTACCGCCGCTCCTGGCGTGACAGTCGTCGATTCGTCGGACATCAATTTTTCGGACACCGTCTCGGCAATCGTCGACATTGTGCGAGCAGGGAGTGACCAATGAGCGAGAACTACGACGACGACATCGGCGACCTTGTCGACCGAATGTCGGAACTGACCGACGCGGACGCCGCCCAGCGCGCCGAGGCACTCCGGCAAGGACTCGCGGACTACGACCTCGATGACGAGGACATCTCTCTTCTCGAATCCCACCTCGGCGATACCGACGAGGTCATTGAACTTCCCGCGCTTCCCGTTCTGGCGATTGTCGGTCGGCCCAACGTCGGCAAGTCCGCGCTCGTCAATCGAATTCTCGGTCGTCGTGAAGCGGTTGTCGAAGACGTTCCCGGCGTCACGCGCGACCGCGTGACCTACAAGGCCGAATGGAACGACCGCAAATTCACGCTGGTTGACACCGGCGGTTGGGAACCCGACGCGCGCGGAATCGACAAGAGCGTCGCACTCCAAGCCGAAATCGCGGTCGAGCTTGCCGACGCAGTCCTTTTCGTGGTGGACGCGATGGTGGGGGCAACGGCGACCGACGAACGAGTCGTGACGATGCTTCGCGCGTCGAAAAAGCCTGTCATCCTCGTCGGAAACAAGGTCGACGACGCTCGCCAAGAACCCGAAGCCGCTTCTCTCTGGTCACTTGGACTGGGTGAGCCCTGGCCCGTCTCGGCGCTGCACGGTCGAGGCGTCGCGGACATGCTCGACAAGGTGCTCACGATCCTTCCCGAGATCAGTGCGGTCGCCAAGACGGAAATCGGTGGTCCGCGACGCGTCGCAATCATCGGTCGTCCGAATGTCGGAAAGTCGTCACTTCTCAACAAGACGGCTGGCGAAGAACGTGTCGTTGTCAACGAGTTGGCGGGCACGACGCGCGACCCGATCGACGAACAGGTCGAACTGGGCGGAAAGGTGTGGCGTTTCGTTGACACCGCCGGTATTCGTCGCCGCCAGCACATGGCACAGGGTGCGGATTTCTATGCGTCGTTGCGAACCGCCGCCGCGCTGGAAAAGGCCGAGGTCGCGGTCGTTGTTCTCGATGTGACCGAACCCATCAGCGAACAAGACATTCGCATCATCGACATGGCGTTGGAATCGGGTCGTTCACTCGTCCTCGCCTTCAATAAGTGGGACCTGCTCGACGACGATCGCCGTCGTTATCTTGAGCGGGAAATTGACCAAGACCTCGCTCACGTGGCGTGGGCGCCGCGCGTCAACATTTCCGCACGAACGGGTCGCCACCTCGAGAAGTTGGTGCCGGCACTGGAACTTGCTCTTGAATCGTGGGACACCCGAATTCAAACGGGAAAGCTCAACGCTTTCCTCTCGGAACTCGCGGCGGCTCACCCGCACCCCGTTCGCGGCGGGAAGCAACCCCGTATTCTGTTTGGTACTCAGGCGTCGACCCGTCCGCCAACATTCGTCTTGTTTACAACCGGATTCCTCGACCCGCAATACCGTCGATTCATCACGCGCCGCCTTCGCGAGGTTTGGGGTTTCGAGGGCTCGCCTATCAACGTGTCGATGCGAGTGCGCGAAAAACGCGGACCTCGGAAGTAGATTCGACACGTGAACTACCTGCCCCCTCCGCACCAACGCGACTTCGGCGACAACTGGGTCCACGGCCCAAACGGCGAGCGAGTCTGGGGGCTGTTTGGTGCGGCGGGTGTTCTGGTCTGGAACCGGGTAACGGACAGCGTGTTGTTGCAATTGCGCGCCGAATGGTCGCATCACGGAGGAACCTGGGGTATCCCCGGCGGGGCCCTAAAGTTCGGCGAGGACGCGACGGCCGGGGCGTTGCGCGAGGCACACGAAGAGGCCGGGGTCCCGGAGAGCCTTCTCATTCCGATCGACACCTACGTCATCGACCTCGGATTCTGGGCGTACACGACGGTGATTGTCGAAACGCGCGAGCATTTCGAACCGGCCTACAACGACCTTGAGAGCACCGACCTCCAATGGATTACCCGGGCGGACGTCGAATCGTTCGAGCTACACCCGCGCTTCGGAAAGTCCTGGACCCTCTTGAACGACCTGCTCGAGAACCACCGCGCCCAGTAGTCTGGGGTCATTCACGATTCGCAAGGAAGTGCACTGATGGCCGAAATCGACCGCAATCGCCTCGATGAACTGTTCACTCGAGAGCGCAACGAGTTCGAGAAGACGCACCCGAAGTCCAAAGCCGCGTATGCCTCTGCGGAGCACCTTTTTGGCCGTGTGCCGATGACGTGGATGAACAAGAAGGCCGGGTCATTTCCCGTCTACTTCGAGTCGGCTCGCGGGAACAAAATCCGCGACATCGACGGTAACGACTACATCGATTTCGCACTCGGTGACACGGGAGCCATGGCGGGTCACGCCGCGCCCGAGGTGGCGGCGGCAATTGTGCGCCACGTCTCGGACCAGGGCGGACTGACCACAATGCTCCCCACTCTCGATGCCGAATGGGTTGGCGCGGAATTGACACGTCGATTCGGGATGGACCGCTGGAGCTTCGCCTTGACCGCCACGGACGCGAACCGATGGGTGATTCGTCTGGTGCGCGCTCTCACGGGCCGTTCCAAAATCTTGTTTCACTCTTACTGCTACCACGGCTCGGTCGATGAGTCGCTGATCGTGGTCGGACCAAACGGTGAGTCCATGAGCCGACCCGGTAACGTCGGCGAGCCAGTAGACGTTCTCGAAACGAGTCGCGTCGCCGAATTCAACGACCTCGACGCTCTCGAGCGCGAACTCGCTCACGGCGATGTTGCCGCAGTGTTGATTGAACCCGCGCTCACGAACATCGGAATCGTCCTGCCCGAGGACGGGTATCACGACGGCGTCCGTGCACTCACGCGGAAGTACGGCTCTCTGCTGATCGTCGATGAGACGCACACGTTCAGTGCGGGCTACGGCGGGGCAACCCGCGCGTGGAACCTCGAACCGGACATCGTTGTCATCGGAAAGTCAATCGGGGGAGGCATCCCGACCGGCGCCTACGGACTATCGGCCGATTTCGCTGCACAGGCGCTTGCCCGCGACGATCTTGATTTGGTCGACATGGGCGGTGTCGGTGGAACTCTTGCGGGTAACCCGCTGTCCGTTGCCGCCATGAGGGCCACACTTGAACACGTTCTCACCGAGGCCGCGTTCGAGCACATGATTGCGATGTGCACCCTTTTCACCGACGGCATGAATGTTCTCTTCGACAGGTATGGCCTGCCCTGGTCGATTGCTCAGTTGGGTGCTCGATGTGAATACCGGTTCGTCAGCCCGGGGCCTCGAAACGGTGGCGAATCGAACGCGGCCGCGGACGGCGAACTCGAGGACTTCCTGCACCTTTACCTCGCCAATCGGGGCATCATGTTGACGCCGTTCCACAACATGGCGCTCATGTGTCCGACAACAACCGTCGAGGACGTCGCGGCGCACCACCTGGTTTTCGAGCAGGCCGTCAAGGAGTTGTTGGGGATCTCGGTCTGATTGGGGCCGTCATAATTTTGATAGGCTGAACAGGTTGCCGTGAGGCAGCGGGCTGTGGCGCAGCTTGGTAGCGCACTTGACTGGGGGTCAAGGGGTCGCAGGTTCAAATCCTGTCAGCCCGACCATGAATAAAGACTGACCGTTGGTCAGTCTTTATTCATTTTCCTGGCCGACATGTGGGCCCCCGCCGTCCGAGAAATCGTTTGCAACGCGCACGCGTTGCGATTTCGAGCGGAGGGGTGCAGTCCGACTATGCAGCCCGACTATGCAGCCCGACTTCCCAGCGCGTCTTCGCAGCCTTACCTCCCAGCCCGACCTCGTAGCCCGGTTCTGCTACGGTTATAACAACACTTCGAAAGGCTCACCATGAACCGCCGTCTTCTTTCTGCCTCCACGCTCGTCGGCCTCGCACTCTCTGTCGCACTGGTCAGTCCGGCTCATGCCGTCGCTCTCGACGCTTCCGGGGTGGATTTCAATTTCGCAAACCCGGGTGATCTCGATCGCCTGACCGATGTCACCACCGGGGACAACCTTCTCTACTCGAATGTTGCGACGATTGATGGAAACCAAATCGATGCTCTTGTCACAGTTGGTGACGTTTCGGATGATGTTGTTTCGGGCTGGAATTACCAAAAGTTCACGCAGGCCCAGATCGATCATCTCAACGGATTAAACCCAACAGAAGAAGACGACCTTACCGTTGGTTGTTACACCAACGCAGCGTATCGCGCGGATGTCGAAGCAGGAGATTACCTTTATGCTCAGGCAGATTTTGTCGCTTCGGACCGCATGGCAGACGGATACATTACTGCGGTCGATGAATATCAAGGCGATCGATCGGACCGCGGAATTCACAACGACGTGGATATCTGCAACGGGGAAGATCCGTCCGCCGCGTCCTCGATTGAGATCACCGTCGCATTCCAAACTGCGGGAAGCCCGGTGACTCTCGACAACCTGCTTCTCAACGTTCAGGACATTGACGGAGGCCAAAGTGTCATGTTCTCGTCACCGAAACCGACGTCGTTCGAACTCAGATCTAGTTCCGAGTTGGTTGTGACGGAGGACGCGAACTTCGTGCGGTTCTTCGGAGAGGAATCGTCCGATGACGATCCCGACTTTGCGGCCGAAGTTTCCTATGACGGAGTCACCTCGTTCACCTACGCATTCGAATTCGTGGAGAACAGATCCGGCGGCTCCCTCGGAGTGATGTTTGAGTCCTACTTCGACGGTTTGTCAGAACCGTTGGCGAACACTGGAACTAGCGACAACGCCCCCGGGATTGTTTTCTTCGCCGGCTTGGTGTTTGTTCTCGCTGGCGTAATCACGGCCCGACGTCTCACGCGGGCCTAATACGCGCCTGAGCGGTCACGGAGAGCGAAGAATCTTCTCCATCGATTTCCCTTTGGCCAACTCGTCAACGAGTTTGTCGAGATAGCGGACCTTCTGGACTAGTGGGTCGCTGATTTCTTCGACCCGGACTCCGCAAATGACTCCGGTTATCTGATCGGCGTGTGGATTGAGAGTCGCTCTGTCGAAGAAGTCCTCGAACGTGACTCCATCGGCGACGTTTCGGTCAAGTTCGGCTTGGGTGAACCCCGTCAGCCATCGAATGATGGTGTCGAGGTCGCTGCGAGACTGCCCTTTGCGCTCGACCTTGTTCACATACAGCGGGTAGACCTTCCCCACAATCATCGTTCGGAATCGTTCCATGTTGACGAGTATAAAGATGTCATCCGGTGGTGATGTTCAACCGCTGCGAACGGATGGCTGCCACCACATACGCCTTTATCTCGCCACATAGACTCATTGTGTGAGAAATGAGGACGATGTACAGGCTGCACTCGAAGAGACTCGTACCGTGCTCAGTTGGATCCATGAGCAACTCGTCGCGTCTAATCTGCCGCTAGAACAGCTAGGCGAGTACATTGCGCCGAGTCTGGTTTTGGGCCTCCCGCGTCGTGGTCGCTTTGTCAAAATAGGCGAGGTTTGGCGCCTCGGCGTCTTTCTGGTTGGTAAAGAGGGCACTCTGTTCAGAGCTGGCGAAACTGTTCGTTCAGAGAGTGTGCAGATAGCTAGTCACAACTCGGCCTACAAGGCAGAGCGCAGCGAATACGCGTATGCCGCATTCCGTGCAGGATACAAGCCCGGTACCGTGGTGAATTTTGGCGCGTCACGTATCAACATAGATGTTGAGTCGTTCGCCAGCGGGACCGGTCCGCTGTTCGTGCGAGGTCGTAGCACATTCGTTCGTTGGCGCAGGGGCATTGCCGACGATGAGGCTGTCCTGTTCAAAGAGAACATGATCGAGCGACTGGGTCTGCTTGTGAACCCGCCGGCGGGCTCCACAGACTAGGTTCCTCGATACTTGCTCGTCGCCGCGGTTCCCGCCGCAACGAGGCCCCGCCTTAGCCGGTTAGCGTCCCTGCGGGCGAATCGACCGCGTCGGCTGCGTGTTGCGGCTTCCGCGGAAGTTGTTGGCGGATTGGCCGGGGCGTTCCCCAACCTTGCTCGTTATTGCGGGACGACCGGATCGGTCGCGCTGCGAACGGGCGCGCTGTCCGTTCGATCCGTTCGATTGTCCGCGCCCGCCCTGTTGCGGCGCAACACGGGGCGCAGGCTTGACATATTCCGCGACCTCACCGATCAGCTTGATGACGGCGGGGGAGTCAGCGGTCACGGCCTGGGGTGTCACCGTGATGGCGGCCTTGCGGAGCAGTGCCGCGAGGTCTTTCTTCTGCGTCGGCAGACAAATCGTCACCACGTCACCCTCCGAGCCAGCACGGGCAGTTCGACCCGAACGGTGAAGGTACGCTTTGTGTTCCATGGGCGGGTCGACGTGGATGACGAGTTCGATGTCGTCGACGTGCACGCCACGGGCCGCAACATCGGTCGCGACAAGGACCTTGACGCGTCCTGTGCTGAACGCCTCGAGGTTTCGGTCACGTTGAGGCTGTGACAGGTTTCCGTGTAGGTCAACGGCAGGAATTCCCGCCTCGATGAGAACCTTGGCGAGTTTCTTCGCGTGGTGCTTAGTGCGCATGAACAAGACGCGGCGGCCGGTTCCCGACGCGAGCGCCTTGATCAGGGTGTTCTTGCGGTCGACATCGTCGACTTCGAAAACGTGGTGGGTCATCGCGGCGACATGAGAATTTGCCTCGTCGACCGAGTGCATAACCTCGTTCTGCAGGAATTTGTTGACAAGTTTGTCAACGCCGTTGTCAAGCGTCGCGCTGAAGAGCATGCGCTGCCCGCCGGACGGTGTCGCCGACAGGATTCGAGTGACAATCGGCAGGAATCCGAGGTCGGCCATGTGGTCCGCCTCATCGAGGACAGTAACTTCGACAGCGTTGAGGTGAACGAAACCTTGCTTCATGAGGTCTTCGAGCCGGCCCGGGGTTGCAACGACGATATCGACGCCCTCCTTGAGCGTTGCGACCTGACGGTTCTGCGAGATGCCACCAAAGATGGTCATCGACCGCAAGCCGTATGCGTCTGCCAGAGGCTGAAGTGCGGCGGCGATTTGCGTCGCGAGTTCACGCGTCGGCGCGAGGATCAAGCCGAGAGGGTAGCCCGCACGGCGCTTTCCGCCAGCGAGTTCGGTTCCGAGTCGTGCAATCATCGGGATGGCAAAAGCGAGGGTCTTGCCCGAGCCGGTCTTGCCTCGGCCGAGTACGTCGCGACCCGCGAGGGTATCGGGCAGGGTGTCAACCTGAATGGGGAAGGGGGTTTCTTTGCCGTCTTTCGCGAGGACCGCGACGAGAGGGGCGGGCACGCCGAGCGTGCTGAAGGTGTGAGTAGTCACAGTGATACCAGTTTCAAATGGTGACCGATCGGGCACGAGCGTGCGCGGTCAATCGAGTGGGCGAGCGTGCCGAGTGGCACAGTCGTTCGCCGAAGAAAAGATGTCAACCGCCTAGCGGTGAGGGATGCGTTATTCGACGCACACATCGAAAAATCTCGAGTGCAGTACTTTCAGTGTACCCGCAGAACCGTCACGGTCCGAGCAGAGCGTACATTTCGTCAATTTCGGCGGTCTGCGCCGCAACAATCGCGGTGGCCAGCGCTGCGACGTCGTCATTCTTTGTCGTCGCCAACACGTCGTTGGCCATGTCGATCGCACCCTCGTGATGCTGAATCATGTGTGAAAGGAACAGCACGTCGAACTCGGCCCCTCGTGCCTTTTCGAGTGCGGCCATGTCGGCGGCACCGACCATACCCGGCATCGACATTCCGTGAGAGCCATGATCGACGGCGGACGAGCCGGCGGCCGCGAGCCACGCCTCCATCGTGTGAATTTCGTTATGTTGAGCTCCATCAATCCGCGAGGCGAGATCAAGAATTACAGGGTTCGTTGTGTTGGCTTCGGCCAGTGCCGAGAGTTCGACCGCCTGCGAGTGATGCGGAATCATCATCTGCGCAAACATGACATCGTTTGCATCGAACGGTTGCGTGAATGTCGGAGCGGGAGTTGACGTTGGGTGTTGTGCGTTAGTTTCGCCCCCCGGGTTGAGGAAACCGAACAGGTCGCTTGAGCAACCTCCGAGACCCAGTACAAAAATGGCGGAAAGGGCGATTGGTGCAACACGTTTGTTCATGTCTTCGATTTTATGCGCAGGGGCTGTGAAAACGCCCAGTGTCGACGCGCATTCTTTTGTCTGCTTGGCGGCTCGGTACAGTGGACTCATAACTGCACGCAGGAAGGTGTTGTGGTGTCGAACGTTCACCCCGAAAATCCACCACTCGACGACTGGTCGGACAAGATAGCCATTGCCGAGGAACTTGTCCCGTTCATCGGGCGCTTGTATCGCGAAAACGGAATTGTTCTGTCCGTTCATGGACGTAGCCTGCTCAACCTGTCGCCAATCGACATTGTGCGAATCCACCGATTTGCCCGGCACGTCGATGGCGAAGAACTCAGCATCGACTTCACCGCCGACCTTGTCCGGGCGGTCGCCGCGATGAACCCGGGTGCGGCCTCTATTGACGTTGCGCGACTCAGTGCCGCGTTCATAGCCGCGGGGAAGCCGCTCATCGAGTCCTTTGTCGCAGCAGAATTGGCCAGTATCGCCAATGGCCGAGACGCGAACACTCGAGTGGGCCGTGACGTTGTGCTGTACGGATTCGGACGAATCGGGCGCTTGATTGCCCGTATTCTGGTGTCCCGTTCGGCGGATATCGGCGGATTGCAACTTCGGGCAATCGTCGTTCGTCACGGTGGAACCAAGGACCTCGTCAAGCGCGCGAGCCTCCTTCGCCGAGATTCGGTCCATGGTCCCTTCAACGGATCCATCACCGTGGACGAGGCGAACAATCGAATCATTGCCAACGGCACGTCGATTCAGGTGATTTACGCGAACGACCCAGCCGACATCGATTACCCGAGCTACGGCATCAACAATTGCGTGGTTGTCGACAATACGGGACGGTGGCGCGATGAAGAGGGACTGAGCCAGCACCTGAAATCGAAGGGCGTCGGACGTGTTTTGTTGACCGCCCCGGGGAAAGGCACTCTCAAGAACGTCGTCTACGGAATCAACGACAACACAATCTCGGACGATGACCGGATCATCACCGCCGCATCGTGCACGACGAACGCCATCACACCCGTTCTGAAAGTCATCAACGATGAATTTGGAATGTCGTACGGTCATGTCGAAACGGTCCACTCGTTCACGAATGACCAGAACCTCATCGACAATTTTCACAGCGGAGATCGACGCGGTCGCTCGGCCGTTCTTAACATGGTGATCACCGAGACGGGTGCGGCAAGTGCTGTCGCCAAAGCCCTGCCCGAACTGGCCGGAAAACTGACCGGTAACGCAATTCGTGTTCCGACCCCCGATGTCTCCATGGCGATTTTGAACCTCACTCTCGACCGCGAGGTTTCGAAGGACGAACTGAACGCGTTTCTGCGGAACGCGTCCCTCAACTCGTCGCTTCGACAGCAAATTGACTACATCGAATCGGCTGAAGTCGTCTCTACCGACTTCCTTGGGTCTCGACGCGCTGGCATCGTTGACGGTCTGGCCACCATCACGAGCGGCAACCACGCCGTCGTGTACGTCTGGTACGACAACGAATATGGCTACAGCCACCAGGTAGTTCGAGTATTAGAGAAAATGGGCGGCGTCTCGAGACCGTTCTTCCCCACACCAAAGAACTAATAGTGCCGCGCATCGACGGCGAGGTGGGCGAAAGTTACAACTCAGGGATCGTCGAAGGGTCAACAGGGATGAGCACTTCGTTGCGGCGCAAAATTCCTGGCTTCCACGGCGGGTCATAGCGAGCGAAAATGACGGCGCCGGTCTCACGGACACCCATCGACGCGAGCGAACGATGCAATTCGGACTCGAAGCGTTTCACGCGGTCCTCGCGCCACCCGCCGGAAAACTTCACCGCGGCGACGGTGATCGCGGGTATGTGATGTGTCGTCAATTCTGAGCGTGCCGGGGACGGCGCGGCAGACGTGTCGCGGGGTAACACAAACGAGATGGTGTGGGCGGATTCCGATTCTGCGACGTGAAAAACCGGGGCCGTCATGGCAATCTTCTCGCCGTCAAGGTTTTCCCCCGAAATGTAACGAACGAGCGGGGAGAATCCGTAGCTTGGTGCCGATTCGAAATTACCGGGGACGGTGACACTGACAAGAACGTGTGGATCGTAGGCGCGGAACTCGATCCCGTCGCGCCGCCCAATCACGGAGAACTTTGCTTCCTCTGTCATACCCTCAGGTTTACCACCAAATTCGAGCGCATAGCTACATCAATGCCTCAGAGGTCGTGATGACGCGGGCAAACTCTCCGTCCAAGCTCGCGGCATTGACGCGTGCAACCTCGTCGGCGCTGATCACCGAGCCGTCGGCGGAAGTCCTGTCGTGAGTGTGCGTCGCGTCCAGAACAAAGTCGACCGAATAACCGAGGTTGTCGGCCATTCTCGCGGTCGTCGAACAACAATGATCCGTCGTGATGCCGCAAATCGTCACGCGGGTCACCCCCCGCGATGTGAGCCATCCGTGAAGGTCGGGTTCGCCGTAGAAGGCGGAATTGGTGCTCTTCGTGATGAACAGGTCGTGGGGACCCTCAATCCCCGGCTTGAGGTCATTCCCAGGCTGGCCCGGCTCGAGCGGCGAACCGGAGTGTTTCGAATCGTGTCTAACAAGAACGACAGGTTGCCCGCTTTCCCTCCAGTGCGCGAGTAGCAGACGCACGTTGTCTTCGCAGGCGGGGTTGTTTCGCGGTCCAAAGGCTGGTTCGTCGAAACCGTTCTGGACGTCAATCACAATCAGGGCATTGGACATGACAACACCGTATCGCTTCGAGCCGATCAAATCTTTGGTAAGGTAAGCCTTACTTCATTCCACTGGGAAATACCCAGCTGCGTGAATAACCGGAGAACCATGCTCGCAAACTTTTTGATCGGACTTCGCGAAGGCCTCGAGGCCTCGCTGATTGTCGGTATTCTCATCGCCTTCGCGGTCAAGGCGGATCGCCGTGACCTCATCGGTCGGATATGGACGGGAGTCGGGGCAGCGGTTGTCGTATCGCTCGGCACTGGCGCAACCATTTTCTTTGTTCTCGCCGAATCGGGTGACGCAATCCAGCCCATCATCGTCGGCTCGCTGTCGATCTTGGCTGCTGCGCTGCTGACCTGGATGATCTTCTGGATGTCCAAGACGGCTCGGAATCTCAAGGGGTCACTCGAAGGCTCGATGCAGCAAGGGCTTTCCAAGGGGGGTCTCGCCATTGCGGTCATTGCATTCAGCGCCGTTGTCCGCGAAGGCGTCGAAACGGCTTTGTTCATCTGGGCCTCGATGAACTCAACCGGTGACGGCCTGCCCGCGTTGGGAACGGCGTTCGTGGGAATTGCGGTCGCGGTCGGCCTGGGGTGGATCATCTATCGCGGACTGCTTCGCATCAATCTGGGGATTTTCTTCCAATGGACCAGCGTGATTCTCATCATTGTCGCCGCGGGAATCCTGGCTTACGGAGTTCACGAGTTCCAGGAAGTCGGGCTCCTTCCCGCCGGCGAGCCCGTCTATGACGCAACCGCGTGGCTCGGCAAAGAAACGATCATCGGCTCGCTGCTGTATGGGCTATTCAGCTACCGTGCAAATCCAAGTCTTGTGGAACTCATCACGTGGACGCTGTACCTTGTGCCGACACTGACGATTTTTGTCACGACGTCGCGACGCGCTAACAATCGCCGAACGGTTGCCGCGCGCTAAACCAAAAGGGTGAGCAACACTCCGAGTAGAATTACCCAATGGCACGAACGGGACTGGACCGCATCTGGACGGTTCCCAATGCCATTTCCCTGATTCGACTTGTGATGGTCCCGATCTTTTTGTGGTTGCTCGTCACGGGTAACGATGTGTCAGCACTCGTTGTCCTCATCATCGCCACGACGAGTGACTTCATCGACGGGAAGATTGCGCGGAAATTCAATCAGGTCACGCGCCTCGGCATGTATCTCGATCCACTGTCGGACCGCCTGTTTATTGCCGCCAGCGTGATTGGATTGGCGGTCAGAGGGCTTATTCCGCTGCCGTTACTCGCGATCGTTCTCGCCCGCGACATCATGTTGCTGGCTGTCGTGCTGTATCGCCGACTGCGGATCTCTGACTTCCCGCGGGTGACGTTTGTCGGCAAGACCGGTACCTTCGTTCTTTTTACCGCGTTCCCCGTCGTTGTTCTCGGGACGGTGTGGACGGATGCTCCGGTTCCGCTCGAGATGATCGGATGGCTGCTGGGTGCCGTTGGCGCCGGCATCTATTGGGTTGCTGGATTTGGTTATCTCGGGGTCCTCCGGCGAACCGTTCCCGGGGTATCCCAGAAATCCGAGGTCTAGTAGAGTTGGGCACGAAGGAGGCGAGATGAGCGACAACGACGACATTCGGAACAGCACCGAACACCTCGGTCAGGATTTCGCGTCCCGCCTCGCAGACCTCGAAGAAACCGCTACTGCGGACGAACTCGCGGCGATTACTGCACTCCCGGCAGGCAGTGCGCTGTTGATCGTTCGACGCGGCCCCACGGTCGGCGCACGGTTCTTACTCGACAGCGATGTCACCGTCGCTGGTCGACACCCCGACGCCGACATCTTCCTCGATGACGTCACGGTGTCTCGTCGTCACGCTGAAATCGTGCGTGATGGAAAAGTTTTTTCGGTTCGCGATCTCGATTCACTCAACGGGACCTACCTCGAAGGAGCCCGCACTGCGGGCGGGCAATTGCAGGACGGCTCCGAAATCCAGATTGGCAAGTACCGCATGACGTTTTACCCGTCTCGCCACGACCTTCCAGCTGGCGCGTAGTCCATGGCCGCACAGCGCGCGGGCGAGGCTCCCTCCGGTCTGACAATCGGTCAGGTCCTGCAACAACTTCGTATCCAGTTCCCTGACCTGACAAGTTCCAAGATTCGATTTCTCGGGGACAGCAACCTCGTCAACCCCGAGCGACTTGCGAGCGGTTATCGCTCGTACCGTCACGCGGATGTCGAGCGCCTTCGGGTGATTCTCGGTCTGCAGCGTGATTACTTTCTGCCACTCAAGCAGATTGAGCTCATTCTCGCGGACATCGACGCCGGCAAGTCACCGACGCTTCCCGGCGGCTCGACTGTCTCTGTGGATTCGATTCTGTCTCTTGAGGTTCGATTTACCCGATCGGATATGTTGAAATCGGCGGAAGCATCCAAGGCTCTATTGGATGATGCGATTTCGATGGGACTCATTCCGGCAGCAGAAATTTACACCGATGATTCCCTCAAGACACTGAAGGCGCTGGTTGAACTTCAGAAGGCCGGCATCGAGCCGCGCCATCTGCGCGGGCTACGTTTGCAGGCAGAAAAGGACGCAGACATCGTTCACAGCGCAGTCCTTCCGATTGCGAAGAGTGCGAGTAGAGTGGGCAAACAAAAGGCCGCGGACGTCGCTCGGGACCTTGCGCAGAATCTGGAACAAGTGCGTATTGCGGTGCTGATGAGGTCAATCGACGATCTCATCGGATAGTCGCGACACGCCGAGAGCCCATCTCGCCGCTCCAGGCTCGATGTCCATCGATACAGTGGGACAGGTTAACGTTCAATAACAAGGTGAAGGTTGGTTCGACATGAGTGAACTCACGCAATCTCCGGAAGATTCAGCCGAGGGATACCGCGGAGCGACGGCTGCAACGGCCGCCGGCATCACCTACCGCCAACTCGACTATTGGGCACGCACCGAACTTGTTGCCCCGACTGTTCAACCCGCGCAGGGATCGGGTTCGCAACGCTTGTATTCTTTCCGCGACATCCTCGTTCTCAAACTCGTCAAACGGTTGCTCGAAACCGGGATTTCTCTCCAGCAGATTCGTATCGCGGTTGACCAGCTCCACGCTGAAGGCATTGAAGACCTCGCGGGCACAACCCTCATGAGTGACGGAGCGTCTGTTTACCTGTGCACGTCCAGTGACGAAGTTATCGACCTCGTCAACCGAGGTCAGGGAGTATTTGGAATCGCGGTCGGAGCAGTGCTCCGCGAGGTCGAGACAACTCTCATTACGATTGATGCCGTTCGCGCGGGCGATGCGACCGATGATCTTGCTGCCAAGCGCGCAGCCCGCGCTTCCTAGAAATCGTCTAAACGCGTTCTTCGATGAGAACCTTCACCAGAAGGCGATCGAAATGGCGGGCAATTGATTGTGCCGTTTCGCCGGGCCAGCGGTGGATTGGAATTGCCGCCCCGGTTGACTGCTGAAGCGTGAGTGTCTCGTCGAGCAGCGGTTCCAATATGTGGTCGCCGAACAATTGCTTCATTTCTTCGAGTCGGAACACGTGTTCAGGGCTGTCCGCGCGATAGCGATTGATGATGACACCCGCCGTGCGCAGTCGCGGTGACATTTTCAGTCGCATCGCCTGGAGAGCGAGAAGCGTCCGGTGGACGGCGGTCACAGAAAACAGCCCGGGCTCGGCAATGATGACGACAGAGTCCGCTGCGGTCCACGCGGTTTGCGTCAGTCCGTTGAACGACGGTGGACAATCGATGAGGACAAGGTCGTACTGGGATTCGATTGTGGCGAGGGCTTCCTCGAGTTTCCAGAGGTCTTGTTTCGTCGGGGTCGGTTTGTCATGTGCCGAGACCGATGGGGATCCCATCATGATGTGCACGGGCACGTCACTCGGGCCACTCCACGAACTGGGCACAACTGCCTGGCGGACAACCGAGCTACTGGTGTTATTGAGAACGGAGTCAATCGAATAGCCGTGGCTCGAGCGTGCCGCGAGAGCCGCAGAAACGTCCGATTGCGGGTCCATGTCAATGACGAGCGTGCGAAGTCCCTTGGCGAATGCCGCCGAGGCAAGACCTAGTGTGACGGTGGTCTTGCCGACGCCACCCTTGAGGGAACTCACGCTCACTACCTGCACAATTTCAACCTTAGCCGTCAAGTAGTCTGGAAACAGTTCTTGGTTGCTTCTTTTTCATCCCGGGCGGAGCGTGAACAGTGTTCGCAAAAATCCTTGTCGCGAATCGCGGCGAGATTGCGATTCGTGCGTTTCGAGCCGCGTTCGAACTCGGTGCGAAAACCGTTGCCGTTTTTGCCTACGAGGACCGGGACTCGACGCACCGGTTCAAGGCCGACGAGGCGTATCAGATTGGCGAAGTCGGTCACCCCGTTCGCGCCTACTTGTCGATTGAGGAAATCGTCCGTGTCGCCAAGCAATCCGGGGCGGACGCAATTTATCCCGGGTACGGCTTCCTCAGCGAAAACCCCGACTTTGCACGTGCCGCAACGGAAAACGGAATCACCTTTATCGGGCCGGGCTGGGACGTGCTCGAAATGGCCGGCAACAAGGTCACGGCAAAAGAGCATGCGGTTGCCGCCGGTGTACCTGTCTTGTCATCATCCGAGGCGACAACCGACATTGACGCGCTCATCGCCTACGCCGACTCAATGGGGTACCCGGTTTTTGCAAAAGCCGTTGCGGGTGGTGGCGGACGCGGAATGCGGCGCGTTGAATCGCACGACGAAATACGCGACGCACTCGAGGCGGCAATGCGCGAAGCGGAGAGCGCCTTTGGCGATCCGCGGATGTTCATCGAGCAAGCTGTTCTTCGCCCGCGCCACATCGAGGTGCAGATTCTTGCCGACTCGACGGGTGAAACTCTCCATTTGTTCGAACGCGATTGTTCTGTACAGCGCCGCCATCAAAAAGTTGTCGAGATTGCGCCGGCCCCCAATCTTGACGAGAGCGTTCGACAGGCGATGTTCCGGGATGCCATCGCCTTTGCGCGATCTATCGGATACGTCAACGCGGGCACTGTTGAGTTTCTCCTCGACACTGCCGGCGAACGGGCGGGTCAGCATGTTTTCATCGAGATGAACCCTCGCATTCAGGTCGAACACACGGTGACGGAAGAAATCACCGATGTCGACCTCGTTCAGTCGCAGATGCGAATTGCGGCGGGGGAGACCTTGGCAAATCTTGGTTTGAGTCAGGAAACGCTGGTCGTTCGGGGAGCGGCGCTACAGTGCCGAATCACCACCGAAGATCCCAACGCGGGCTTCCGCCCGGATACGGGCCGCATCTCGACATATCGTTCGCCCGGTGGAGCGGGAGTCCGACTCGACGGGGGGAGTGTTTCGCAGGGCGCTCGAGTTTCCTCACACTTCGATTCCATGTTGGTCAAAATGACGACTCGCGGTCGCGATTTCTCCACCGCCGTAGCTCGTGCACGTCGCGGATTGGCCGAGTTTCGAATTCGCGGCGTGACTACCAACATCCCCTTCCTCCAGGCACTACTCGACGACCCCGCGTTCGTCGCCGGCGATTTGTCGACGTCGTTCATCGACGAGCGCCCTCACCTGCTGACGGCACGGGCGAGCAAAGACCGAGGCACCAAACTGCTGACGTACCTCGCCGAAGTCACCGTCAACCAGTCGAACGGCGACGGTAGCGGCGTCTATGACCCGTCGACAAAGCTGCCAGCGGTTGACCTCGACGCTCCCGCCCCTCAGGGTTCGCGCGATCGATTGCGTGAACTCGGACCGCACAAATTTGCCCAGGAAGTTCGCGCGCAAACGCGACTCGGGGTAACGGACACGACCTTCCGTGACGCTCATCAGAGTCTGCTGGCGACGCGGGTCCGCACGCGCGATCTCACGGCGATTTTGCCTCACGTCGCCCGGCTAACCCCGCAATTGTTTTCGGTCGAAGCATGGGGTGGCGCGACGTACGACGTTGCGCTGAGATTCCTCGGTGAAGACCCGTGGGATCGCCTCGCCGAGATGCGCGAAGCACTTCCCAACATCGCGATTCAAGCGCTGCTGCGTGGACGAAACACGGTTGGTTACACGCCGTATCCAACAGCGGTGACCGAGGCGTTCGTCGCCGAAGCCACGGCGACCGGCGTTGATATCTTCAGAATCTTCGATGCACTCAACGACGTGTCGCAAATGCGACCGGCGATTGACGCAGTTCTCGCGACGAACACGGCAGTCGCCGAAGTTGCGTTGTGCTACACCGGTGATTTGTTGAATCCGACGGAAGACCTCTACACGCTGGACCATTACCTTCGCCTCGCCGAAAAGATTGTTGAGTCGGGCGCGCACATCATTGCCGTCAAAGACATGGCGGGATTGCTCCGTGCAGGGGCCGCTGGAAAGCTCGTGACCGCGCTCCGAACCCGGTTTGACCTTCCGGTTCACGTTCACACGCACGACACTGCGGGAGGACAACTAGCAACGCTGATTGCCGCGTCCGACGCAGGCGCTGACATTGTTGACGTCGCTAGTGCGCCGATGGCGGGTACGACCAGTCAGCCCAGCGCGTCGGCACTGGTCGCGGCTCTCGCCCATACCGAACGCGACACCGAGATCTCACTCGATGCAGTGAGCTCTTTAGAGCCCTACTGGGAGGCGCTCAGACTCATGTACCGACCGTTCGAGTCGGGACTGCTCGGACCAACCGGACGGGTTTACCTACACGAGATTCCCGGCGGGCAACTATCCAATCTTCGGCAGCAGGCCATTGCGCTGGGTTTGGGTGATCAATTTGAAAAGGTCGAAGACTGGTACGCCGAAGCGAATCGGATTCTCGGACGTCCGCCGAAGGTAACACCGTCGTCGAAGGTCGTCGGAGACCTTGCGCTTCACCTGGCCGCCGCGGACGCAGACCCAGCAGACTTCGAAAAGCACCCCGAGCGCTATGACATTCCGGATTCGGTTGTCGGGTTTTTGTCGGGCGAATTGGGCGACCTGCCCGGAGGATGGCCAGAGCCTTTCCGCACGAAAGCCCTGAAGGGTCGTGTTTATAAACCCGTCAGCGAATCGCTCGACCCTGATGACGCCGCCGCCCTAATCACCGATTCATCGACGCGCCGCCGAACCCTCAATCGCTTGTTGTTCCCCGGTCCAACTGAACAATTTGAACAAGGCCGTGACACCTACGGGGACCTCAGTGTGCTCGCGACACCGGATTACCTGTATGGGTTGAAGGTCGGCGTCGAACACGTCATCGAGATGCGAAAAGGTGTAAAACTATTCGTCACTCTCGAAGCAATCAGCGAACCCGACGCCAAGGGTCTTCGAACCGTGATGGCGACGCTGAACGGGCAGCTTCGGCCACTTCTCATCCGCGATTCGAGTATCGCAGTCACCACGGTATCCGCCGAGAAGGCGGATCGAGCGGACCCTCTTCAGATCGCCGCCCCGTTCCTCGGAGTGGTTACGCTGCAGGTCGAGGTCGGTGACGTAATCCCACCCGGTGGCACGATTGCCACGATCGAAGCGATGAAGATGGAAGCCGCCATCACGTCAATCGACGGTGGGCGAGTGGACCGTTTGGCCGTGCCCAGAACACAGCAAGTCGAGCAGGGGGACCTTCTCGTCGTTCTGGCATGAGCACCGCCCAGTGTGTCGTGCTTGTCGGTTAGAATGAAACTTCACGGACAAAAACGCGTTAGGAGTCAGTGTGGTTGAACGTAAGCGAACTGCATCGTCGGCACGAGCGGACTCGGCGAAAGCATCGCCACTGCCAGAAGTCGATGACGCGGCGGCAATCCCTGAAGCGGTCACCGAGGGTGTCTCGGTCGCCATCCCAGCCTCTGCAGATTCTTCTCTGCTCGTTGCGACGACCATCGACAGCGAAGCGGTCTATTCGCGCCGACACTCGGGAGTGTCGAACACGCCGGAACCGTCATCGATGTTGACTGATGACCGACTCCTCGACGTGAAAGAGAAGCCTGTCGTACCGCTCGGTTGGTTGCAACGTGCGATTTTCGAAGTGACGTTTCACACCGTCAATCTGGGTGACTCGCGTTTCTGGAGTGCCCGCAAAAACCTGATTTCTCGAATCGCGACTGCCTTTGACGGTGATACTCGCTACGTGCCCGTTTTGACGCGCAAGGGCGGCGTTGGGAAGACGACGACCACCACCCTTCTGGGAATGGCCATGGCGCTCCACCGCGAAGATCGGGTCATTGCCATTGACGCGAACCCTGATCGCGGAACGCTGGCAGAGCGCATTCCTCGTGAAACCAAAAACACGATTCGCTCGGTCGTTCTGAAAGCGCCGTCGATTGGGTCATTTACTGACTTTGTCGAATTTGTGAGCCGCGACAAGACGGGACTGCACGTCCTTGCCTCTGACCCGGACCCCACCCTTGCTGATGCCTTTGACGAGTTCGATTACAACGTCGTTGCGGATGTCGCATCACGCTACTACTCGGTGATTCTCACCGACTGTGGAACGGGAATCGTTCACTCGGTCATGCGCCCGATTTTGCAACGCGCCAATTCTCTCGTGATCGTTTCGGGTGGGTCGATTGACGAAGCCCGCCTCGCCTCCGAAACGCTGTCGTGGCTCGAATCAAATGGGCACGCTGAGCTCGTCCGGAACTCGGTAGTCGCCCTCAATACCGCGACGTCGGGAACGATGTTGGTCAAATTGGACGAGATCGAAAACCACTTCCGGTCTCGTGTCCGCGAGGTTGTTCGCATTCCCTACGACGCTCACATTGCGGCGGGCTCGGTTATCACCTGGACAAAGTTGAACAAAATCACTCGCGATGCTGCGGAACTCTTGGCTGCATTCGTCGTTGAGGGAATCGCCCCGAACGACTGATGCCCGTTCGTGAGATTCGCCTTTTTGGCGATCCCATTTTGCGGAGTGTGACGGACTCCATCGTCCGCTTCGACGAGCCCACGCACGCGCTTGTGCGCGATTTGCTCGACACCGTTGCGCTACCCGGTCGAGCTGGGGTTGCGGCCAATCAAATCGGTGTCGGACTTCGAGCTTTCAGTTTTCACGTCGACGGCCGGATCGGATGCATCCTGAACCCGATTTTGGCCGAGGTTCGGGGAGATCTAGAACCCGCGGATGAGGGCTGTTTGTCCGTGCCAGGCTTTTCATATCCGCGGCTTCGCTACCCGTGGGCGCGCGTCACGGGGTTCGACCAAAACGGTGCCTCGATGGAACTGGAAGGCGAGGGACTTCTTGCCCAGGCGCTCCAACACGAAATTGGTCACTTAGACGGCGCGCTCTACATCGAAGGGCTTGCCCCCGACGTCAAACGTGTCGCGATGCGTGAAATCCGGTCAGCTGACTGGTTTCGCGCCTAACCGACGACTGAGATGCCCGATGTCTCGGGATTGTCGCTGTACACCTCATCGATTTCGGACGCAAAGTCTGCAACAATCACATGGCGCTTGATGCTCATCTTCGGGGTCAGGTGACCGCTGTCCTCGGTGAACTCGGTCGGCAAAATGACGAACTTTCGAATCGATTCCGCGCGCGAGACTTTTGAGTTCGCCCGATCGATCGCCTTCTGGACCTCGGCGAGAACCGCGGGGTGTGCTCGCGCTTCGTCCACCGTCATCTCGGGGTTGAGTTTGTTGTTGCGAAGCCACGGCCCGAGCATTTCCGAGTCGAGAGTTATGAGTGCAGCGATGAATTGCTTCTGGTCACCCACAACCACGCACTGTCCGATGAGAGGGTTCGCACGAATCGGGTCTTCGAGTGTCGCGGGGGCTACGTTCTTTCCACCCGCGGTGACGATGATTTCCTTGATTCGGCCCGTGATCCAGAGGTAACCGTCGTCGTCTAGTTCGCCAATATCGCCGGTCTTGTACCAGCCGTCAACGAAGGAATCGGCGGTTGCCTTCTTGTTATTCCAATAACCCTCGAAGACGTTGATGCCCTTGACGAGAACTTCTCCGTCCTTCGCGATGCGAACAGAAATTCCCGGAAGAACCGGGCCGACGCTTCCGATTTTGAACTTCTGCGGAACGTTGATGGTGACCGGAGCAGTTGTTTCCGTCAGACCGTAACCCTCGAGAACCTTCATGCCCAGCGCTCGATAGTAGTGTCCGAGGCGAAGCCCCAGCGGCGCAGAGCCACTGACCGCGTAAACAACGCGGCCACCCATGGCTGCACGCAGTTTGGAGAGCACAAGTCGGTCGAGAACCGAAAATTGCAGTCGAAGTCCGAGCGGCACGCGTCCCGCATCGAGCGCCTTCGAGTAGGCGATTGCCGTTTT
Source organism: Microbacteriaceae bacterium (assembly GCA_021741825.1). Lineage (GTDB taxonomy): Bacteria > Actinomycetota > Actinomycetes > Actinomycetales > Microbacteriaceae > MWH-TA3. Next base: position 23,302 of record JAIOXB010000010.1, read on the forward strand.
TGTTGCGAGACGGAAAATGTTTCCCTTGCCGCCCGCTTCGGCCTTTTGCTCGGCCGAGTTGTACACCTTCTCGAACACTCGCGGAACAGCAAGCAGAAAGGTTGGCCGGAAGCTTTGCAACGACGGCAACAAGAGTTTGGTGTCGGACTGGTGTCCTACGCGCACACCGGCGTGGATGGCGAGCAGGCTCATGACCCGCGCAAAGATGTGGGCGGCGGTGATGAAAAGCAAGGTTGATGCTTCGGTGTTAACAACCATGCTCATCTCTTTCGCGGAGTTCCGAATCTGGTCCACAAAATTTGAGTGCGTGATGACGCAACCTTTGGGAGCACCGGTGGAGCCCGAGGTGTACAGAATCGTCGCAATATCGGAACCCTTGGCGAGTTTTCGACGGCGCTCGATCTCTTTGTCCGCGATGTCGA
>JAIOXB010000049.1 GCA_021741825.1 Microbacteriaceae bacterium
TCAAAGACCGGGCCCATCGCGAATTGGTCCTCTTGCGCGAACCACCCCTGAATCGGGGGTTGAAGAACGGCCTGGAGCTCCTTTCGGACGAACAACCATGCGGGCGCACCGGGGCCGCTGTTTCCGTACTTATAGGTGCACCCAACCGCGAGGTCGACCCCGTTGGCGTCGAAGTCGAGTTCGATTGACCCGATCGCATGAGCACAATCCCAGACGACGTAGATCCCGCGGGACCGAGCCAGGTCGTTGATGGCTTTGATTTCCGATCGCGCACCGCTGCGATACTGCACCGCCTGAAGAGTGATCACGGCGACGTCTTCCGTGAGGAACGGCTCGAGCGTCTCGGCGGTGAGTCGTTCGTCGCGCGTGTCGACGGGCACGGCCCCGGGGCCACCCGTTCCGTCGTTGTCGAGGGTGACGATCGTCATCCCGTTCGCCTCGGCGAGACCCTGCACGATGTAACGGTCGGTGGGGAAGTTCGCGGCGTCGATGATGATTGTTTGTCGGCCGGAATTGGCGCGAATTGCGGCGCCGACGAGCTGATACAAATTGACGCTCGTTGTGTCGCACACGAGGGTTTGGCCGGGACCGGTTCCCAGTGCGGCCGCGGCGAGCACATCCCCAACGGTTCCCGCCTCGTCCACCCAGTGAGACCAACCATCGACGACCTCGGCACCCCACTCGTCGTTCATGAACTCGCCGACGGCGGACACCGTGCCGAACGGGAGGCGACCGAGCGAGTTCCCGTCCAGGTAACAGACGTCCTCGTCATCGATATAGAACTGGTCGCGATAGTGCGCGAGCGAATCGGCGGCGTCGAGCGCTTCGGCGGTGGAACGCAGTGTTGCGTCGCCGGGCAGAACTGGTTCGGACATGTGTACCTCTTTCGCGAGAACCCCTCGTCACACTAGCCGTTTACCGCCCAATCTCGCTATCGACCGCTCGATATACTTGCCGAATGTCCTCTCAGCGCATCGTCGTCGCCGGAATCGGCTACGTCGGCCTTTCACTCGCGGTCCTCCTTTCTCAGAAGAATGAGGTCGTCGCGATTGACCTCGACGCGTCAAAGGTTGAGAAGGTCAACAATCGGGTGTCACCGATTGAGGACGTCGAGATTTCGGCGTACTTCGCCGACAAAGAATTGAACCTCACGGCAACGACCGACTCGATCCCCGCGATTACGGCGGCTGACGTCGTCATTGTCGCCACCCCGACCAACTATGACCCAGAGGCAGACACGTTCGACACGTCGAGCGTCGAGTCAGTGATTGGACTCGTCGTCGAACACAACCCGACAGCGCTCATTGTGGTGAAATCGACGGTGCCGGTCGGGTTCACCGAGCGGGTTCGCGCAAAATTCAATTCGGAGAACATCGTCTTTTCACCCGAGTTCCTTCGCGAGGGCAGCGCGTTGTATGACAACCTTCACCCGTCGCGCATCATCGTGGGTGAAAAAACGGCCCGTGGGCAGGGCTTCGCGGATTTGCTCGCCGCAGCGTCGCTCGATTCGAACACGCCAATCCTGCTCACCGAGTCGACCGAGGCCGAGGCCATCAAGCTATTTGCGAACACCTACCTCGCGCTCCGTGTGTCCTACTTCAACGAGATGGACACGTTCGCCGCCGTGCGCGGACTTGACGCTCGTGCCGTGATCGTCGGGGTCAGCCTCGACCCGCGAATCGGTGACGGGTACAACAATCCGTCATTCGGTTACGGCGGCTATTGCCTGCCGAAAGACACCAAACAACTCCTTGCGAACTATCGTGACGTCCCGCAAAGCACGATTCGCGCCGTGGTCGATGCGAACGAGCAGCGCAAGGACTTCATCACGTCCGACATCCTTGCCCGTGAACCGAAGACAGTTGGCGTTTACCGCCTCATCATGAAAGCGGGAAGCGACAACTTTCGCGAGTCGAGCATCATCGGGATCATCGAACGCCTTCGCTCGAAGGGCACCGATGTCATCGTGTACGAACCGAACCTGGGTGACGACAACTTTGCCGGCGTCGAACTCGTCAAAGACTTCGACGACTTTGTCTCGCGTTCCGATGTGATTGTTGCGAACCGCGAGACCCCGGAGCTGTCGGGAGTCGGAGCTAAACTGTATACCCGCGACCTATTCGGCAACAACTAGCGCTGTCGCCTCCGGATCAACCATTCCCGCAACAGTTCGAGTGGGAATGGCAGTGACGTCACAACAATCACGATCAGGATGGCGGTGTCGATGTGGTCGGCGACGAGCGGCACTTCACCCAGCAGGTAGCCGATTCCGACCAGTCCTGTCACCCAAATCGTGGCCCCGAGGATGTTGTAGACGAGGAACGTTCGTCGGTCCATCTTTGAGATTCCGGCCAACATGGGAACGAGAGCCCGGACGATGGGAACAAACCGGGCGAGAATGATTGCGCGCGGCCCGTATTTCTCGAAGTACCCGTGCGCTTTGGCGACGAACGTCGGATTGAAGATCCAGGTGTGTCGACGTTCAAACAGGACGGGCCCGACCGCGTGCCCCGTCGCAAAGCCGATTTGACTCCCCGCGAAGGCACAGAGAATGACCAGCGGAATCGCCAGCCAGACCGGGAAGTCGGTGTTGGCGGCCAAGGTGATGCCGAGCACGAAAAGCAAACTGTCGCCCGGGAGAAACGAGGTCAGGATGAACGCGGTTTCGATGAAGATAATGAAGGCGACCGCGTAGGGCGCGTATTGACCGAACTGGTCGATTATCGCGTTGGCGTCAAGCCAGGGCAGGTCGCTTGACTCGAGTGCGAGCGACGTCATAGTGGTGAGAGAGCTCATCGTTCACCGCCTCCCACGACTTTCCGAGTACTCGACGACGTCCCGCTTCGCCCATCCGAGCTCGAAGAGCCGCGTCATCCACCAAGTGTTGCACGGCAACACGTGGACTTTCGGGTGCCTCGACATCAAACAGCATTCCGTCCACCCCGGAATCAATCAGGTGGATTGGGCCGCCGGAACGTGGGGCGACCACCGCCACCCCGGCAGCCTGGGCTTCTTGAATTGTTTGTCCGAACGTTTCTTCGGTGCCAAAGTGTACGAACACATCGAGTGCGGCGTAGGCGATCTGAAGCTCGCGTCCGCTTTTGCTGCCGAGAAAAGACACCGAGCCCGCGGGGAGCAACGCGTGCAGCCGCGCGCGTTCCGGGCCGTCTCCGATGATGACGATGCGGGTGTTGGGAATGTCAGCCAATTCGCGGAACCGGTCGACCTGCTTTTCCGCCGCGAGTCGTCCGACGTATCCGATGATCCGCTCACCGTTCGGAGCGTACTTGTGGCGGAAAGCGATTGTGTCCTCGGCGAACCGGTTGTTCGGGTGGAACCCGTCGAGATCCACCCCGCGTCCCCACACCGCGAGGTTCTTGACACCGAGTTGCTTGAGGGCGTCTCGCGCGATCGGGGTTGGGGCGAGAGTCACCGTTGCCGCGTTGTGAGTGCTCGCAACGAATCGGTCAACCATCGGCTTGGCAACCGCCATCCCGTATCGATGGAGGTATCCCGCAATGTCGGTTTGGTAAACGGCGACCGACGCAATCGAGTTCCGTTGAGCGTAGGCAATCGCTTGAGCCCCGAGTGCGAAGGGGCTCGCGACGTGAATGAGGTCGGGTGCGATTCGATCGAGAAGATTCGCTAACGCGAGACTGGGGATTCCCACAGCGAACTTGACGAGAGGGATGCTGGGGACGATGTAAACGGGGATGCCCTCAAACTCGGGGCCCGGCCGAGTCGGGGCGACAATCGAAACGTCGTGACCGAGGTCTCGTTGGTGCCGCGCCACGCGAATCACGGAATTCGTCACCCCGTTGAGCTGAGGCAGGAATGATTCAGAGACGATGACGATTTTCACGTCTTAAGAGTCCGTGAACTGGGTGTCGTATCGGCACCATTTCGGTAAATGTCGGGTTAACGCACGAGGTACGGTAGAACCATGATTATGGCGGCTTCCGAAGACTTGCTGCCCTGGTTTAACGACACGATTGCGACCGCGGGAGTCATCGCCTTTTATCTGTTGGTTTGGGGTTTGGTGTTCGCCGGAACCGGGCTCTTCATCGGTGCATTCATCCCGTTCATCACTGGCGACACGCTCTTGTTTGCGTCAGGATTGTTGGCCGCCACGATCGTGGGAGTCGATGTCTTCGTTTTGGCCATTGGTACGGGAATCGCCGCGTTCATGGGGGATCAACTGGGGTTTGTGATGGGTCGTAATTTGGGCAGACCCTACCTCGACGCGCGCACCAGCCCCCGAATGGCGAAAATCGTCGCGGGTGTCGAAGTGATGTACACGCGTTACGGATGGTGGTCGGTCGTCGTCGCACGATTCGTACCCTACGGTCGCGTGTTCATTCCGTGGATCGCCGGAATCGGACGAATGGACTACTACCGTTTCCTCACCTCGAATGCCACCGGTGCAATCCTGTGGGGTGTTGGTCTGACCCTCGCCGGGTACGGCGCGCATTTCATTCCCGGCGTGAAATCCGCCGCGTATGTCATTGCGGGTGTCGTGATCTCGTTGTCGCTCATAGCGGGTTATCGCGCCTGGCGTGCGAACAGAGTTGCCGGGGACAACTGACGTGAATTCCCGCGGACCACTTGACGGCATCCTCGTGGTTGACCTGTCTCGCGCTGTTGCCGGGCCACAGGCCGCGCAGATGCTGGGCGACCTGGGGGCGCGCGTCATCAAAATCGAATCCCCCGACGGTGACGATTCCCGTCGCTGGGGACCGCCTTTTGTCGGCGGTGAATCGACGTACTTTTTGTCGATAAATCGAAACAAGGAATCCGTCGTTCTCGACCTGAAGTCCGGCGACGGCGCCGCCGCCCTCACGACGCTCATTGAACGAGCCGATGTGCTCATTGAAAACTTCCGCGTGGGAACCCTCGCCCGCTTGGGCTTCGACGACTCGCGCATCTACGCGCTCAATCCGCGCGTCATCCTGTTGTCGATCACGGGCTTCGGCCATGACGGTCCCGAGGCGACTCGGCCGGGCTACGACCAGATTGCTCAGGGCGAGGCTGGGCTCATGTCGGTGACGGGCTCAGGGTCCAACGACCCGCAACGCGTCGGAGTCCCCATCTCTGATGTTCTCGCCGGGATGAACGGCGCGTTCGGAATTGTCGCAGCACTCTTCGATCGCGAAAAGACCGGTAAGGGGCAGATCATTCGCACGTCGCTGCTCGCCTCGACAGTCGGTGCTCACGTCTATCAGGGAACGGCCCAGACTGTGGCGGGAGTTGCGGGGACCGCTCGGGGTAACCACCACCCGTCGCTTGCGCCTTACGGATTGTTCCACTGCGCCGATTCACATGTCCAGATCGCGGTCGGAACGGAAGGCCACTGGTCGGCGCTCTGTCGAGTGCTCAAACTCGAACACGACGAGCGGTTCGACACCAACGCGGGCCGAGTCACGTATTTTGACGACCTGAGTACCGTCGTCAACAACGCACTGTCGACGTGGAAGCTGGCGGACGTCATTGACGCTCTCACTGCTGCGGGTGTTCCAGCGGGCAGGGTCCGGTCGATGGACGAGGTGTATTCCTGGGACCAGACTCGATCGCAGGGGCTCGTCGTGTCGGTTGACCACTCAACACTGGGTCCGATTGAGATCCCCGGTCCGCCACTGCGATGGTTTGCCGGAGCGACCGAAGTCACTCCGACGCACCACACCGCGCCACCGACGCTCGGTGAGCACACCAACGCCGTTCTGCGTTGGCTCGCTGACGACTAGCGCTTCGCGGGCTTTTTCGCCGACGTGGACGTCCCCGGTCGACGGGCGGCGAAACGACGAACGAGCCACCGTGCGAGCCAGGCGATTCCGGCGATCACGGGAATCCAGGGGATGAGCATTCCGAAAGCAACGATTGTTCCACCGAAGAACGCGAGAAGCCCGTTCCAACCGGCGACGATTCCACCCCAGAAATCGTCGGGGATGGGGTCGGTTGCGCTGTCGGGAAGGCCGATGTCGACCTGAACCGTGGAGAGAGCAATCTGGTCGCTGTAGTAGCGCATTTCGGACTGCAACTGTTCTAGTTGGGCCTGGCGTTCGGCGAGGGCCGATTCAATCTCGATGAGATCCTGTGTTGTCTTCGCAGATTTTCCCAGGGCAATAAATCGAGCGATGGAGGATTCCAGTGCAGAAATGCGCGCCTCGTAGTCGGTCACAGTAAGCGTCACATCCGTTGAGTTCTGGCTGAGATTATGAACCGTCGCGATCTCGTCTAGTCCCGTGAGGAACGAATCGATTCCGGCGGCGGGGATTCGAACGGTGAGGGAAACCGAGCTGACTTTTCCGACGGTGTCGCTTATCACCGATCGTCCGTCAATCTTGCCCTGGGCAGCCTTGCTTCGCTTCGCTACCTCGTCGGCGACTGCTGCGGGATCATCTCCGGTCAGAAAGGCATAGGCGGTAGTGATGATTGATTCGTCTCGAACCGACGAGATTCCTGCCGCGGAACCGAGGTCAGTGTTGCTTCCGCCGACGGTGGGGGCGCCGGGTCCATATCCCGAGATATTGGTGGCGGGTAGTTCGGTGCTCATTGACGAGCAACCGGTCAAGGCAATCGCAGAAAGCGCGAGAACGGCAAACAGTCCATTTTTCGTCATGTTCGTGACGTTACGCCTGTTGACTGCTTTCGCCAAACGGCGATTTCCAAGAATCGTCCAAGATTGCTGGGCTGCGGAGCGCGGAGCGTCACGAATGATCAGTGTGCGGCGAGGTGGCGCAAATCAGGCAGCGATTTGACGAATAGCGCGGGAACGAGTGCGGCGAGTGCGGCAAAGATGGTGGCGACGACGAAGCCACCGGTGGCGCCCCACAGGTCGATGGACACGCCGGCTACGGCGCTCGCGAGTGCTGCGCCTCCGACCCAACCCGTTCCGAGCCAGCCGAGGCTTTCGGGGATGTTTCCCTTGGACACCGATTCCGTTGCAATCGCGTATTGAACGGTCATGGCTGGCGCGACTCCCAACCCCGAGATGAACAGCGCAATGGTGAGGAGGATCGGATCCACCGTGAACATCGCGAGGCCGGTGCCAATGGCGACCACACCGAGTCGTCGAGACAACGACCATGGACCCATCGGAGTATGCCCCATCGCGAGTCCGGCGATGAGAGACGACATTGCCCACAGTCCGAGCACGATGCCGGCGA
>JAIOXB010000011.1 GCA_021741825.1 Microbacteriaceae bacterium
CGCCTTCGCGCGTAGACATCGGAACAAGCGCCGCCGACATCGCCTGAACGTATCGGGCTCCCGAATACAGTCGAACGAGCCGCGCCTGACGCGAATCGAGAAGTTCTGGTCCAACGATTCGCAGGTTCGGTCCGGCGGGGATGAGTTCGGTGATGCCCAGTTCGGCGATTTGCCGGCGAAGCCTTGACACATTGGCGAGAGTCAACACCTGCGCGGGCGGCTCGCCGTACCGGTCGCGCATCTCGTCGAGTTCGGTGTCGATCGCGTCGACCGCGGCCGTCGGGAACGACGCAGCGGAAAGCTTTTGGTAGGCCTCGAGTCGCAGTCGTTCGCTCTCGATATAGTCCTCGGGGATTCGCGCATCGACCGGAATCTCGAGGCGCAGGTCGTTCGACTCGGGGGCGGCCTCGCCCTTGAATTCACCGATTGCCTCGGAAATCATCCGCAAGTACAAATCGAAACCGACCCCGGCGATGTGCCCGGCCTGTTCGCCGCCGAGCAGGTTGCCGGCTCCGCGCAGTTCGAGGTCTTTCATCGCAATCGCCATGCCCCCGCCGAGGTCGGAGTTCTGGGCGATGGTCTTGAGGCGTTCGTAGGCGGTCTCGCTCAGTTCGTGGCCCGGGTCATAGAGAAAATAGGCGTACGCCCGTTCGCGCGAACGACCGACGCGCCCGCGCAACTGGTGCAATTGGCTGAGCCCGTATTTGTCGGCGCGATCGATGATGAGCGTGTTTGCGTTGGGGATGTCGAGTCCCGTTTCGACGATGGTCGTCGACACGAGAACATCGAATCGGCGTTCCCAGAAATCGACCATGACCTTTTCGAGTGCCGCCTCTGGCATTTTCCCGTGAGCGACGGCGATGCGCGCATCGGGAACGAGTTCGGCGAGCTTCGCGGCGACCCCGGGAATCGTTGACACGCGATTGTGGACATAGAACACCTGTCCTTCGCGCAACAGTTCCCGCTTGATCGCAGCGGCGACCTGTTCGTCCGAATATTGGCCAACGTAGGTCAGGACGGGGTGGCGTTCCTCGGGCGGGGTCGCCAGAGTCGACATCTCGCGAATCCCCGCGATCGCCATCTCGAGTGTGCGCGGAATCGGAGTCGCGCTCATCGCGAGAACATCGACGTTCGTCTTCAGTTGTTTGAGAACTTCCTTGTGCTCGACACCGAACCGTTGTTCCTCGTCGATAACGACGAGCCCGAGGTCTTTGAACGAGATCCCCTTCGACAACAGTCGGTGAGTTCCGATGACCACGTCGAGCGAGCCGTCGGCGAGCGACGCCAGCGTGTGCTTGGCCTCGGCGTCGGTCTGGAATCGCGACAGTGGCGCGAGCGTCACGGGGAACCCGGCAAATCGCTCACGGAACGTTTCGATGTGCTGGCGAACCAACAGGGTCGTGGGCGCGATGATCGCGACCTGCTTGCCCGCCATCACCGCCTTGAACGCGGCGCGAACCGCGACCTCAGTCTTGCCGAACCCGACGTCACCGGCCAACAGGCGGTCCATCGGAATTTCGCTCTCCATATCCCGTTTGACCTCGTCGATCGTCGTCAACTGGTCGGGCGTCTCGTGATACGGGAACGCGTCTTCGAGTTCGCGCTGCCACGGGGTGTCGGGCGGGAACGCGAATCCGCGGCTCGCGGCACGAGCGGCATACAGTTTCACGAGCCCGACTGCGATGTCGCGAACGGCCTTGCGCGCACGACCCTTCGTCGACGACCAGTCGGAACCGCCCATCTTGGACAGGCTCGGGTCTTCGCCTCCGACGTACCTCGACACGAGCCCCAACTGGTCGGTCGGAACGTACAACTTGTCACCGGGGTATCCGCGCTTGCTCGGCGCGTATTCCAACAACAGGTATTCGCGCAGGGCTTTTTGTTTCGTCTTGGCCGAGATGACAATTTCGCGCTCAACCAATTCGAGGAAACGCCCGATTCCGTGGGTCTCGTGAACGACGAAATCACCCTTGGTCAACTGCAGCGGGTCGACCGTGGTTTTGCGTTTCGACGCGAGCCGAGTCGCATCGCGGCTGCCCCGCGTTTCACGGCGCCCGAAGAACTCGGTTTCGCTCATGACCGTCAGCGACGCGTCGACAATCTCGACTCCGTGGTCGACGGTCCCCTGCACCAAATAGGCGACTCCCGTCTCGGGGTTGTCGGGGATGAATTCAACGGGACGAGCAGCAAGACCCGCTTCGGCCAGCAGGTCGCCGGCACGTTCGAGCGTTCCGTGGCCGGCCGCGACAACAATGACAATCCCCTTCGCCGCGAGTCGTTCGCCGACGAAATTGACGGCACCGTCGGGGTCGCCGACGAACGACGGGATCGGCTTTGATTCGACACGTTCCTCGAGCCCCGAGTTCAGCGCCGTCATCGTGAAATAGTCGCGCCGAGCGACATCCGCGCGGAACTGGTCGAACTCGACGAAGTCGGCTTTGTCGACATTGATGGGGACAACACCGCCATCGCCCACCTGATTCCAGGCGGCGGCGAGGAATTCCTGGTTCGTGATGCGCAGGCTCTCGGCACGGGCTCGAACTCGGTCTGGTCCGACCACGATGACGGTCGCCGTGTCGGGGAAATAGTCCATGAGCGGGACGACCTCGTCCACGAGAACAGGCAGCAACGATTCCATGCCGATGACACCGATGCCCTCGGCGATGGGTTCGGCCAGCGACCGCAGAGCCGGAATCGTGTCAGCAAGTTTCCGCGCCTTGGCGCGCACCTCGGCGGTCAGAGCAATCTCGCGAACGGGAGTGATCTCGACGGATTTGACTAACCCAAGCGAACGCTGGTCGGACACCGCGAATTCGGGGATCTCGTCGATGTCGTCGCCAAAGAAATCGACTCGGACGGGGTGGGCGGCCAGTGGTGGGAAGACGTCGAGGATTCCGCCTCGGACGGCGACCTCACCGCGCCGTGACACGAGGTCGACGCGCTGGTAACCCAGCTCGACGAGCGACCGTGACACCTCGAGCAGGTCGCGGCGCTCCCCGACCGAAATCGTCAGCAGTGGCCGATCAGCTAGGTCAGCGGCGAGTGGCTGCAGGGCGGCGCGAACGCTCGCGATGATGACGAGACTCTCGACACCGTTCCAGGTGCGGAGTGCCCGCAGGGTCGCGATTCGGTTCGCGACGGTCTCGCTCGACGGGCTGAGTCGCTCGTGCGGAAGCGTCTCCCACGACGGAAAAATCAGGGCGTGGACTCCCCAGGTCGCGAGCGACTCGGACATTGCCTGTGCTTCGTTGCCCGTCGCGGTGACAAGCAATACGAGTTTCGGCTCGCGGCACATCGCGGTGATGAGGGGTGCGCGGGCTCCGTCTTCGAGCGACAGTGCGGGGCCCCGAAGTTGGTTCGTGGCATCAACCAACACCGATGCCACTCCCCGAAGACTCACCTCGACAGTCTACGGCGGGGCAAAAATCAGGACGGCGAGTGGAACCGCAGTTGGGCTTTCGCGAGGCCCTCGAGAACGATCGACTCGACGGCACCGGCCGCATCGGCGACTAGGTTCGGAACTGTCTCGCGCTCGACCTTGGTGAACGACTCGAGCACGTGCACCGCGGTGTCCTTCTGTCCCGCCGGTCGGCCGACACCGACTCGAACGCGCAAGAAATCCGCACCGATGTGGGCGATGGTGGAACGAACCCCGTTCTGGCCTCCGTGGCCGCCGCCCAGTTTGATGCGCACGGTGTCGAACGGCAGGTCGACGTCGTCATGAATCACGATGACGTGGTCGGGTTCGATTCCGAAGAACTTCGCCAACTGCCCGATGGGACCGCCCGACGCATTCATAAAACACATCAGCGTCGCCAGAATCACTTTGTCGGTGCCCGGTTGAAAGCGGCCCTCAGCGACCACCGCAATCGACTTGTGGCGCTTCGTCTTCTCGCCGAGTTGCTCAACGAGGCTGTCGATCACGCGGTGACCGACGGAATGGCGATGCGCGGCGTAGTCGGGCCCGGGGTTACCAAGCCCGACTACGAGCCACGCATCGGTCATGATTATTCGGCAGCGCCTTCAGCGGCCGGTGCGTCCTCGGCGGCGGCGGGTGCAGCCTCGGTACCGAGTGACTCGGCGCTCGGCACGGCCTGGATGGCGACGATGATCGCCTCGCCGTCGAGCATCAGCTTGACGCCCGCAGGAAGGACAACGTCCTTCGCCGAGATATGGGTGTGCTCGAGCATTCCGGTGACGTCGACCTCGAGGTGCTCGGGGATCTGCGTCGCTTCGGCCTCGACCTGGATGGTCTGGTGCTCGAGCATCGCGACGGTTCCGGGGAACGGCGTTCCGATAACCGACACGGGGATGTTGACCGTGACGGTCTCGCCCTTCTTGACGATGACGAGGTCGACGTGCTCGATGACCTGACGGACGTAATCCTTCTGGACGTCCTTGACGAGAACGAGTTCCTTCTTGCCGTTCACGTCGAGGTCGATGAGCACGTTCTTGTGACGAACGAGGAGGCTCAGTTCGTGTGCGTTCACGGTCACGTGACGCGGGTCTTCGCCGTGTCCGTAGATGACCGCGGGGACGTTTCCGAGTGCGCGGAGCTTGCGCGCCGCGCCTTTACCGAAGGACGCGCGTTCTTCGCCCTTGAGTGCAAATTGTTCAGCCATGATGGTGCCTTTCGCGGGGTGGTGACCCCTGGTTGGTGTTTCAACTCGAACGCCGGAAGCGTGAGGAAGACCAAGGTCGACCCACCGCGTCGATCACGGATTCGTAAATCCCTCGCCGAAGTTCGGTTTCAGCCTATCGGATAGGCTGGAAATTGATTTCCACACGTCTTCTCTCTGGATTTCTCGAACGGAGTCTGAATGTCTTTCGCCAACATCGGTGTCGTCGGTCTCGCGGTCATGGGCTCGAATCTCGCCCGAAACCTCGCCAGTCGCGAGGGAAACAGCGTCGCGGTCTACAACCGGTCGTGGGACAAGACGGAACACCTCGTCGAGGCTCACCCCGAAGCGAACTTTGTCGCCGCGAAAACGATTCAGGAGTTCGCCGCGTCCCTGTCGAAACCCCGCACCGCGATCATCATGGTCAAGGCGGGCGCTGGCACCGACGCCGTCATCGACCAACTGTGTGAGGTCTTCGAGCCGGGCGACATCATCGTCGACGGTGGAAACGCGCTGTTTACTGACACGATTCGTCGCGAAAAAGCGGTGCGCGAGACGGGCATCAACTTTGTTGGCGCGGGAATCTCGGGTGGTGAAGAAGGCGCTCTCCTAGGGCCGTCCATCATGCCCGGCGGTTCGGCCGAGGCGTGGGAAACGCTCGGGCCAATCCTCAAGTCGATTGCGGCCGTTGTCGACGGCGAACCCTGCGTCACTCACATCGGCACCGACGGCGCCGGTCACTTCGTCAAAATGATCCACAACGGCATCGAATACGCCGACATGCAGTTAATCGCCGAGGCGTACGACCTCATCCGTCGCGGCACGGGCAAGTCCCCCGCCGAAATCGCCGACGTGTTCACCGAGTGGAACAAGGGCGAACTCGAGTCGTACCTCATCGAGATCACAGCGGAAGTTTTGCGCCAGGTCGACGCCGCGACGGGTAAACCGCTGGTTGATGTCATTCTCGACGAGGCGGGTTCCAAGGGCACAGGCGTCTGGACGGTTCAGACCGCGCTGTCGCTCGGAACCCCGGTTTCTGGAATCGCCGAGGCGGTGTTTGCGCGAGGCCTTTCGTCTCACCCCGAACAGCGTGCACTGGCGAAGTCGTTCCCCGGACCCGATGCGTTCACCGTTGCCGACGCGGATGCGTTCATCGAGGACGTCCGGCAAGCCCTGTACGCATCCAAGATCGTCGCTTATTCACAGGGCTTTGACGCGATTCGCGCCGGTGCCGACGAATACAACTGGAACATCAACCTCGGCGAGGTCGCACGCATCTGGCGCGGCGGCTGCATCATTCGCGCCCAGTTCCTTAACCGCATCACCGAGGCCTACCGCACCGACGAGAACCTCGCACTCTTGATGGCGGCGCCCTATTTCGCGAAGGCCGTTTCCGGCGCTCAGTCCGCGTGGCGCCGGGTCGTCATCGCCGCGACCGAAGCAGGCATTCCTGCTCCCGCCTTCGGATCGTCACTGTCGTACTACGACGGCCTTCGTGCCGACCGTTTGCCCGCCGCGGTCATCCAAGGCCAGCGCGACTTCTTCGGCGCCCACACCTACAAACGAATCGACAAGCCCGGCACGTTCCACACGCTGTGGTCTGGCGATCGCACCGAGGTCGCGGCGGAAGATACGCATTAGCGAAGCGCACGTCGCGTGCGTCCTATACGGTTGTGTGGACGCTTACCAACCAAACGGAAAGATTTCTAGACCAATGACCATGACTTTTCGGCGCACTGCGCTGTCACTTGCCGCAGCAACCTTCCTTACGGTCGCCCCGCTGTCCTCGCCGGTATTCGCGGCCCCTGCCGTGGTGGACATAATCACCGTCGGTGATAGCCCATTCTCGGTGGCGTTCAGCCCCAACGGGAAAAAGGCGTTCGTCGCAAACATCTCCGACGACACCGTGTCCGTCATCACCGTTGCAACAGGGGACGTGACAGACACAATCCCCGTGGGAAATTACCCGGCTTCGGTGACGTTCAGCCCCAACGGGAAAAAGGCCTACGTCGTAAACACCCTCGACGGCACCGTGTCCGTCATCACCGTGGCAACAGGTGACGTGGTGGACACAATCCCCGTGGGCAATAGCCCGCGCTCGGTCGCGATCAGCCCCAACGGCAAAAAAGCATACGTTGCAAATTCGAACGACAGCACCGTGTCCGTCATCACCGTGGCAACAGGTGACGTGGTGGACACAATCCCCGTCGGCGATAACCCGTACTCGGTGGCAATCAGCCCCAACGGGAAAAAGGCATACGTCGGAAACGCCGACGACACCGTCTCCGTCATCACCGTGGCAACAGGTGACGTGACAGACACAATCCCAGTGGGCGATAGCCCGGTTTCGGTGGCGTTCAGCCCCAACGGGAAAAAAGCGTTCGTCACAAACGACAACGACGACACCGTGTCCGTCATCACCGTGGCAACAGGTGACGTGACAGACACAATCCCAGTGGGCAATTACCCGTCTTCGGTGGCGTTCAGCCCCAACGGGAAAAGAGCGTACGTCACAAACCTCTTCGACGACACCGTGTCCGTGATCACCGTGGCATCAGGTGACGTGACCAACACAATCCCCGTTGGCGACGGACCGGCCTCGGTGGCGTTCAGCCCCAACGGGAAAAGAGCCTACGTCGCAAACACCAACGGTTCCACCGTGTCGGTAATCAAGAATTAGCTCATAAGTTGAGGGTTTCCCGCGCCGTTCCTCCTCCCGACCGATAGCGGAAAAGGTTTCGGGTTGCTCGCAGATTTCGTCTGTGACCGCCCATAATCTCCTAAAGTAGTTGCATGAACGATTCCCTCCGCACCCCCGACAGCAACCTCGCCGTTCGCACGGCCGACACCGACTCGGTGTTCCACTCGTGGTCGGCTCAGTCGACCCTCGCGCCGTTCGTTATCGCCGGCGGCAAGGGCTGCGAGGTCTGGGATTACGAGGGCAATAAGTACCTCGATTTCTCGAGCATGCTCGTCAACGTCAACATTGGTCACCAACACCCCAAAGTCGTTGAGGCGATCAAAGCGCAGGCCGACATCCTCACCACCGTCGCACCCGCCCATGCGAATAACATGCGTGCGCTTGCGGCTCAGAAGATCCTCGACCACGCTCCCGCCAACTTCCACAAGGTGTTCTTCACCAACGGCGGAGCCGACGCGGTCGAAAACGCAATCCGCATGGCCCGTATCCACACGGGCCGCGACAAGGTCATTTCGTTCTACCGCTCGTATCACGGCAACACGGGGGCGGCCGTCGTCGCCACCGGCGACTGGCGCCGAATCCCCAACGAATACGCCCGCGGCCACCTGCACGTGTTCGGACCGTACCTGTACCGCAGCGAATACTGGTCGACCACTCCGGAACAAGAATCCGAGCGCGCCCTGCACCACCTCGAACGCGTAATCCAGGCTCAAGGAGCCGACTCGATCGCGGCGTTCCTTTTCGAGACGGTCCCCGGCACCGCAGGCATCCTGACTCCCCCACCCGGGTTCCTCAAGGGCGTTCGAGCCCTTGCCGACAAGTACGGAATCGTTCTCATCCTCGACGAGGTGATGGCTGGCTTCGGCCGAACCGGTGAGTGGTTCGCGTTCGACGCCTTCGACGTCGTCCCCGACCTCGTGTCCTTCGCGAAGGGCGTCAACTCGGGTTACATCCCCGTCGGTGGCGTGCTGATCGCGGATCACATCGCAAAAACGTTTGACGACCGCGTCTTCCCCGGCGGCCTCACCTATTCGGGTCACCCCCTCGCCTCGGCCAGCATCGTCGCCGCCATCACCGCGATGGAGGACGAAGGCATCATCGAGAACGCCCGTTCCATCGGAGCCAACGTTCTGGGTCCGGGACTTCGCGAACTGCAGGCGAACCACGAGGTCATCGGCGACGTGCGCGGTTCCGGCGTGTTCTGGGCTGTCGAGTTCGTCACCGATCGCGAGGCACGCACCCCCGTTGACGCCGCGTGGATGGGCAAGCTTCGGACGGCTCTGTTCGCCGCCAAGCTCGTCCCGTTCATGGCCGACAACCGCCTTCACGTTGTGCCGCCGTGTGTCATCACCGAGGACGAGGCTCGTCGCGGATTGGCCATTATCGACAGCGTGTTGACGGAGATGAAGTAGCCAGCAACCGTCGGCACGGCACAATGGCAACTATGGACCCCGCCAAATTCAGCGCGCTTCTCGCCTCGCGTCGCAGCAGTCGAGACTTCTTGCCGAAACCGGTTCCGCAGGACGTCATAGACGCAATCCTGACTGACGCGATGACCGCGCCGAGCTGGTCAAACACCCGTCCGTATATGGTGGCGGTTGCGACGGGCGAGGTGCGCGATCGGATTTCGACCGAGCTGCAGCGCAGGTGGGCGATCGCATCCGCGGCGCTTCGCGGCTCGTGGTGGGACAAGGTGATGTTTTTCCTCAAGCGTGACGGTTTGCCGACGAGCGACTATCAGGTCTGGCGACCGTATCCGAAGGATGTCCAGCCGCGCAGCCAAAAGATCGGTCGCGACCTTTACACGCACATCGGGGTCGCGCGCGGCGACAAGGTCGGTCGCGACGAACAGTGGGCACGGAACTTCGACATGTTCGGAGCCCCCGTCGCGATTTTCGTCTTCACCCACAAGGGATTGCCGACCTATGCGGTTTCCGACGCGGGCCTGTTTATGCAGAACCTCATGCTGTCGGCCCACGCCCGCGGGCTCGGCACCTGCGCACAAGGTGCCCTTGCCGTGTGGTCCGACCCGGTGCGGGCCGAATTCGATGTGCCGAAACAATACAAATTGTTGTGCGGGATCGCTCTGGGTTACCCGTCGAAAGACAACGTCAACAGCTTCCGGGCCGAGCGCCTGCCCATCGCCGACATCACAATCAAAAAGCGCTAACCGTCGCCATACAGCGCGGCGACGAAGGCACGGTTCACAAAAAGCCTGTCGCGACCCACTCGGTGCGATTCCAACACTCCAATCGACTCGAGTCGGTCGAGCCACTTTGTCGCGGTCGGGCGACTGACTCGACAACCCGCGACGACGTCACGAATGCGCGAATAGGGTTGCGTGAACAGGACTTCGACGAGCGCGGAATTAGCAGGCCCGAACTCGTCGCGAATTCGGTCGCGAACATCGAGATGAGCGTGAAGGATGCGGTTGACAGTCGCCGTTGCCGACAACGCCGTGGTCTCGACGCCGCGCACGAAGTAAAGAACCCACTCGTGCCATTCACCGCGAGCGGTTACGCCCATGAGGCGCTCGTAGTATTCCGACTTCGTGGCGATGAAGTATCGGGACAGATACAGCACGGGCAACTCGAGCAAGCCCCACTCGGCGAGCAACAACAGGTTGAGGATGCGACCAGTTCGACCATTGCCGTCGGGGAACGGGTGAATCGCCTCAAATTGATAGTGGGCAACGGCAAGACGAACCAGCGGGTCGACCTCGTCGCGCCGGTGGATGTAGTCCTCCCAGTTCGACATGAGTCGAATCAGATTGTCGCGACCGGTGGGAGGCGTGTAGGTCACGGTTTTGGTCAACGGGTTTCCGATGAACGTCCCGGCATCGGTGCGAATCGCGGTGTCGTGGCCGAGGATTGCCGAACAGATGCGCGTCGCTGTGCTCGTCGAGAGCGGTCGTAGTCCGATCGAGTCGAATCCGACCCGAAGCGCCGTGCGATACCGCAGCGCCTCGCGCGTTGCGGGGTTTGCACCCGCAGATCCCTGAATGTCTGCCTGGAACATCTTGTCGGTCGTCGTGACAATGTTCTCGATCTCGGAACTGGCTTGGGCCTCGACAACGGGAATCGCGTTGATGAGCACCGCGGGGTTCGGGATGTAGCGACTTCGAGTGTCGAGTTCCATGAGCGCCACCCGCGCGGCGGTCGTCGCACGCAACACCTCGATCGTCTCAACGACGAGGTTGGGCGGAATCAAAGGAAGGTCGTTGTGCGCGACCTCTGCGCGAAAAGGCATGCCAACAGTCTATTTACACGTTCGCCCAATGTGTAAAAAATAACGGTAATTTTTTACACGTCTACGATTTGAGGCGCGTTCGCAGCCGACATGTGCCCCGAGGAACATGACGTGACGGGCTAGGCGGCCCCGTCGAACATGCCGGTGACCGAGCCCTCGCCGAACACCTCGCGAATCGCGGTCGCGATGGTCGGCGCGATCGACAGGATTTCGAGGCGATCCCAGCGCTTGTCCTCCGGAATCGGAAGGCTGTCGGTCACCACGACCTTGTCGATGAAATCGGACTGCAGGATTTCGGTGGCGGGATCCGAGAACACGGCGTGCGTCGCCGCGACAACAACACCACTCGCGCCGGCATTCTTCAGCGCCTCGGCCGCTTTGACGATGGTTCGCCCGGTGTCGATCAGGTCATCGACGATGAGGCACACGCGACCTTCTACCTCACCGACGATCTCGTGTACGCTCACCTGGTTCGCAATCGTGGGGTCGCGACGCTTGTGGATGAGCGCGAGTGGCGCTCCGAGCTTTTGGCTCCAGATGTCGGCGACACGAACGCGGCCCATGTCCGGGCTGACCACGGTCAGCGTGGACGAATCGAGTTGCGCACGGCAGTGCTCCAACAAAAGTGGCATCGCGAACAGGTGGTCGAACGGTCCGTCAAAGAAACCCTGAATCTGAGGGGCGTGAATGTCGACCGACATGATCCGGTCGGCGCCGGCGGTCTTGAAGAGGTCGGCAACGAGGCGGGCGGAAATCGGCTCGCGTCCACGGCTCTTTTTGTCTTGACGGGCATAGGGGTAGAACGGGGCGACAACGGTGATGCGCTTGGCACTCGCGCGCTTGAGCGCATCGACCATGATCAGTTGTTCCATCAGCCACTCGTTGATGGGGTTGCAGTGCGACTGAATAACGAACGCGTCCGTGCCGCGAACGCTCTCGTCGAACCGTGCATAGATTTCGCCGTTCGCAAAAGTGCGGGCTTCCGTCGGCAGCAACGAGATGCCGAGTTCATTGGCGACGTCCAACGCGAGCTGGGGGTGGGCTCGGCCCGAAATGAGAATGAGTTTCTTTTTGCCCGCCAACTCCATGTTGTTCATTGGACTACTCGCTTTCCTTTGTGGCGTCGGTCGCGGCCTCGGCGGACGCAGTGCCTGGTCGATTGTTTTCGACCCAACCTTCGCCGTTGCGCTGTTGCCCAACCGTCATTCCCAGCGACCCCGCTGGGACGTTTCGTCGAACGACGGTTCCGGCGGCCGTGTAGGCGCCGTCCGCGATCGTGACAGGAGCGACAAAGACATTGTGCGAGCCGGTGCGAACGTGCGATCCGATGACGGTCGGATGCTTGGCAATTCCGTCATAGTTCGCCGTGATGGTTCCGGCACCGATGTTCGATTCGTCGCCGACCGTCGTATCGCCGATGTACGACAAGTGCGGGACCTTGCTGCCGCGACCGATGTGCGCGTTCTTGGTCTCGACGAACGCACCGATCTTGCCGCCTTCGCCGAGGACGGTTCCGGGGCGCAGGTACGAGAACGGTCCGACCGTCGCGTGCGACTCGATTACGGCAAGAGTGGCATCGGTTCGGGTGACGCTCGCGTTTTCGCCAATTTCACAATCACGCAAAGTCGTGTCGGGACCGACCGTCGCACGTGCCGCAATGCTGGTAGCGCCCTTGAGGAACGTGCCGGGCAGGATGTGGGCGTCGGGTTCTATGGACACACCGCGGTCGATCCAGGTTGTTGCCGGGTCGTCGATGCTCACGCCGTTCATCTGGTGTCCGCGAACGATCATCGCGTTGAGCCTCGCCTGCGCGTCCGACAGCTGCGCGCGGTCGTTGACCCCCGCGACGACCCACGATTCGTAGACGGGGTTTGCGCCGACCGCCAGGCTGTCGGTCACGAGCAATTCGATGACGTCCGTCAGGTACTTTTCGCCCTGCGAATTCGCGGTGCCGACCTTGGCGAGTGCGCCCTTGAGAGCCGGCGCTCGGAACACGTACGTTCCGGAATTGATTTCAGAAATGCCGAGTTCGTCCTCGGCGGCGTCTTTGTGTTCCACGATGCGGCGGAATTCGCCGGCATCATCGCGCACGATTCGGCCATACCCGGACGGGTCGTCGACGAGTGCGGAGAGGACGGAGGCGGAACGTTCGCGCTGGCGGTGTTCATCGATGAGGTCGGTCAGGGTCTCGGAGTCGAGCAGCGGAACGTCTCCTGACACAACGACGATGTCCCCGTCAAAATCCGCGAGGGCAGCGAGGGACAGTTCGACCGCTCGACCCGTTCCGGGCACGTCGTCTTGGTCGATGATGACGACGCCGTCCGACAGTTCCGCGATTGCCCCGGCGACCGCGTCGCGCTCGTGGCGCACGACGGCAACCGTGTGAGCCGGGTGAAGCGCGGCGACCGTCGACAACACGTGCCCGATCATCGGAACACCCGCGATGGGGTGCAAAACCTTGGCCGTGGCGGATTTCATCCGCGTTCCCTCACCGGCGGCGAGAATCACCACGGCAAGGGAAGCATCGGTCATGAGACCATTCTGGCACTTGGCACTCGGCGTGTCCGCCGAAGCGCCGAGTGTCGCCGAAATTCGGGCAGAATAGAAGAGCCCTGCGGGGCAATGCCCCTTAGTGTAATGGCAGCACGGCATCCTTTGGAGATGTTCGGTCTTGGTTCGAATCCAGGAGGGGCAGCCGCTATTCGCCGAGTTTGTCGGCGACGTCCAACCAGCGTGATTCCAACGCATCGAGGTTCGTCGTCGCCGTTCCGAGTTCGGTGCTGATCGCCGCAAGGCCCTCGTAATCGCTGGCATCGTGGCTCGCCATTCGAAGGTGAATCTGTTCGATTGACGCCTTGAGGTTCTCGATCTGGCGATTGAGCGACTTGTACTCTTTGTCGAGGGCGTGGCGCTCGGCTCCGCTCAGTTGCGTCGACTTCGGGGCGCTCGTGGCGGGTGCAGCGGACATCGGAGTGACGGGACGCGCATCGAGTCGCAAGTATTCATCGACACCCCCTGGGAGGTGCCGCAGGTGCTTGCCGATGACCGCGTACTGCTGGTCCGTCACCCGCTCGAGCAGGTACCGGTCGTGCGAGACGACAATCAACGTTCCCGGCCACGAGTCGAGCACGTCCTCGAGCGCCGCGAGCATGTCGGTGTCGAGGTCGTTTGTCGGTTCGTCCAGAAGCAACACGTTCGGCTCGTCGAGCAGGATGAGCAAAATCTGAAGGCGGCGCTTCTGCCCACCCGACAGGTCTTTGACGGGGGTTTGAATGTGGGCGCTGGAAAACCCGAGCCGTTCGAGCAGTTGGCCGGGAGTCAGCTCGATTCCGCCCGCGTTGTAGGTCGTCTTGAATTCGGCGATCACCGCGCTCACCCGGTCGTTCATATATTGCTCGAGCCCCTCGAGGCGCTGATCGAGTCGGCGCAACTTGACCGTCTTGCCCGTTTTTACGCGACCACTCGTGGGCTGAAGGCTCTCGTCGATGAGTCCGAGGAGCGTCGATTTGCCCGCACCGTTGCGGCCCAGGATTCCGGTGCGCTCGCCCGGCGCAATGCGCCACTCGACGTCCTCGAGGATGACGTTGTCACCGAACGCGAATCCCGCGTCCAGCAGATCGACGACGTCCTTGCCGAGGCGCTGTGTCGCCAACTTGGACAATTCGATGCGGTCGCGGGGTGGCGGGACATCCGCAATCAACGCGGTCGCCGCGTCGATACGGAACTTCGGTTTGGTCGTTCGCGCAGGAGCACCGCGACGCAACCAGGCGAGTTCCTTTCGCAACAGGTTCTGGCGGCGTTCCTCGCTCGACGCCGATTGGCGTTGACGCTCGACGCGCTGCAAAATGTACGCCGCGTATCCGCCCTCGAACTTGTCGACGATGCCGTCGTGGACCTCCCACGTGTCGGTCGAAATCGCGTCGAGGAACCACCGGTCGTGAGTGACGACGACGAGAGCGCCAGTCCCGGTCGGCCAGCGGCGAATCAAATGTTCGGCGAGCCAGTTGACTCCCGACACATCGAGGTGGTTCGTCGGCTCGTCGAGTAGCAGAACATCCCACTCGCCGACGAGGAGGCGGGCGAGTCCAACTCGACGACGCTGTCCACCCGAAAGGTCTCCGATTCGAGAAGCGACATCGACGTCACCGAGCAACCCGGCGAGCACGTCGCGAATCACGGGCGAGGAGGCCCACTCGTGTTCGGGGCCTTCGCCAACCACCACGTTTCCGACCGTCTCGTTGTCACCGAAGTGGTCGTCCTGCGTCAACATCCCGACCTGCGTCCCACCGCGCATCGTGACGCGACCGGAGTCCGGCGTGAGTGACCCGCCGATGATCGACATGAGCGTCGACTTCCCATCACCATTTCGACCGACGACGCCGATTCGGTCGCCCGCGTGAATTCCGATCGTCAGGTTGTCCAACACGACCCGGTTCGGGTACTCGTGGGAAACGCCTTCTAATCCGACCAGGTTCACTTCGTTAGTTTAGACAGGTAAATGTTGCGAGAATGGAGGGGTGACCCGCCGCACCCTCACTGTTCTCACCTTTTCGCTCGCCGCGTTCTGGATTGCCCTCGACCAACTCACGAAACTGTGGGCCGAAACCGCACTCGTCGGCCAACCGCGGACCCCGATTCTGGGCGGTTGGTTCGGGCTCATCCTGGTGTACAACCCCGGCGCTGCCTTCGGTTTAGGCTCGGGATTTGTCTGGGTACTAACCGTCATCGCGGGAATCGCCGTCGTCGTTCTCATCGTCGCCGCGCTTCGTACCCAAACATTCTGGTGGTCAATCGCAATCGGTTCAATGCTCGGCGGAGCCGTGTCGCACTTCCTCGACCGGTTGCTTCGCGGCGACACGATCGGAACCGGCAAAATCGTCGATTTCATCGACTACGGCGGATTCTTCGTCGGCAACATCGCCGACATCGCGCTGGTCGGTGCGGCCATCGGATCCGTGTTGCTGAGTTTTTTCGGAGTTCCGTTCAGCTCAGCCGAGCGCCCAAAGCCGGCGCCGAAACAGTAATCGCGTTTCGGCCGGCCGACCTAAGGGTGGTGGCGAGGTGACTCGCGGAATCCTCGTCTGCTGCAAGTAGTGCAACCGTCGGACCGCTGCCGGACACGATTCCTGCCAGGGCCCCGTGCGTTTCACCGAACTCGAGGGTCTCCCCCAGATGCGGCATGAGTTGTAGCGCCGCCGCCTGTAAATCGTTCCGCAGGTATTCGCCGAGCGCCATCGCGTCGCCCGTCCGCAACGCCTGCAACAGTTTGGAGTCGATCGCGGGGTCTACCGCGACCGTTTCGATTTCGATCGAGTGTTCCGCGCGATGACGGTCGAGTTGGCGGAAAACGTCGGGCGTTGACAGCCCGACCTCATTCAGCACCAGCACCCAGTGGAAAGCGGATTTGGCGAGCACGGGCGACAGCACATCGCCTCGCCCAACGCCCAGCGCCGTTCCACCGTGCAGGGCGAAGGGGACGTCAGCGCCTAGGGTCGCGGCGATTTCGGCAAGCTTCGGCATCCCAAGATTCGTGCCCCACAGCGCATCGACCGCGACCAGTGTTGCCGCGGCATCCGCCGAACCACCGCCCATACCGCCGGCGATGGGGACGCGTTTGACAACCTGGATGTCGGCTCCGCCGGTGTAGCCGGATGCGGCGGCCACGGCTCGAGCCGCACGGATGACGAGGTTCGACTCGTCCACCGTCAGGCGACTCGTGTCGATCGGACCCGAGAAACTCACGGTGAAATCGGTGGATTCCATTGCCGTGACCTCCTCGAGCAACGAGACGGCCTGGTAAATCGTGGCGACGTCGTGATATCCGTCGTCGCGCAGAGGCCCGACGCAAAGGCACACGTTGATTTTGCCCGGAGCCGTTGCCGTGACCGAATGCGCACTCATATCCACGAGCCTAAACCCGCTCCCCCACCTGTTTTTGCAGACAATCCACACCCTCCCAACTGTTTCTGCAGACATTTCTCAGAAAAATTGAGCTAGCTCCCAAAATCTGCGATTTGTCTGCAGAAACGGGTGGGGTTAGAAGGGGACGGAGGCGAGACGCACGAAGTCCGCGAGAGTGAGCTGCTCGCCGCGCGCACCAGAGTCAATGCCGGCCGCCTCGCACAGTTCGGCCGCGGCGGTCGTCGAGCCTGCGATCGCGGATAACGCCTGCCGGAGAGTCTTGCGGCGCTGCCCGAACGCGGCATCCGCGATGGCGAAGGTGCGGCGTCGGAGTAGCTCGTCACCCGGAGTCGCCCGAGCCGTCATCCCGACGAGCACCGAGTCGACGTTGGGCTCGGGCCAGAACACGCGGCGAGAAACGGTGCCTTCGACTTTCCAGTCACCCCACCATGCTGCCTTGACGCTCGGGACGCCGTAGACCTTCGAGCCGGGGTCGGCGGCGATGCGATGTCCGACTTCGGCCTGAACCATGACGAGAATCCGGCGGATGGTGGGGAACGTCTCGAGCAGGTGGATGAGCACGGGCACGGACACGTTGTACGGCAGGTTCGCAACGATGGCGGTTGGCTCCGCGGGGGAAGACATCGTCGCAGCGGCAGCCTTCGCGACTGGCGCGGCGGGTAGTTCGGTGACCGCGAGCGCATCCGCCTGGATGACCGTCAGCATGCCTTGGGCGACTCCGTGGGTCGCGGCCGTCGCCGGTAATTCCGCCGCGAGCCGCGGGTCAATTTCGATCGCGGTGACGGGGTGTCCCTGCTCGAGTAACCCGAGGGTCAGCGAACCGAGTCCCGGGCCGACCTCGACCACCGATTCACCGTCGTGCAGTTTGGCGGCCGTGACAATCTTGCGAACCGTGTTCGCGTCGTGCACAAAGTTCTGTCCCCACTTTTTCGTCGGCGACACATCGAGCCGCTCGGCGAGGGCGCGAATCTCGGCCGCGCCAAGAAGTGTCACCACGTGCCGTAGACCGTTTCGGTGTTGCGGGCGACGTCGGCGCCCAGCTCGTCGACCGACACCCCCAGGTATTCCGCCATGAACCGCAGGGTCAAAGGAATGAGGTACGGTCCGTTGGGCCGTCCGCGGAATGGCGTCGGTGTGAGGAACGGCGCATCCGTTTCGACCAACACGAGTTCACGCGGTGCAACGGACAGCGCCGCACGGATTCCTTTGGCGTTTCCGAACGTCACGGTTCCGGCAAACGACATGTACCACCCGTGGTCGGCACAGATGCTTGCGAGTTCCTCGTCACCCGAGAAACAGTGGAAAACAGTTTTCTCCGGGGCGCCAACGCGCAACAGCGTCTCAACGACTTCGCCGTGAGCGTCGCGGTCATGAATCTGCAGCGCGAGTCCGTTCGCCTTCGCGATGTCGATGTGCGCCTCGAACGAATACAACTGCGGCGCGCGACCCGGCTCGTCGGTCCGAAAGAAATCCAACCCCGTCTCGCCGACGGCACGGACTCGGTCGCGCGTCGCCAACTCAGCAATTCCGGCGATGTGTTCGTCGAGCACGCCACGCTCGGCCAATCGCGGCGCTTCGTTCGGGTGAATCGCGACGGCGGCCACAACCCGCGGGTCCCGATCGGCGAGGTCGGCACTCCAGCGGGAGGTCTCGAGGTCGGTTCCGACCTGCACGACACCCTTGATGCCCACCTCGACGGCGCGGCGCAGGTTTTCGTCGGGCGGAAGCGGGTTCTCGCCGTCCGCGATTTCGAGGTGCGTGTGGTTGTCGTAAACGGGAACCGTCAGCGGCTCGGGAAGCGGAGGAAATTCGAGGTCACGCTTGACGTCTCCGTCGGTTTCCTTTCGCGCCCGCAGCGGTTCCGACACCGTTATTCCTCGATGCGGGGGAACAACGAGTCGAGGCTCGACACGCGGATTCCCGCGGGAGCAATCCCCCACTGGCCGGCGCGCGACAGGTGCTGGTCGGTCAATGCGCCGAGCGCCTCGCCGAGCCCGAGCGCGTCCCACAGTTTCTGGGTCGCGGTCGGCATGACGGGCGACAGGCCAACGGCGATCGCGCGAAGCCCCTCGACCGCGGTGTACAACACCGTGTGCAGACGGTCGCGGTTCGCATCGTCCTTTGCGAGGACCCACGGCTCTTGTTCCGTGATGTACAGGTTCAGTGCGTCGACGATGGTCCACACCGCGTTGATGGCGTCGTGAATCGCGAGGCGATCGATCGCCTTGTTCGCGGTCTCGAACGCCCGCGACACCGTGTCCACGATGACGGCATCGGCGTCGTTGAGTTCCGTCGCCGCCGGCACGACATCGTCGCAGTACCGGTTAATCATGGCGATGACTCGGCTCGCAAGGTTTCCGAACCCGTTCGCCAACTCGGCCTGGTACCGCGCGGCGAGGTCCTCCCACGAGAACGATCCGTCCTGGCCGAAGTTGATGGCGCTCATGAAGTAATAGCGGAATGGGTCGGCCCCGAACACGTCGGTGATCTGGTGAGGAGCGATACCCGTCAGTTTCGACTTCGACATCTTTTCACCACCGACGAGCAACCAACCGTGACCGAACACGCGCCGCGGCGGCTGAAGCCCGGCGGCCATGAGCATCGCGGGCCAGATGACCGCGTGGAATCGCGCGATGTCTTTTCCGACGATGTGAATCGCGGGCCAGCGCTGCGCGAATTCGTCGTCGTCCGAACCCCACCCCGTCGCCGAGATGTAGTTGAGCAGAGCGTCGAACCAGACGTAGACGACGTGACTGTCGTCCCACGGGATCTTGACACCCCAGTCGAAGGTCGCCCGCGAGATGGAAAGGTCGTCGAGTCCGCGCTTGACGAACGAGATGATTTCGTTGCGGACGCTTTCGGGCTGAATGAAATCGGGCTGCGATTCGTAGAGGTCGAGGAGCTTCTGTTGGAAATCACTCATCCGGAAGAAATAGTTCGATTCCTTGAGCGTTTCGATGGGACGCGTGTGGATCGCGCAGACCTTTTCGCCGGGGAATTCGTCGCCGCCATCGAGCAGGTCGCCGGGCTGTTTGTATTCCTCACACCCGACGCAATAGAAACCTTCGTATTCGCCGGAATAGATGAACCCGTCGTCCTTCAGTTTCTGCAGGAACTTCGAGACGGCAACCTCGTGCCGCTCGTCGGTCGTTCGAATGAAGTCATCGTTCTGAATCGTGATGGTGTCCAAGAGCGGCAACCACGCGTCGGCGACCAGTTTGTCGGCCCACTCCTTCGGGGTCACGCCGTTCGCGGTCGACGTGCGCAGAATCTTTTGGCCGTGCTCGTCGGTGCCGGTCAGAAGCCAGGCGTTCTTGCCGTTCTGGCGATTCCAGCGAGCGAGAACGTCGGCGGCCACCTCCGTGTACGCGTGACCGATGTGCGGGACATCGTTGACGTAGAAAATCGGGGTGGTGATGAAGTAGTTTTCGGCGCTCGACATATTGACTCCAGTTTACGCGTCGCGCGAACGCGCCAGCGCGGCCGAGTACAGGTCGCGGCCAGGGATGCCCGTCGCGTCGGCAACCGCCCGACTCGCTTCCTTGAGCCTCTCACCCGACGCAACCCGCGCAACGACATCGGTGACTGCGTCCTCGAGTGACATCGGCACGACCTCGGCGCCCGCAACGAGGAACACGATTTCGCCGCGGTTCTCGCCCGCGAACCTCTCGGCGAGTTCGGCAAGCGTCCCGCGCACGATCTCTTCGTACATCTTGGAGAGTTCGCGGACAACGGTCGCAAGCCGCTCCGGCCCGAACGCGTCCCGCGCCGCAATGAGCGTGTCCGACAGCCGGTGAGGCGATTCATAAAAGATGAGCGTGCGTGGCTCGCGAGCCAATTCCGCAAAATACTTGGCGAGTCCCTTCCGAGGCACGAAGCCTTCAAACGCGAAACGGTCGGTGGGCAGCCCCGAGACGGCGAGCGCCGCAATCGCGGCGGAGGGCCCTGGGATCACACTGACGGTGACTCCCATTTCGTGGGCGGTTCGAACCACCACGTAGCCGGGGTCACTGATTCCGGGCATTCCGGCGTCACTGACCATGACGACATCGCCATCCTGCGCGAGCCGCACGATGTCGGCGGCTTTTGCAACCTCGTTGTGGTCATGCAGGGCGATGAGTTTCGCATTCGTCGTCAATCCGAGCACGTTCAGAAGGTGCTTGGTGGTCCGTGTGTCCTCGGCGACGATGATGTTCGCGTTCACGAGCACCTCGCGCAATCGGGGCGACGCATCACCAAGATTGCCGATGGGGGTCGCCGCGAGGATGAGCACAGCCCCATTCTCGCGTACCGTATTGCCTATGAGTGTTTCTGTTCGCCTCCGCGAGATTCGCAGGCGCATCGCCGCGTTGTCGCCGCGCGTCCAAACCGCTCTCCTCTACGGCCCGGTTCTCGTGCTCGCGTCGCTCATTCGTCTCGTCAATCTGCAGAGCCCCAGGGCTCTCGTGTTCGACGAGGTCTATTACGTTCGCGATGCCTGGACGATGTGGAATCTCGGATACGAGGCCGAATGGGTCGCGGCGGGCGACTTCGCGGGCGGCGACGTCAACAGCTTCACGCGCATCGGTGACTTCATCGCGCACCCTCCTCTGGGCAAGTGGATCATCGGCTCGGGGATGGCGTTGTTCGGCCCCGAGAACCCGTTCGGGTGGCGCATCGCAACAGCTCTCGCGGGAATCATCGTCGTACTGCTCGTCATGTTGATTGCACGCCGCTTGTTCCACTCAATCGCCACCGCTGCCGTCGCGGGTTTCCTGGTCGCCATCGACGGAATCGCCATCACGATGAGCCGCACCGCGCTTCTCGATGGATTCCTGGCAATGTTCATCCTCGCCGCGTTCCTCGCGATCATCCGTCACCTGGACACCCCGGGGTGGGGTGGGTGGCTGTTGATGGCCGGTGTCCTCATCGGTGCCGCCACCGCGGTGAAGTGGAGCGGGCTCTACGCGATGGCCGCGTTCGGGTTATGGGTCGTTGCGGTCGAAACCCTTCGCATTGTCAAGGCGCGTCGCGGCAAGCGCTTCGTTGTGCGCTCGGCTCTTTCCGCTCTTCGGTCATTCGCTCTCTTCATCCCCGTCGCGCTCGTCGTCTATGTTTCGTCCTGGGCGGGCTGGGTGCTGTCGTCGGGCGGTTACTCGCGTTCGTGGGCGGCCGACGTCGGTTACGGGGACGGCCCATACGGGATCGCACGCGGGTTATGGAAGTACCACCGCGACATCTATGACTACAACATTGGTTTGACCGACCCGCACAACTATCAGGCGAACCCGTTCGGTTGGCTCGCGATGATCCGGCCGACCGCGTTCTATTACGCACCGACCCAGACCGACGGGGTCGTCCAGTACGTCACGAGCGTCGCCAACCCGGTCATTTGGTGGGCTGGAGCCCTCTCGATCGTCGCCCTCATCGTCATGGTGATTCGCAAAGCGACGTGGCAGAACGTTGCCATCCTCGTCGGAGTCGCCGCCACCTATGTTCCGTGGCTCTTCTTTTCGCAGCGCACCGTGTTTCAGTTCTACACCGTGACCCTCGAGCCGTTCCTCGTCCTCGCGCTTGTCGCGGTCCTGGTGTGGTTGTGGAAGCACCGCCTGCGACTGTTCGTTGTGAACTACCTGATCATCGCCGTCGCCGTCTCGGTGTTCTTCCTGCCGGTGTGGATGGGACTTCCAATCCCTGAGTGGTTCGCGGTCATCCACTACTGGTTCCCGAGTTGGATTTAATTAGGCTATATTGTCTAGTGGGTTGATAGACTTAAAAGGACCCGCCCGATAATCAGGAGCCCCGACATGATTGATATCGTTCTCGCCACCGAAGCGGCGCCCGCTCTCACCGGTATCGATTTCGGCTACACGCTGGCCGGAATCGTCACTGGCCTTGTCGTGGGAGTCACGGGTGTCGGGGGCGGCGCCGTCATGACCCCGATTCTCATCCTGCTGTTGGGGGTTGCGCCCGCCACGGCCGTCGCAACCGATCTGTGGTTCGCCGCGATTACCAAACTGTTCGGCGCTGGAATTCACGGTGTCGGGGGAAACATCGACTGGCAGGTCGTGCGCCGATTGTGGATGGGGTCGATTCCCGTCGCGATTATCGTGGCAATCCTCGTGGCGCTCAATGCAAAGCCGGAAAAGGTGTCGTGGTTGACCACCGCAATCGGTCTCGTCGTTCTCATCACCGCGATCGGGATGTTCCTAGCGCCCGTTCTCATCAAGGCCGCGCAAGCGAACCGCACCGAAGCCCCCGCGAAGTTCCGCAACTTCCAGGCACCGGCGACCATCGCCTCCGGTGGTGTGGTCGGCGGACTCGTTGCCCTCACCTCGGTCGGCGCTGGCGCACTCGGGTCCGTTGCGATGACCGCCCTGTACCCCTACCGAATGACCCCTCACCGCCTCGTTGCCACTGACATCGCTCACGCGATTCCGCTCGCTGTCGTCGCCGGGACTGGCTACATTGTCACGGGACTCGCCGCGGGCATCGGCATCGTCGTCGACCCGTGGATGCTCCTCAGCATGTTGCTCGGGTCCATCCCGACCATCATCATCGGGTCGTTCATCGCTCGAAAGGTTCGCCCCCGCGGAATCCAGCTCGCTCTCGCGAGCGTTCTGCTATTCGTGGCTATCAGCACCATCTTCCCGATGGTGGCGCACTAGTCCCAGTTGCCCTCGGCAGGTGCAGCACCGATGCGCTTTCCCGCGTCGAATCCGCGAATCTCGTCCATGTCCGCCGAACTAATCTCGAAGTCAAAGACGGCGAGGTTTTCGGCAAGTCGTTCGGTGTGTGAGGTTTTCGGGAACACGATGAGTCCCTCTTGGATGTGCCAGCGCAAAACGACCTGCACCACCGACTTGTTGTAGCGCTCTGCCAAATTGTGGAGCGCGGGAACTTCCGCTCCGAGGTCGACCGATCCGTGCCCCAACGGGCCCCACGACTCAGTCGCGATCCCGCGTTCAGCATGCACCGCGCGCAGTTCTTTTTGTTGGAACAGGGGGTGTAGTTCGAC
>JAIOXB010000050.1 GCA_021741825.1 Microbacteriaceae bacterium
GCTGACGCTGTCCACCAGAGAGTTCGTGTGGGTAACGGTTGCGGTACGTGCGAGGCAGTTCGACCATGTCGAGGAGGTCCTCGACGCGGGACGAAACCTGTTCCGAACTGAATCCGCCGTTGAGAACGAGCGGTTCGCCGATGCTTTGCCCGATGGGCCACCGCGGGTTGAGCGACGAGCCGGGGTCTTGAAACACGATCCCAATCTGGCGACGAACCTCGCGCAGGTCTTTGACCGACACGTTGACCATGTCTTGGCCGGCCACACTGATAGAGCCGCGTGACACGGGCAGCAATCCGACGACAGCCCGCCCGATCGTGGTTTTGCCGGATCCGGATTCACCAACGAGTCCGAGCACTTCGCCCGGGTAAATGTCAATCGACACGTCTTCGGCCGCGCGGAACGCGGCAACTCGCCCGCGCTTCGGGTAGGTGATGTCGACGTTTTTCAACGACAGGACCGGGACCTCGCCCTTGTGCGAATCCGCCTTTTTTCCCGACGCTGCGCCGGTACCAAGGTGCGGGACAGCCGCGAGAAGTTCTTGGGTGTACGCGACCTTGGCGTGCTTGTAGATGTCGATGACCGAACCGGATTCGACGACGCGTCCGCTCTTCATGACAAGAACGTGGTCGGCCATGTCGGCAACGACGCCCATGTCGTGCGTAATCAGGATGATGCCTGTACCGAGTCGCTCGTTGAGCGATCGAAGCAGGTCCAGAATTTCCGCCTGAATCGTGACGTCAAGCGCCGTTGTCGGCTCGTCGGCAATCAAGACTTTGGGGTCACACGAAATCGACTGCGCGATCATCGCGCGCTGGCGCTGGCCCCCGGACAACTGATGCGGGTAGGAATCGAACGCTTTCTGAGGGTCGGGCAATTCGACGAGTCCGAGCAATTCGATCGCGCGTGCCTTCGACGCGGCCCGCGAGAGTGTCGGAAAGTGAACCTTGAGGGCTTCGACGATCTGGAACCCGATTGTGTACACCGGGTTCATCGCCGTCATCGGCTCTTGGAAAATCACGGCAATTTCACGGCCGCGAATCGCACGAATGCGTTCGGGGGTAGCGGTGAGCGTGTCTTCCCCGCTGAGAAGTACCCGCCCGTTGGCGCGGCCGTTGGCCGGCAAAAGACCAAGTAGCGACATCGAGGAAGCGGACTTTCCAGAACCCGATTCGCCAACGATGGCGAGGACTTCGCCCGCGCGCACCGAATAGTTCAAGTCTTCGGCGGCCATCACCCATTCGCCGTCAACCCAAAAGTCAACGCCGAGGTTTTGTGCTTCGATTACTACGGGCTTCGCGCTCATCGAGTCGCCTCCGTGACACCATAGAGAACATGACCACGTTTGTGTCCCGCTCCGGTCGAGTATTGGCCGTCGTCTTTATTCTTGTCTTCAGCGGCGCCGCAGCATCCACCGCCGCAACAGGCGACATCGTCGACGCCCTGCGCGGAGTCAGCGTTACCGCATTCCTCGCACTGTCCATCTACACAACATTCTGGCGACCCCGACTCATCGTTCGCGAAACCGGTGTCAATGTTCGAAACATCGTCGCGACCCACGAAATCGAGTGGGGAGCGATTGAGCGCATCGACACCAAGTGGGGTCTGACCCTCTTTCTGAAAAACCGACGCATCGCGGTCTGGGCTGCACCCGCACCCAGCCGTTACGCCGCCATGTTCGCGAGCCGCGACCAGGGGCAACACCTGCCCGAGACCACTTACCTCGCGGGAACCGTTCGTCCCGGCGATCTCGTCACCAGCGATTCCGGCGGAGCAGCAGCTCTCGTTCGTCGGCACTGGGAACGTCGCGCGAACGACAGTGCTCGCGTCGAGTCTCGTGTCAACGTTCAACTCATCGTTGCGTTGTGCGTTCTGGGCGCCGCCGCAGCAACCGCCATCGCCATCTGACATCACATCGGGCATTAGCGTCCACCACCTGTCAACTCGCGGAATTGGCGGGACAGGCTCGTAATCTTCGGCATGCGGCGCTGACGCGGGTCAAATGCGTCGCGCAATCCGTCACCGATGAAGTTGATACACAGAGCCACAGCAACAATGAAGAAGCCGGGCCACCAGAACAACCAGGGTCGGGTTTTGAACGCCTCGTTGTACTGGGAAATGATTTGGCCCAACGAGATGTCCGGCGGCGTGATTCCGAATCCGAGGAAGGACAGGGCGGTTTCGGTGAGGATTGCCGCGCTCATCAGCAGCGTCGCGTTGACCACGACGATTCCGATGGAGTTCGGCAAGATGTGCCGGAAGATGATGCGGAAATTGGATGCACCAGCGACACGCGCGGCGTCGACGAACTCGCGTTCACGGAGGGCGAGGAACTCACCGCGCACCAGACGGGCGAGTCCTGTCCATGACACAAGCCCGAGAAGGATTCCCAGAGAAATCGCGTTTCCGCCAATCGTGCGGCCCAAGACCGCACCAAGGATGAGTCCCGGAATGATGATGATGGCATCGGTCATGCGCATGAGCAAGTTGTCGAGCCAGCCGCGCATGAACCCGGCGACCGCACCAATGACGACACCGAGAACAGTGGCGATAGCCCCGATCAGAGTCACAACCGTCAACGATTGCTGAATCCCGCGCATGACCCGCGCAAAAATGTCCTTGCCCAAGGTGTCTTGACCGAACGGGTGTTCCCACGACGGCAAGCCGCCGGGCGTCGTGATGGGGTAGTTGCGATACCAGTCGTACGGCCACCAGCCGCTGATGCGAAGGCCGTCAAGGATGATTTCTCCGCTGGCGGTGTCCGCGGCCAGTCGGCCGGTACCGCCGATAATGGTGCCAACCGAGGTGAATGCCAGCAACACGATCAATCCGAGAACAATCATGCTCGTCACGGCGGCTTTGTGTTGAAAGAATCGGCGTCGAACGACGGTCGACAGGCTCAGTCCTTCAATCTGTCGTTGCTCGATCGTCAACTCCAACAACGCGAGCTGTTCCGTGTTCGGTGCTGTTATCTTTTTGCGCGCCATGATCAAGCCTCCGAAATGCGAATACGCGGGTCGAGGGCGGAATACGCCAAGTCAGCGAGAATGTTGAAAATAACGGCCGCTACACCGGTGACGAGGAATACCCCCATGACGAGGTTCACATCGACCTCGCGAAGCCCCTCATTGAATAACGCACCCATTCCCTGCCACGCGAATACGCGCTCGGTAATGATGGCGCCACCAATGACGGCTCCAAAGTCGAACGCGACAATCGTGGCAATCGGGATGAGGGTGTTTCGGAACGCGTGACGCATGATGACCGTGGCCTCGGGAAGTCCCTTCGACCGCGCTGTCCGCACGTAATCCTGGTTGAGTACCTCGAGCAACGTCGCACGGGTGTAGCGCGTGTATCCGGCAACCGAGATGATCATGAGCGCGGCCGTGGGAAGGATGAGGTGCGTCGATGAGTCGAGCATCCTCATCCACGTGTCATCGCTGTTGGCGAGCACCGGGGTGTTTGCGCCAATCGTCGAAATAACCCCAGAGCGAAGCGGAATGATCTGAACGTATTCGCCCCAGCGCATGAACATCTGATCGAGGACGAGTGCCGAGGTGGCAAGCGCACCGGTAATCGCCGCGACACGCATTGCTTCTGGGCGGTCGTCCCCTCCGAGGAAGTAGCCGGCCGCCACACCGATGCCAGCGAGCAACAGGGCGACGAGCGGGATGGCGAGGGGGTTGTTGAAGTAGAACCAGACGAATTGAAGCGGGTACCACATCGCGATCACGCCCAGCACGGTTGCTCCGACCGAGAACTGCAGGGTTCGTTTCGTCAGGTTTGACGTGACGAAGAGCATCAACGCAGCGAGACCGAATCCCAACAACGCGATGCCGATAATCCCAATCGACGGGCTTTTCAGCCACTGCGTGATGTCGAGGAGGATCAGAATCGCCGACGTCAGAGCGAAGGAAATTCCGGCCGTCCGTAGCCTCAACCGAAGGTGTCCGCCGACAACCGCTTGGACCACCAGCGCCAGCACAAAGCCTATGGCGAGCGCAATTTCCCAGGGGATGGACGGGTCACCGAGAAACTCGTTGAAGCGAATCGCGCCGAATTCCTTGAGCAGGACGGCGACCCAAAAGATCGGGAGCGAATAGAAAATGAAAGCGGTGAAGGTCACGGTGTAGTCATAGCCGCTGTACTGCCGAAGTGCGGTGGTCATACCGATTGCGACACCGAACAGAATCGAGAGAACGGTAGCGAGGATCACGAGGGACAGAGTCGACTCCATCGCGTTTCCCAACGCGCTGGCAACCGGCTCGTCACCTCGAACCACAGAGACGCCGAGGTTGCACTGCCCGATCACACAACTCGCGGCACCGCCGAGCCACTTGAAGTAGCGGAAGAACGGGGGGGTGTCGAGATCGAGTTTCTCGGTGAGCGTGGCTCGCTTCGCAACTGACGCTGGGTCGTTCTGTGTGCGAAGGGCCTCGAGCGGGTCACCCGAATTTGCGGTGAGCATGTACACAATAAAAGATGCGACAAGCAACACCGCAAGCGTCGCCGCCAGTCGGCGAGTGATGAAACTGAGCATGCTTTTCCTACTTACAACTGCATTGTTGGACGCCGGTAACCGCTGGGGCAATCCTAGCCACTAAGGGCGGGTTCGTGACAACCCGCGCAATTAAACGGCGAAGGGCCGGGCGCTTTCACGCCCGACCCCAGCCTTGATGCGGTGAATCGGTTACTGCGCTGCAGCCGCCGGTGCCCACTCCCAGAAGTTCCAGAAGTAGTTCGGTGACAGCGGGTTGTTCACAACGCCGGCCAATCCGTTGTCCCACCAGGTCAAACCGGGGAACTGGAAGATCGGCAGTGACGCAGCGTCGCCCCACAGAGCAGCCTCGACGGCAGTCTGCAGTTCGGCCTGCTTGACAGGGTCGAGTTCCGTCTCGAGCGCCGACAGGTTTTCGTCAACCGTCGTGTTCGAGTAGTCCTGGAAGTTCGACGGCTTGCCGGTTCCGTACTGCTGGTCGTTACCGGTGATCGCGAGGCTGGTCGAGCTCCATGCGAAGATGACCGCGTCGTGAGGGTTGATCTCGTAGAGAGTCGGGTCGGTGAACTCCCAGTTGGGCTCGTTCGTGTCAATCACGTTGAAGCCGGCCTTGAGGCTGTTCGCCTGAATCAGTTCGAGTTCCTGCGAGCGACGTACGTTGCCCGTGGGGTACCAGAACTTGACATCGATCGGTGTCGAGATGCCGGCGTCCGCGAGGATGCCAATTGCCTTCTCAACGCGCTCGGCGTCCGTTCCCGAGTAGAAGTCCGAACCGTTGGCGGCAACGATGCCCGCGTAGTTGGGCGATCCGGGGATCGTCAACAGCGAGTTACGAAGCTCAGCGTTGGGGTTCAGCGGCTTGATGATGGTTTCGAGGATCTGGTCGCGCGGAATCGTCAGCAAGAATGCCTGACGAGCTGCGAGAGCCGTAGCTGCGTCTCCACCATACGTGGCGGGGTCGAACGGTCCACCGTTGTTGAAGGTGAGGTCAACGTGCTCGTAAGCAGCTTCGTCACCACCAGCGAAGGAACCGTTCTGGAGTCCCTCGACGAGTGCGAGGAGGTCAGCCGTGGGCTGTCCCGACGCTGCCTGAACATCACCGTTGTCGACAGCCTGAACTGCAGCGGTCGGGTCGTCGATTTCACGGATGGTGATGCGCTCGTACTTGGGCGAAGGGCCCCACGTGTAGAGCGGGTTCGCCACGAGAGTCACGAACGAGTCAGCAACAACTTCTTCGACTCGGTAAGGACCGTTCGAGAGGAACAGGTTCTTTGCCGTACCGGTGGTCGGGTCAGTGGCCGCCGCAGTTGCGTCGGTCATCTGGTAACCCGTGTTCCACGCGTCAGCAACAGGCTTGAGCCATGCTTCGTCGCCGGTCATAACGGCTTCGATGAGCTTGGCCTTCGCTTCTGCGGGGTCGGTGATCTCGGGGTACGCCATCATGACGGTACCGTGAGCCGAAACGCCAACACCGAAGTTGATCTCCCAGTCGACGTATGCCTTGTCATAGACGAACTCGAGCGATTTTCCATCGACAGTGGGAACCGTCGACGCGAGGTCATCGCGAGGTGCAGCGTGAAGGAACATGTACGTGTCATCGGCGTTCTTGAAGAAACCGAATCCGGCAACCCACGAGAGGAGCATGTCGGCACCGTCAACAGCAACACCATCTGACCACTTCACAGCGTCGTTGATCGTGTACTTGACCGTGAGCGGCTCGTCGCTGGTCTTTTCATACGTTCCGAACTCTTCTTGTAACTGAAGTTCTGGAGTCGCGTTGTAGTAGTTGAAACCGGAGTTCGCAATGTACGACGGGATCGAGTTCGCGACGTTGTTGCCGCTGGCCGATGCCGGGTTGAACTCCGATGCAATGTCATTCCAGGCGACCGAAATGGACGTCCCTTCAATGACCTCGGACTGGTACGGAAGCGCACAGCCGGAAAGAACGAGGACGCTCGTTCCGACGGCGGCTACCGAAGCGAGAATTCGCTTGGTTTTCACTGATTTCCTCCTAGGTAGGCACGTTGGGTGACGACCGCGCGGTGCGCGGACCATGCCGTTGTTCTGCCCAGACTATTGCCGTTTTAACAAAAAATGCCAGCCGTTATGAAACAGTTAGGTTAGTAAACGTTCCGTTCGCAACTCACATGACGTCGAAAGGAGTTTGCGATGACCCGCACGAAGTGGGAAATCCTAGTTGTTTTGATGCTGAGTTACGGCATGTCGGCCCTCTATTCCGTT
>JAIOXB010000051.1 GCA_021741825.1 Microbacteriaceae bacterium
CAATCGAAAGGAACGCTGTGAGCGATCTCAATATCGGACTCATCGGTTCGGGCCGAATCGGCCAGGTGCACGCGGGCAGTATCGCCGACACCAAGGGCGCTAACCTCGCCTGGATTTGCGACCCGTTCGTCGACGGTGCCACGGCGCTCGCGGCGGAATTTGGTGGAAAGGTCACGGCCGATCCCGAAGACGTTTTTAAGTCTGGCGAGGTCGATGTCGTTGTCGTCGCGTCACCCACGCCCACACACCTCGACATGATTGACCGCGCGATTGACGAAGGGATTCACGTTCTCTGTGAAAAGCCCATCGACCTCGACATCGCCAAAGTCGAAAAACTTCGCGACAAGGCGAACGCGGCGAATGTTCACATCGCGATTGGTTTCAACCGTCGTTTCGACCCGCAGTTTGAATCGATCCAGAAGCGCGTCGCCGCCGGCGAAGCGGGCAAGCTCGAACAGCTCGTCATCCTGTCGCGTGACCCCGGCCCAGCTCCGCGCGCGTATATTGCGGTCTCGGGCGGAATCTTCCGAGACATGACGATTCACGATTTCGACATGGCGCGATACTTTGTGCCCGACATCGTCGACGTATATGCGGCCGGCACGAACGTTTTCAGCGATGACATCAAAGCCGAGAACGACTACGACTCGGTCTCGGTCACAATGCGCGGTCGCGGCGGCGAGATCATCGTCATCGTCAACTCGCGCCACTCGGCCTACGGTTACGACCAGCGCCTAGAGGCGTTCGGCGACAAGGCGATGTTCCACGCCCACAACGTGTCACCGACGACAGTTCAGAAATACGATGCCGCCGGAACCGGACAGGCCGAGCCGTTCATCGACGCGTTCCTCGTTCGATACGCGGTGTCGTACCGACGTGAACTCGCGCTGTTCCTCGACGGAATTCGCGACGGGAAGAACTACAACCCGACGTTCGACGATGGTCGTGCCGCGCTGATTCTGGCCGATGCCGCGACGGAATCCGCTCGAACGGGGAAGTCCGTGTCGGTCGACGGCAAGCTCTAACACTGAACGCACGAACGGGCCGAGGGATCCCTCGGGCCGTTCGTCGTTAGCAACTATTCGCCGAGTAGAGAACGCAGATACGTGACGCTCGCTTTGGCGTCGATGATCGGTCCTGCGCCTTCGGCCGGTTCTTCGGTCACCACGTAGTCCTGTTCCAGCACGTACCAACCGGAAAAACCAGCCGACTCGAGAGAGCTCACGATTGCCGCGATGTCGACGTCACCCTGACCGAGCGGCACGTACATCCCCGCGGCTACGCCGTCGTAGTAGGTCCACTCGCCCGACTTGACCTTGTTCGCTAGCGAGAGATTGACGTCTTTGGCGTGGACGTGCTTGACACGATCCGCGTGATCGCGGGCAAACGTGACGGGGTCAGCTCCGCCGATGAGCATGTGTCCGGTGTCGAGGCAGAAACCGATCGACGTCCCGGCGAGAACGCGCGCGACATCGTCCTCTGATTCGATGATGGTTCCCATGTGGGGGTGGATAACCGCGAGAATTCCGTATTCGGCGGCGAGAGCCTCGAGTTCCGAGAGGTTCGTAAACAGCGTCTGCCATTCGGCGTCGCTGAGAACGGGTCGGTTGTCGTAGCCGTCAATCCCAGTGCTCGCGGCGAGAACCATGGCCTCGGCCCCGGCCGCCGTGAACACCTCGAGTTCGGCGCGAATCTCGGGTTTCGGGTCGTGGGCTGCATTGTGAAGAACAACGGGGACAAACCCGCCGACGGCGGACAACCCGTGTTCGCGAAGCGTTGCGACGCGACCGGCAGCCTCGACTGGGAGGAATCCCAACGGGCCGAACTCGCAGGCACTGTAGCCGAGTTCGGTCATCTCGTTGAGGACTCGTTCTTGGCTCATTTGGTGGCCCCAATTGGGAACTTCGATGACGCCCCACGAGATGGGTGCGCCGGCGATTTTTGCGCTCATAACGACTGTTTTCCTTTCGGGAGTTCGACCGCGATTTTGGCCCGGATGAGTAAGTATCAATTGGGTAACGGTGGCTAAGTGTGAGTCTACAACTCCCATTTGATATGACATAGTTATCTATGTCGTGCATCGCCCTAGATGCACGAAGGACAATTAAAACTCAAGGAAGAGAGGCTTCAATGTCCTGGAAGAAATTCGCGGCACTCGCCGCTGTATCATCGCTCGCACTCGCGGGCTGCGCTAGCACCGGTGGAGACGCCGGAGCTGCAGGCGACAACGCTGACATCAAGATCTGTGTTTACACGCACGGTGACGGTGGAACGTTCTGGTCGGTTGCTCAGGCTGGTGCCGAAGCTGCAGCTGCAGACCTCGGTGTCACTCTTGACTACCAAGGATCGACAAACGACTCGGCCAAGCAGGCTTCGACCATTGAAGCCGGCGTTTCCGGTGGTTGCTCGGGTATCGCAGCTTCGGCTCCCGATGCTGACGCCATCAAGGACGCCATGCTCGCCGCTGCCGACGCTGGCATCCCCACCGTCACGATGAACTCCGGTTCATCGGTGTTCCGCGACCTCGGTGCGTTCACGCACGTTGGTCAGGACGAAATCGTTGCTGGACGCGAAGCTGGACTTCGCTTCAACGACCTCGGTGCAACCAAGATTCTCTGCCCCATTCAGGAAGCAGCGAACTCGGGTCTGACCGACCGTTGTGCTGGCGCACGTGAGACCTTCTCGGGTGAAGTTATTGACTTCAACATCGATGGTGGACTCGCTGACCTCGCTGGTTCGGCTGCCAAGATCCAGGCTGCACTCGAGGCCGACACGGCCATCGATGGCATCTTCGCGCTCAACGCAGACATCGCAACCGGTGCAGCTCTCGTTGCTTCGGACGCCACTGGTCGCAACGCGATCATCGGTACCGTCGACATGTCGGCTGACGCACTCACCGCAATCAAGGACGGAAAGATGGCCTTCGCCGTAGACCAGCAGCAGTACGCTCAGGGCTACATGTCGGTTGTCCTCTTGTTCCTCAACATCACCAACGCTCACGAGCTCGGTGGTGGACTCCCCATCTACACCGGTCCTGGTTTCGTTACCGCGGACAACGTAGACAAGGTCATGGAACTGGTCGCAGCAGGTACGCGCTAGTCTCAAGCACTACAAAGGGGGCGGCTGGCGCAGGGAAACCGGTGCCAGCCGCTCTCCTTTTATTTGTAGACTGATGTAATTAGAAAGGTGGTGTCAACGATGACCGCTGTCAAAACAGATGAACGCGTTCAGCGCGTTTCGCTCTTCACCAAAGCACTTCGTCGCCCCGAATTGGGTGCCCTCATCGGAGCGCTTGTCATTTTTACCGTCTTCGCCATCGTCGACACGACGGGACAGTTCGCACAACTTCAAGGTGCGGCGGGTTGGACTAAGTTCGCCGCCCCCATCGGAATCGTTTCGATTTTCGTCGCGCTGCTCATGATCGCTGGAGAGTTCGACCTCTCGTCGGGTGTCATGGTCGGTAGCGCAGGGCTCTTGATGGGAAACCTCATCAGCGAAGTCGGGATGGGCGTATGGCCCGCGCTCCTCACAACCCTGGTCTTTGCCGCATTCGTCGGTCTCGCCAACGGGTATCTGGTCATAAAAACGGGGCTGCCGTCATTCATCGTGACGCTCGCAACGTTCTTTGTTCTCAAGGGCGTCAACCTCGCGGTCACCAAGCTGCTGACCGGAACCGTCCGCGTCGATGGCGTCGACACGGGCGAGGGCTTTGATACCGCTCGTAGCTGGTTTGCAACCAAAATCGAGTTCGGTGGCGCATCGTTCCAAGTCTCGGTGTTGTGGTGGATCGGCTTTACCATCTTTGCGACCTGGCTGTTGACTCGGACGACGTTTGGAAACTGGATTTTTGCGTCCGGCGGTGACCCCAACGCGGCCCGCAACGCCGGCGTCCCGGTTGCTCGAACCAAGATCACACTGTTCATCCTGACCTCGGTCGCGGCCGCCCTCGTCGGCTGCATGACTCTTCTCGAACTCCGCGGTATGCAGGCGGGCCAAGGAATCGGTCAAGAGTTCTACTACATCATCGCCGCGGCGGTCGGTGGGACTCTCCTCAACGGTGGAGCCGGCTCGGCAATCGGAGCATCGATCGGTGCCGTCATCATGGGATTCGCCGCCATCGGCATCCCTTACGCGCTGTGGGATCAGGACTGGGTATCGACCTTCCTCGGCGTCATCCTTTTCCTCCCAGTTTTGGTCAACACCTGGCTGTCGAAGCAAGCGAAGGGAGCCCGTAAATGAACGTCAAGAAATCAGTCGATCCGGTCCTCGAACTCAAGGGAGTCGGAAAGTCCTTCGGGAACGTCGTCGCACTTCGCGACGTAGACATTGCGGTATACCCGGGACAGGTCACGTGTGTTCTGGGTGACAACGGTGCTGGAAAGTCCACCCTCATCAAGATTCTGTCGGGGGTTCACCAGCAGAGCGAAGGCGAGTTCACTCTCGCGGGGCAAAAGGCCGAGTTCAATTCGCCGCGTGACGCAATGGCAAAAGGCATCGCGACGGTGTTCCAAGACCTCGCAACTGTTCCGTTGATGTCGGTCTGGCGAAACTTCTTCCTCGGGAACGAACCCAAGAAGTGGTGGAAGCCGCTCGGAATTCTCGACACGAAGTTCGCGAAAGAAACCGCAAAGACCGAACTCATGAACATGGGAATCGATCTTCGCGACACGAACCAGGCGATCGGCACCCTCTCGGGTGGTGAGCGTCAGGCTGTTGCGATTGCTCGTGCGGTGTATTTCGGTGCCAACGTGCTGATCCTCGACGAACCCACGAGCGCGCTCGGTGTTCGCCAGTCGGGAATCGTATTGAAGTACATCCTCGCCGCGCGTGAACGCGGGGTTGCGGTGATTTTCATCACCCACAACCCACACCACGCGTTCCTCGTCGGTGACCACTTCTACCTGCTCAACCGTGGTCGCATGACCGCGTCGTTCGTGCGCGAGAAAGTCCAACTCGA
The DNA here is from genome assembly GCA_021741825.1 of Microbacteriaceae bacterium. GTDB lineage: Bacteria > Actinomycetota > Actinomycetes > Actinomycetales > Microbacteriaceae > MWH-TA3. Next base: position 4,958 of record JAIOXB010000051.1, read on the forward strand.
CGAATTGATTCAGGCGATGGCGGGTGGAGCCGAGCTCGACACGCTGACCCACGAAATCAGCGTCATCCGTCAGGACTAGATCCGGATACAGCAAAGCGGCGTGGGGAAACCTGCGCCGCTTTCTGGTTTAACCGTTACTTTTCGACCAGGGTGACTTCGAACGAATACAGGTCGGGTCGGTAATAATGCGAACCGTATTCGATGCCCACCCCCGAGTTATCGAAGGCCGCGCGCTCCATCGTGAGCAGCGCAGCACCGCGATCGATGTCCAGGTGTCCGGCTTCGGCTGCGTTGGCGGTGCCTGCACCAATTTTCTGTTTGGCGACTCGGATGGTGACGCCACGATCTCGAAGGATCTCGTAAAGGCCCCGCAGGGAAAGTTCGCTTTCGGAAATGTCGAGGAAGTGTTCGGGCAACCAGTTCTCGAGAACCGCGACGGGTACGCCGTTCGCGATACGGAGGCGGCGGATGTGCAACACCGGTGAGCCAAGGGGAACTCCGAGACGATCGGCCACCGTGTCGTTCGCTTTGTCCGCCGAATAAAACAAGAGTTGCGTCGTGGGTTTTTGTTCGCCTTTGATGAGGTCGTCAAAGAGGGACGTTAACTCGACGCCGCGGGTGACTCGGCCGTGGACAACTTGTGTTCCGACGCCCCGACGGCGAACCAGCAACCCCTTGTCGACGAGGTCTTGAATCGCACGACGGATTGTGGGCCGACTGAGGTTGAGGCGTTCGCCCAGGGCGACCTCGTTTTCGAGTCGGGCACCCGCGGGGAGAGCGCCCTCCATGATCGCTTTTTCGATTCGCTGTTCCACTTGGTAGTAGAGCGGAATGGGCCCGGACCGGTCGAGGTCGGTAAAAAGGTTTGCCATGACGTTGTCGTTCATGCCGTGCCTTCCCGTTAGCGAACAAAAGTGCCCTGCTGTCACATTGTACGAACAAATAGACAATCTCCGCATATGTAACGCTACGCTGGCGAGATGCGCACTGCCCGACTGTATGTTCCCGTGGTGTTTGCGATGGCTTTTTGGGCGACCAACTTCGCCTTTTCTCCCGTCGTACTGGAATCAATCGGCCCGATTCAATTGACCGGTGTGCGGTGGTTCATTGCCATCGTCGTTCTGGTGCCGCTCGCCATGATTATGGAAAAGACGACCCGCGCAGTGATTGTCGGCGAGTGGAAAACCCACGTCGTGCAGGCGTTGCTGGGGTACGTCGGGTACACGCTGCTCCTCTATTACGCCCTCGGGGTGACCTCGCCCGTGACGGCCGCAGTCCTGGTCTCGCTCAACCCGGCAACGATCGCCATCGCCGCCCGATTCTTCCTGAACGAAAACCTGTCCACCCGAACGGTCGTCGGTATCGCCATCTCGTTTGTGGGGGCCGTCATCGTTGTGCTGGGATCGGGAGTCGCCGGTGCGTTCACCATCTCGTACGGCGACGTGTTGTTGTTATTGGCTACGGTGTTGTGGACCGCCTATTCGATGGTGTCGCCTCGGATCACAACACCACCAATCACTGCGACCGCGGTCCAAGCGGGCATCTCGGGAATCATCATGGCGCCCGTGATGGTCATTGATATCGCTTTGGGAAACGGAGCCTGGTTGAACCTCGACGGCTTCGACTGGTTGGGCATTTTGTGGATCGGGTTCATCCCGTCGGCCGGCGCGTACTTCCTCTGGAACAT
>JAIOXB010000052.1 GCA_021741825.1 Microbacteriaceae bacterium
AAACCAACGTCTTGACGTTCGCCGGGTCGCTCTGGCAGCGCACGGTTGATGCCGTAGCCACAGAATTCCCTGCTGTTTCGGTCGACTATTTGCACGTCGATGCGGCCGCGATTTTCCTCGTCACCAACCCGTCGCGATTCGACGTGATCGTGACAGACAATTTGTTCGGGGACATCCTCACCGACCTCGCCGGCGCGATCGGCGGCGGAATCGGTCTCGCTGCGAGCGGAAATCTCAACCCCGACAAAAAGTTCCCCAGCATGTTCGAACCGGTGCACGGTTCTGCACCAGACATTGCTGGCCAACAGAAGGCCGATCCGACCGCAGCGATCCTGTCGGCGGCGCTGTTGCTCGAACATAACGGGTTCCCCGAGCAGGCCCACGAAATCCACGCGGCGGTCCTCACCGATCTCGCCGCACGCGGCGACATCCCGCGCGCGACGGCCGCTGTCGGTGACGCCATCGTCGCGATCCTCTCGGCGTAGAGCCTTCATTCGACGATTGATAGGCTAGTTTCCATGACGTCGCTCGAATTCCACCGCCACCTGAACCTTCAGGCCAAGGGTGTTGCCGAACGCGATGCGATTCTCGCGAACCCCGGTTTCTGTGACTTCATGACCGACCACATGGTCGATATTTGTTGGAGCGAAAAAGGCGGGTGGCACCGCCCGCGCATTCAACCGTATGGTCCGATTGAACTCGATCCGGCCGCCGCAGTGTTGCACTACGGGCAGGAAATATTCGAAGGACTCAAGGCCTATCGCCACGCGGACGGCAGCATTTGGACGTTCCGCCCCGATGCCAACGCACGTCGCTTCCAGGCGAGTGCCGCGCGAATGTCGCTGCCGGAGCTTCCCGTCGAATACTTCCTCGAAAGCCTCAAGGCGCTCATCTCGGTGGACGGCGATTGGGTTCCGTCGGAACCCGACACGAGCCTCTACCTTCGCCCGTTCATGTTCGGCAAGGAAGCGTTCCTCGGCGTTCGCCCCGCCAAAAAGATCGCGTTCTATGTCATCGCGGGACCCGCGGGACCGTACTTCACGGGTGGAGTTGCGCCCGTCAACATTTGGTTGTCCGAGAACTACTCGCGCGCGGGCAAGGGTGGAACGGGTGCGGCTAAAACGGGCGGAAATTATGCCGCTTCGCTCATCGCCCAGAACGAGGCGTACGCCAACGGATGCCAGCAAGTGCTCTTCCTCGATTCGACAACGAATACTTTCATCGAGGAGCTCGGTGGCATGAATGTTGTTCTTGTCTACAAAGACGGTTCACTCGTGACTCCGTTGTCCGATTCGATCCTTCCCGGCATCACTAGGGATTCGGTATTGGTTCTGGCTGAGGAACTCGGCCACAAGGTCACCCGTCGCCCGGTCACGATTCAGGAGTGGCGCGAAGGGGCCGAGAGTGGCGAGATTGTCGAGGCATTCGCCTGCGGCACTGCCGCGATGGTGACACCGATTGGCCAGATCAAGGCTAAGGACTTCACGATTGGTTCGGCCGACGCCGTCGCCGGTGAATTGACTCTGTCACTTCGTGCGGCGCTCGCCGACATTCAGTACGGGCGTAGCGAAGACACCCATGGCTGGATGTATCGCCTCGATGGCTAATCGCATCCTCCGAGTAATTCAGACTTTTCTGGGCGGTGCAGTAATCGCGGTCGTCGTGACCGTCGTGCACGCAGAATCTTTCCCGTGGGTCTTGGCCGCCGGCCTTGCAGTCGTCGCCGCCTTTTTGGTGTCGCTGAGGCTACTGACGGACGACCGCATCATCGCGGTCGCGGGTTCGCTCGGAATCCTCGTGACGGTTCTGATTTTGGCCCAGCGCTCGACCGGCGGAAGTGTGCTCATCGCTGCTAACGATGCGGGCAATGTGTGGGTGATTGGCGCGTCGCTATTGTGTGGACTCGCCAGCGCTTGGCCGCACATTCCGAGCAACAGCGCTCAGTAGAATTGAAGGGATTGGGAGAGGTACCGCATGACATATGTAATCGCACTTCCGTGTGTTGATCTGAAGGACCGCGCATGCATCGATGAATGTCCCGTCGACTGCATTTATGAAGGCGACCGCATGCTGTACATCCACCCGGACGAGTGCGTTGACTGTGGTGCGTGTGAACCCGTCTGCCCCGTCGAAGCGATTTACTACGAGGATGACCTCCCGGAAAAGTGGAGCGACTACTACCGTGCCAATGTCGATTTCTTCAAGGAAATTGGGAGTCCGGGCGGAGCATCAAAGAGCGGTCCGATTCCGGGTGACCACGAGATCATCGTCGCGCTACCCCCGCAGGGTTAACGCGGTGACCTCGCGACTCGGGTCAGGCCATTCCCTGACGTGTTCTAGGCTGGGCACCAGCAGGATCATCTTCGAGGAGAGCCAGTGACCGACGAGAACAAACCCACCGCACGCCTGGAATACCCCGGCGGTTCGGCGGAATTCCCGATTGTTGGTTCCGTTGACGGTCCTGACGCCATCGATATCGCGACTCTGCACAAGCAGACCGGACTGAATGCCTTCGACCGCGGGTTCGTGAATACAGCGCCCACCGAAAGCGCGATTACGTTCATCGATGGTGACAAGGGAATCTTGAGATATCGCGGCTATGCCATCGAAGATCTTGCCCAGAATTCGACGTTTATCGAGGTCGCGTACCTCCTCATTTATGGTGAACTGCCCACCGCCGAGGAACTTGCACAATTCGATAACGATATTCGGCACCACACACTGTTGCACGAAGACCTCAAAAGATTTTTTGATGCCCTTCCGCACAATGCTCACCCGATGAGTGTTCTGTCGAGTGCGGTTAGTGCGCTCGGAACCTACTATGGCGATTCGCTCAACATTCATGACGACGAACAAGTTAAGTTGTCAACTATTCGTCTTCTCGCCAAGCTTCCAGTGATTGCGGCCTACGCGCACAAGAAGTCAATCGGTCAAGCGTTCTTGTACCCCGACAACTCGCAATCATTTGTCGATAACTTCTTGCGTCTCAACTTTGGGCTCATGGCCGAGCCCTACGAAGTGAACCCGCTGCTCGCGAAGGCCCTCGATCGATTGCTTATCTTGCACGCAGACCACGAACAGAACGCGTCAACGTCGACGGTTCGATTGGTCGGATCGACTGAAGCGACAATCTTCTCGTCTGTCTCGGCGGGAATCAGCGCACTGAGCGGACCGTTGCACGGCGGTGCGAACGAAGCCGTCCTGTCGATGCTCGGCAAAATCCGAGATTCGGGCGAGGGCGTTGCCAAATTTGTGGAGCGGGTGAAGAACAAGGACGAGCACATCAAACTCATGGGATTCGGCCACCGCGTGTACAAGAACTACGACCCGCGGGCGCGGCTTGTCAAAGAAAGTGCGGACGCGATTCTTGACCAACTCGGAGTGACGGATCCGCTTCTCGACATGGCCAAGGAACTCGAGCAAATCGCGCTGGCCGACCCGTACTTCCAAGAACGCCAGTTGTACCCCAACGTTGATTTCTACACCGGGGTTATCTACAAGGCGATGGGTTTCCCGACGCGCATGTTCACCGTGTTGTTCGCCATCGGACGTCTTCCGGGATGGATTGCACACTGGCGCGAGGCCCGTCAAGATCCTGCGACCAAAATCGGTCGTCCACAGCAGGTGTACACCGGCCCGCCAGCGCGTAAGTTCCCCGCGCGCTAACGGTGAATAGAGCCGTCTCGCTCGGGAGCGTGCCACGATGGCTCGCTCTCGCGGGAATCATCGTTGCCTCGCGACTCGTGTCCACAGGGATGTTGTTGTGGTTCGCCAACGGCCAGGCGGAAAATCCGTGGACCGCCGAGAAGCCCGACCTGTTCGAGTTCTCGAGAATCTGGGATTCCCACTGGTACCGGATAATCGCCGAAACGGGGTATCCGACAGAGTTGCCAATCGACGGCGATGGCCGTGTCGGCGAGAACGCCTGGGCATTCATGCCCATTTATCCGTTCCTCGTTCGAGGGTTGATGGCCGTGACCGGTGCGCCGTTCGCGCTCGTGTCCGTGGTCGTTTCGACAATCGCGTTTGCGGCGTTCATTTTTGTTGCGGATCGTTTCTTCCGACGCATCATCGGCGATTCGGCCTCTCTCGCCGCACTTGCGGTCATCGCCTTTGCGCCCGTAGCGCCGGTTTTTCAGGTCGGTTACGCCGAATCCCTGGGGATGTTGTTTCTTGCTGTCGTCTTGGTCGGGCTAGCCGAGCGTCGCTGGAGGTTGGCCGCGCTGTTCATCCCGCTCGCCGCACTGACGAGACCCGTCGGCGTCCCCCTCGCTCTCGCGGTGCTGATCATCGCCGTGGTGGCGTGGCGCGGGCGACGAGACAGGGGCCAGCTGCTCGGACTCGTCGCGTTGGCCGGACTTTCGGGGTTAGCCTGGCCCGCAATCGCATGGTGGGTCACCGGACGACAGACCGCGTACCTCGACACCGAACTGGCATGGCGGAGGCCCTACACCGGCGACAACGAGCACGCATGGGGAACGGGTTGGTGGGATTCCGCCGTGTGGTGGTTCCAGGATGCCGCTCCGTGGGTGATCGGCGGGCTCGGACTAGTTGCCGTCATCGTGGCCTTTCTCCCCGCAACGCGACGACTCGGTTCGGTCGCTCTCGCGTGGTCCGCGTCGTATCTGCTCTACCTCGTCATGGTCCTGTTCCCCCAATCCAGCGTCTTCCGCTTGTTCGTCCCGATCTTTCCGCTTGCCGGCGTCATTGCGCGAAATCGCACCCTCTCGCTTGTTGCCGTATTCGTCGGAATTGTCGGTCAATTTTTCTGGGTGAAATGGTTCTGGTCCGTCGAAGGGTCCGATTGGACGCCCCCGTGATTTTTCGTCGCCGAAATGCGCGCTAAAATGGAGGAAACGTCTTATCTGAAGGAGTACCGCCATGGCCGCCATGAAGCCACGCACGGGGGATGGCCCCATGGAAGCGATTCGAGAGAAGCGTGACCTCATCATCGTCAAGGTCCCCGCTGAAGGTGGCGGTCGCCTTGTCTTCTCGCTCAAGGACGAGGAAGCGGTCGCGTTGCGCGACGCCCTCAACGGAGTCACTAAGTAGCGTCACTCCAGTGCTTTGCGCGGTCAGTTAGAAGAGTGCGCGAAATGCCTGGCGCAGAAGCGACATCGCGCGGCGCACGCGGGACAGGCTCTCAAACTTTCGTTGCGCCGCATACGCGACGAACTTCGGGATGACGAATCGTTCCGCGAGGCGCTTGGCGTAACCCACGTGAAATTGCACGCGAAGAGTGGGCGCCAGTGCGGGTAAATCGACCGTGCTGATGTCGAATGGCACGGTGGTAGGGCCCGTGAATTTGAAACGTGCAAACGAACTGTCCGACATGTGCTCACCTTCGACGCCGATGTACTCTCCGTACGACAGCCCCGTGGTGATCCCTAAGCGGCCGTAACGGAAGACGAGTCCGAGTCGCTGAAGGTCGTTGGCGACACCGATGGGGAACACCCCCCGAGATGCCATGACGCGCGCCAGCGCGACTCTGTCCCGCTCCCAGTATGCTTTCTCGCTCAATTGATGGCGGAAAATCTGGACGTCGTCGTGACGTTCCTTCACATGCGAAACCCGGACAAGGTGAGCCCACAAATGCCCCATGGGGAAAATCCCCGCCACGTCCCGATTGTCAGGATCGAGCGTTTCCCCCGTTGCCGCGACCATCACAATGTCGTCGACGGGTTGCGCAACGGAAATCAATTGTTCCGTGATCAGGAGGTAGTCGGGGCTGAGCACGTAGTCCTCTTCGAAGAATCCAATCCATGTTGCGTCGGGATGAGATTTCAGCATGTTCTGCTCGAGAAGACAGTTGGCTTCGGTGATACCGATGTTCTTCTCCGCGCTGAGAATGGTGGCGTTGGGGAACAATGAGCGCGCCATTTCGACGATTGCCGCGGTGCGGTCCGGTTTTCCCTGGAACTCAGCCTTCGAGCCCGCGTAGCCATCGATCGAGATGTGCAACTGTGACTGGTCGACCGGCAACGTTTGCTCATTGAGAGACTCCAAGACCTGCTTCGCATAATCGAAGCGGTTGAACAGCAAGAGACCAATCGGATGCGGAAAAGTCGGGGAGTTCGTCACGCGCGCCGTCTCCTAAAGCTTGACCAGCGTAAGGATTCCGTCACCAACGGGCACCATGGTTGCGCGGACGTTTTCGTCAACCGCGTAGTCGCCCAGCAGCGTACGAAGCTCTGTCGTCGCGGCATCGCGTTTTGTCGGCTGGGCAACGAGGCCACCGCCGAGGGCGTGTGTGACCGCGACAATCCCGCCGACTCGAGCCAGATGGAGTGCGTGGCGCGTCAAGTCGAGAGTTCCCTTTCCCGTGGCGTTGACAACGATGAGGTCATAAGTGCCTTCATTCATGCGCGGAAGTATGTCCGCGGCATTCCCGCTAATGAGCCTCACGCGGCTCGACGCAATTCCGGCACTGGCGAAGAGGTCCTTCGCGGATTGTTGGTAATCGACGTCTTTTTCGATTGTGGTCAGGTGCGTTTCGGTGCTTGCGAGGAGCAACCACTGACTGGCGACACCGAGGCCCGTACCGATCTCAACAATTGATTGAGCATTGGAGAAGGAA
>JAIOXB010000053.1 GCA_021741825.1 Microbacteriaceae bacterium
TTCCGTCGTGACGTTTGCTGCTCTCGTGCAGCGAGAAGCGGGCAGTGACCCAGACGATTTCGCCAAGATTGCCCGCGTTTTCCAAAATCGTTTGGACGCTGGTTGGAAAATGGAGTCGGACGCGACGGTGGCCTATGGCACGGGAAACCTTCACACCGTGTGGACAACAGACGCAGAACGAGCGGACGCTGGAAACCTCTACAACACCTACGTCCACAAGGGCCTACCCGTCGGTCCGATCGGACTTCCCGGTGAAGTGGCGCTCAAATCAGTCCTGAAACCGAAGCCCGGGCCGTGGTTCTTCTTCGTCCCAGTGAACCTGAAGACCGGGGAAACCAGATTCTCCGAGACCTCGGCGCAACACGGCGCGGCGGTCCAGGAACTCCGGGCCTGGTGTAACGCGAACACGGCGAATGCCGCCTACTGTGACTAGGAACTTCGGGGTCCTCGGGAGCCCGATAGGTCACTCGCGTTCACCCGCCCTCCACCGCGCGGCAATCGCCGCTCTGGGTATCGATGCCGCCTATGGGGCAACGGATGTTTCTGCGTCGCAGCTCTCGCAGTTCATCGAATCCCTCGATGGCTCGTGGGATGGCTTGTCGCTGACGATGCCTCTCAAGCACGCGATTCGCCCCCTGCTCGCGACTGAATGCCCGATGTCGACCCTGACTGGCGCGGTGAACACCGTTGTTCGTCGTCAGGATGGCTGGGAGGGCTTCAACACGGACGTGTGGGGAGCAACCACGGCAATTCGGCAGCACGGCGGAACGACATTTCGTCGTGCGATTCTGCTCGGTGCGGGGGCAACCGCTTCCTCGCTCGTGGTGGCCTTGCACGACCTCGGTGTCGACGAGCTCGTCATCGTCGCACGTGACCCGGGACGCACCCTCGAGGTTCTCGATCTCGCGCAGCGATTGGGCATTGACGTGACAACCGCATCGTTCGGACAATCGTTGGATTCTTCCGACATCGTGGTCAGCAGCCTTCCGGCGGACGCCGTGCTCACATCGGACGCCATCGAGTGTCTCGACGCAGAATTACTCTTCGACGTCGTCTACGAGCCGTGGCCGAGTGCGCTCGCGAAGGAGTGGACGGCGCGTGGTCTCGAGTCAATCAGCGGACTGCACATGTTGTTGTGGCAGGCGGTGCGTCAAGCTCGTGTGTTTTACGGAGAATCGCTAGAGGAACCGTTGCCTGACGAAGAGCTCGTCGTGACCGCCATGCGCGCGGCGGTTGGTCTCTAACGAACCGCCCATCTGGAACAATAGAATCATGCGATGGCTGACTGCGGGTGAATCACACGGACCAGAGCTCATCGGAATCATCGAGGGGCTCCCGTCGGGAATCCACCTGTCCCTTGATGACATTCGCAGTGATCTCGCGCGTCGCCGTCTCGGTTATGGCCGAGGAGCGCGAATGAAATTCGAGGCTGACGAAGTTTTCGTCTCGGGTGGTGTTCGGCACGGATTGACGATGGGAGGCCCCGTTGCTCTGCGCATCACCAACACCGAATGGCCAAAGTGGACCGAGGTGATGAGTGTCGAGCCGGTTGACCCCTCGGTTCTCGAGAGCGCTCGAGGTGCGGCTCTCACCCGCCCACGCCCCGGACACGCCGATTTGACGGGGATGCAGAAGTACGATTTTGACGAGGCGCGTCCCGTTCTTGAGCGCGCATCGGCCCGGGAAACTGCGACACGCGTCGCACTCGGTGCGGTCGCTCGCGCGTTTCTCTCGGAACTCGGAATTGAAGCCGTGGCCCACACGGTGGCTATCGCGACAGTTGAAGTGCCTGAGGGGTCTCAGTTGCCTCGACCCTCCGACGTCGAACGCTTGGACTCGGACCTGCTGCGCTGCTTCGATGAAGCGACCTCCGTTCGTATGGTCGCCGCGGTAGACGGAGCACACAAGGACGGGGACACGCTCGGCGGTGTCGTCGAGGTTTTGGTTTACGGATTGCCACCCGGGCTCGGCTCATTCGTTCACTGGGATCGTCGATTGGATTCTCGCCTCGCGGCTGCGCTCATGGGAATTCAGGCAATCAAGGGTGTTGAGGTCGGAGACGGTTTCGAAACGACCCGCCGTCCCGGAAGTGCCGCTCACGACGAAATTGTGCTGGGGGATGGCCTCGAGCGCCTCAGCGACCGTGCTGGTGGAATTGAAGGTGGAATGAGCACGGGGCAAGTTCTGCGTGTGCGCGCCGGCATGAAGCCAATCGCGACTGTTCCGCGCGCTCTGCGAACCGTGGATGTCGCGACGGGTGACGAGGCGACGGCCCACCACCAGCGGTCGGATGTGTGTGCCGTGCCCGCCGCCGGAGTCGTGGCGGAAGCGATGGTTCTTCTCGTCGTCGCCGAGGCCGTCATGGAGAAGTTCGGTGGTGACTCGGTCGGTGAAACTCGCCGCAACATGCAGTCCTACCTCGACTCGATCCCGGAATCGCGACGGACCAAACAGGAACGACCGTGAGCCCGATCGCGGTCCTCGTTGGGCCGCCAGCAGCGGGAAAATCCCGCCTCGGACGTCGCGTTGCGGCTCGTCTCGGGGTTGACTTCGTTGACACGGACACGAGCGTCGTGATGAAACACGGGCCAATTCCCGAGATCTTTGCCTCGGCAGGAGAGCCGCAGTTCCGAGTGTGGGAACGTGAAGCGGTCGTCGACGCGCTTGTGTCTCCGGGAATTGTGGCGCTCGGTGGTGGTGCTGTCCTGAACCACGACACTCAACGAGACCTCGAAGACCTGTTCGTGATCCTGGTCACCGCCACTCCAGAAGCGATCGCACCCCGGCTCGTTTCCGGGAAGCGCCCGCTTCTCGCGGGGGGAATCGACGCGTGGGTTGCGCTCGTCGCCGAACGTCAACCCATTTACGACCGACTCGCAGATTTCACCGTCGACACGAGTCGCGGAACGATGGACTCAATCGCCGACAGTCTTGTGACGCGGTTGGAGGAACGTCGATGAGCATTGTCACCGTATCGGGCAGCGCTTCCTACGACATTTCGATCGGTCCCGGGACGCGGCACGAGCTTCGCGAACGGTTAGGGACTCAGGTCGCGAAAGCGCTGTTGATTCACGCACCAATCATGGCGAGCGAAGCAGCGCGAATTCGCGAAGCGCTCGCCGGCGACGTTGACGTGCTTCTCGCGGAGGTTCCGGAAGCGGAAGATTCGAAGCGAGTTGAGGTCGCGGCGTTCTGTTGGGGAATTATGGGTCAGGCCGACTTCACGAGGAGTGACGCTGTCATCTCGCTTGGCGGCGGAGCCACGACAGATTTGGCAGGGTTTGTTGCGGCAACGTGGTTGCGTGGCGTTCGAATCGTGCACATTCCGACGACGGTCTTGGGCTCGGTTGACGCTGCGGTTGGTGGAAAGACGGGCATCAACACCGCGGAAGGCAAGAACCTCGTCGGAGCATTTCTCTCACCCGCCGCCGTTCTCGTCGACACCGAGTTGCTGTCGAGCCTTCCGGAAACAGAAATTCGGACGGGATTCGCGGAAATAGCGAAGGCAGGTTTTATCTCGGATCCCTCGATTCTCAATGACCTCGACTCGTCGGTCGACACGTGTCTCGACCTGACGAGCGACCTCGCGGCCGACATCATGCGCCGAGCGATTCAGGTGAAAGCCACGATAGTGGGGGAGGACTTCACGGAACAGGGCGTGCGGGAAACCCTGAACTACGGGCACACTCTGGGACACGCAATCGAACACGCCGAACGATATCGATGGCGCCATGGCGTGGCAATCAGTATCGGAATGATGTTCGCGGCCGAGCTGTCTCGGCTCGTGCGCTCGCTCAGTGACTCCGATGTCGAACGCCATCGACTCATTTTGGGCGAACGACTAGGACTTCCGCTGGTTTATCCCGCCGCCCGGTGGGAGACGCTCCGGGCCACAATGCAACGCGACAAGAAGGCTCGCGGCGCGGCGTTACGTTTCGTCTTGTTGGATGGCATCGCCCGCCCAACCGTGACGACGGTCGGCGATGACTCGCTTCTCTTCGCGGCATATCAAGAAATCGCTGGTTAGGCTAGTCGAATGACCACGATTCTCGTCCTGAACGGACCCAATCTTTCGCGATTGGGGAGCCGTGAGCCTGACGTGTACGGATCGACGACGTGGGAACAACTCGTGGAGTCACTCAATGCCGCGGCCGCCCCGGCAGAGACAATTTCGGTCCGTCAAACGAACGACGAGTCGGAACTAATCGGGTGGCTTCATGAAGCGCTCGACGCGCGTGCAGAAGTGATCCTGAATCCAGCGGCATTCACCCATTATTCGTATGCCCTTCGCGACGCGGTCGCGATGCTCACCGGCGCCGGACTCTCGGTTGTCGAAGTGCACATCAGCAACCCGCACGCGCGGGAGGAATTCCGTCACACTTCGGTCATATCCGGGGTTGCTACGGGCGTCATCGCGGGTTTCGGTGTTCAGTCCTACCACCTGGCTCTCGCGGCAGTCCGCTCGCGCCGCTAATCTCTCCGCTTTTCACACCCAAACCAAAGGATCTATCGCACCATGGCAACGACCAATGACATCAAGAACGGCAGCGTTCTCAACCTCGACGGACAACTCTGGGCCGTAATCGAGTTCCAGCACGTCAAGCCGGGCAAGGGCGGAGCGTTCGTTCGCACCAAGTGCAAGAACGTCATGACGGGCAAGGTCGTCGATCGAACGTTCAACGCCGGCACGAAGATTGATTTCGAGACAGTTGACCGTCGCGATTACCAGTACCTGTACCAGGATGGCGAGAACTTCGTTTTCATGAACCTCGATGACTACGACCAAATCACGCTCACGGGCGCTGCCGTCGGCGATGCCAAGAATTACATGCTGGAAAACCAGAACGTGCAGATTGCGATGAACAACGAGAACCCGTTGTACATCGAGCTGCCCGCCTCTGTCGTTCTCGAAATCACGTATACCGAGCCGGGGCTGCAGGGAGACCGTTCGACTGGCGGTACCAAACCGGCAACGGTCGAAACAGGACTCGAAATCCAGGTTCCGCTCTTCCTCGAGCAGGGAACCAAGGTCAAGGTCGACACACGTGACGGCTCGTACCTCGGCCGCGTAAACGAATAGTGTCTGCTCGAACGAAGGCGCGCAAGGCGGCGTTTGACGCGTTGTACGAATCAGAACAACGCGGCCGCACTCTCACTCAAGCTCTTGCCGATTTCGACACACGGCAGGGAGCGAAACTGCAGTCTCTGACGGAAGCAGATTTCGTTCGCTCGATCCTCGCCGGTCTCGACACGAACGGCTCGGCCATCGACGCAGTCATTTCGGCGTCCTTAACAGGATGGACCCTCGCGCGCCTGTATCCCGTGGACCGCGCAATTCTTCGCATTTCAATTTGGGAACTGACCTACACCGACACTCCATCCGACGTGGTTCGTTCCGAGGCGCTTGCGCTGGCTGCGGAGTACGGATCGGATGACGCCGTTAATTTCATCGGTGGAATTTTGGGCGCGGTCACTCGCAGTTCCCGCAGCAACGACTAGAGTTGCACTACTGAATCCTTTAAAGCGTCCTGTGAGGCGGGAAAGGAATTACTGAGTGACGCGTATCGTACTCACCAAGCCCGACATCGACCGGGCTCTCAAGCGCATTGCGCACGAGATTGTCGAATCTCAACGTGGACGCGAAGATCTCGTTTTCCTCGGTATTCCCACCCGAGGGGTATATCTCGCGCAGCGGCTGGCTCGTCTTGTGGCGGACATCGAGCCCCAGGACGTTCAGGTTGGAACACTGGACGTCACCATGTACCGCGACGATTTGGCCACGCAATCAACCCGCGCCACCGTCGCAACCGAAATCCCAGCGACGGGTATCGACGGGTGCACGGTGATTCTGGTCGATGACGTCCTGTTCTCGGGGCGAACCGTTCGAGCGGCGTTGGACGCCATCACCGCGCTCGGTCGCCCCGATGTAGTCCGCTTCGCCGTGCTCGTCGATCGCGGACATCGCGAACTGCCGATACGAGCCGATTTCGTCGGAAAGAACCTTCCGACCTCAACCAGTGAACGAGTGAACGTGTCGATTGCCGAAGTCGATGATCTGGACGAGGTGAGTATCGCGTGAAGCACCTCATTTCGACACGGGACCTCACCACTGAGAGAGCAATCGCGATGCTGGACACGGCGATTGACATGGTCGATGTTCGCTCCCGCGATGTGAAGAAACTACCGACACTCCGAGGTAAAACTGTCGCGAACGTGTTCTTCGAAGACAGCACCAGGACTCGACTGTCGTTCGAGGCGGCCGCACTCGCGCTCAGTGCTGACGTCACCACGTTCACGGCGCAAGGTTCCAGTGTTTCAAAAGGGGAAAGCCTCAAGGACACACTCCAAACACTCGAAGCGATGGGCGCGGACTTCATTGTGCTTCGCCATTCCCACTCCGGTGTCGCTGCGACCGTCGCGAACAACGGTTGGGTCGATGCGCACATCATCAACGCTGGTGACGGAACCCACGAACACCCCACTCAGGCCCTCCTCGACGCGTTCACGATGCGCTCTCGGCTCCGCGGAGAC
>JAIOXB010000012.1 GCA_021741825.1 Microbacteriaceae bacterium
GGCTGGGCGTCGGGTGATTCGAATGCCGCGCTCGATGCGTTTGTTGATTCCTTTGCCCCTAGTTAACTAATTACCCCCAGTTTTTCGCTACTCTAAGAACGCAACTAACTATCTTTGAAAGAAGTCGACACCATGAAAATCAACAAACTTGCCGCGGGCGCCCTCGCTCTCGCGCTCACCCTCGGAAGTCAAACAGCCGCACACGCGGCCTACAGCGTCACTGTCGATGGCACCGGGTGGTCCATCTCGGATCAGTCTTCGTTCGGCCTTTCGTCTGTGGGCACTAACGGCAACTGGCCGCACGGGGCTTACGGAATCGACTATGCCCGACTCAAAGTTCAAGTTGCGTCAACCGGCACGTATGACACGTTCCGTTGCCTCACGAGTAGCCCAATCACCGAAGCTGATTCCGACTTCGTCATCGACTGCTCGTCAGGAGACACCGACGCGGTAGCAGGCCTTTCGTGGACAGGTAGCGCCAAGATTTTTGCCGGTCCCTATCAAGGTCTCGTCGCTCGCTTGCAGTACACGGTGACCAACACGAGCGGATCAAGCAAGACGCTCGATTTCAAGTACGAGATTGACGATGAGGAATGCAACACGGGGGTAAACGGTGCAGGAAACTTGTCGACATCTAATGGCACGACGTTGGCGATGACTTCTGATTACTGGCTTACCTGCGGAAACAACGACCAAGCGAGCGAGACGACCGCGTGGGGCAACACCTTCGCGTCCACCATGACTGTCACGGGAACGTCGTCGGATTCCGGGTACTGGGCGTTCAACAACGAGAACGTGACCCTGGCCGCGGGTGAGTCCAAGAACTACGTCTTCTTCTATTACAGCGTTGGGTCCACAACGCGTGGAAATGAACTTGGGCTCACTGACGCCGAAACGATTGCGAAAGCGGATGAATTCTTCAACCTGTGTAACCTCGGGGATTCGCGCCTGTGGGAAGGTATCACCTCCGCCGACAACTGGGACTTTTCGCAGGCAATCAACTGTGCATCTGACGAAAACTCGGGCTCTGAAGGGCTGGCCAACACCGGCGCAGATTCGTCAGCACTCACTGGTCTTGTCGCGACGAGCATTGTGGCGCTGACCGCCGCAGTTGCTATCCGTCGCCGGTCAATTCGGAACTAATCGTCACATTAAAATGCGGTGGGCTCTATCTGGGCCCACCGCATTTTCCGTTTAGCGGAACTATGGCAGGAACCGAATCTGCTTGGCGTCCATGATGACCCTGATGCGCGCGATGGCGGATTTCCCCATCCCGTGCAGGTCGGCCAAATCCTTCAGCGAAATCTTGCGCAGGTCGGACACCTTGTACAACTTGGCGTCTACGAGTGCCCGTCGGGCCGGCGCCCCCAAACCGATGGCGCGCCATTCGCCGTCGAAGTCCTCGTATTTGGACACGTCGCCGACGGGTGGCTTGAACGCACGTCGCGGAGCGGGCTTGTTCGACATGGTTGAAGTCTACGAGCGGGGTGGACGAGCGGACCGTCGTTTCGGCCACCAGTAGATTCCTGCCGCCAGCGCGAGAGCGGCGAGGGGCGGGAAACCGAACGCGGGCAGGACCCACAACGCCCATGCGGTTTCAACCGCGAGCAGGACAATCAAGACCAACGCGGTTCGGCGAAATCGCCCGCGGAATCGCGCCATGATTGCGAAGACGATGGCGAGCAGCCCGAACAGGATTTCAGCCAGAAACATAAACATGACGAGAATTGCGAGTGATTCCATGACGTCACACTACGCCGAAGTTAGCCCAAAAGCGGACGAAGCTCGACCCGACGATTGCACGCGCGCGACGCCGCAAGCGTCAGATTCCGTGCAATTTCTAGCGAATCAACGTCAATCACCCAGAAGCCGCTGTAGAAATCTCGTTCGGTGAAGAGGGAGGCGGCGACACTTTCGCCCAGACCGTCTCGATTATCGACGAGTGTCGCGGTGTCTGGTGCTCCGATTCCACAGGCAAAGACCCACTGGCCGTTCTCACGGAGGGCGTCGTTGAAAGTGTCGATCGCTTTCATTTCGGCGGGGTTTCCCGAGTTGGTTGCGTGGTCGATGACGAAGATGATGAAGCGCACGAGCTGACTTTATCGGGTGCGCCCGGAACGTGCGTGCCAGAGCGAGCGAAGTAGGCCCCATCCTCCGGTAGACCACAGTGCCCAGAGGACGAGAAGCGGTTGGAACAGAAGCCGGATTGCGCGCGCCTCGTCCGTGTCGAGCCCGAACGCGTCAATCCCGTTGATGAACTGAGAGATGTTCCCGGGGAAGATAGCGATGAAGAACAACGCCGTCGCGATGCCCACCCACGCCTTCCAACGGAAAAGAACAATGAGAGCAATGCCGAGGACGATTTCGACGACGCCCGAGGCGAGGACCACGAAATCCGCGTCGAGCGGTACCCACGGCGGGACCTGGGCTTGGAATTCGGCCCGTGCCGATCCGAGGTGGCTGACACCCGCAGAAGTAAGGGCCAAGCCCAAAAGGACTCGGGCACCGGTTCGAACCCACCGGCCGATCGTCGCGCGATTCACGCGTTACTTCGCCACGCCGGGGCGCGTCATCGACAAGAGGTCGAGAGCGGCATCCAATTGCTCGAGAGTGATTTCTCCGCGTTCGACATAACCCAGGTCGATGACAGCGTCACGCACGGTGAGTCCCGCCTTGACCGAGTGCTTGGCAATCTTTGCGGCCGCTTCGTATCCAATGATGCGGTTGAGCGGCGTGACGATGCTGGGGGACATTCCGGCAAGAGCTGCCGCGCGCTCGGCGTTCGCTTCGAGCCCATCGATGGTCTTGTCAGCAAGCACACGGCTCGAATTCGCAAGAAGTCGAATCGATTCGAGAAGCGACGTTCCCATGACCGGGATTGCGACGTTGAGCTCGAACGAGCCAGAGGCTCCGGCCCAGGCCACGGTTGCATCGTTGCCGATGATTTTGGCGCAGACCATAAGCACCGCTTCGGGAACGACGGGGTTCACCTTGCCCGGCATGATCGACGACCCTGGCTGCAGATCAGGGATGTTGATTTCGGCGATTCCTGTGTTCGGCCCAGAACCCATCCAGCGGATGTCGTTACAGATTTTGGTGAGCGACACGGCAATGACCCGCAGTGCACCTGACGCTTCGACGAGTCCGTCGCGCGCACCCTGCGCTTCGAAGTGATCTTTCGCTTCGGTAATGGGGAGTTTGGTCGACGACGCTAGTTCGGTAATGACGGCCGCCGAGAATCCCGCCGGAGTGTTGATTCCGGTTCCGACTGCGGTGCCACCGAGGGGAACTTCGGCGACGCGAACGATTGTTGACTGGATGCGTTCAATTCCGAGCCGAATCTGTCGGGCGTATCCGCCGAATTCCTGTCCGAGGGTGACGGGAGTCGCGTCCATGAGGTGGGTGCGACCGGGCTTCACCATCGACGACCACGCCTTGGCCTTCTTTTCGAGGGCGGTTGCGAGATGGTCGAGAGCGGGGATCGCGTCACCGAGAAGCGCCGCGGTGACGGCGAGGTGAACCGAGGTCGGGAACACGTCGTTCGAGGATTGCGAGGCGTTGACGTGATCGTTCGGGTGAACCGTGTCGCCGCGCTTGGTTGTAGCGAGGTTTCCGAGCACTTCGTTAATGTTCATGTTGGAGGACGTGCCAGAGCCGGTCTGGTACGTGTCGACGGGGAAGTGGTCGTGGTGCTTTCCAGAGATAATCTCGTCGGCCGACGCGACGATGGCGTCACGGATATCGGCGGGAATGATGCCCAACTTTTCGTTGACGATGGCGGCCGCGCGCTTGATTTGAGCGAGGGCGACAATCTGTGCCGGCTCGAGTCCGCTTCCCGAGATGGGGAAGTTCTCGACCGCGCGCTGGGTCTGTGCGCTGTAGAGGGCGTCAACGGGGACGCGAACCTCGCCCATAGTGTCGTGTTCAATCCGGAACTCGCTCACGGTGACTCCTTCAGTATTTAGTCGATATCGCCAAAGACGATGGAGGGGATTACGTGACCCTCGCGCAGGTTGTACGTCGCCCCGACGATACCGAGGCTACCGTTTGCGACGGCGTCCCCGGCAAGTTCGCTGTGCGACAGCAGTTCGGCAATCGTTTCACGAAGGTGTTCCTTGCCGACGTCATCGACGGCGATTTGGTCAACATCGTTCGTCCCATTGGCGAGAAGCACTCGGTCGATTGCCGGTTGGATGGCGTCGGTGATGGAACGGATGTTCACGGGGAGTGGCGTCGCGTCGGGAAGACGAGATTCGATCGCGGCACGAACAGCCCCACAGTTATCGTGTGCAAGAACGAGGATGAGGCTCACTCCGAGTGCACTGACCGCGTATTCGAGGGATCCGATGACGGATTGAGAGATAGTTTGCCCTGCGTTTCGGACGACGAAGACGTCACCGAGTCCAAGGTCAAAGATGATTTCGGCCGACAGTCGGGAATCCGCGCAACCGAAGAGGGCGGCGAACGGGCGCTGGCCGTCGGCGAGCGCATCCCGGCGATCGACGTCCTGCCGAGGATGTGCGAGCGTGCCGCTGATGAATCGGCCGTTGCCGGCAACGAGGTGCTTCCACGCATCGCGAGGCGTAGCAGGACGGTTCTCGGTCATTTCTGGCCCTTCCCTGTCACTTGGCATTCAGGGACTCGAACGCGCGAGACGCCACGAGTTCGATTTCGTTCACGTCGGCGGTGCCCGACACCACCAGAATACCGCCCGACGGTAGGGCAATTTCGTAAACATTTGGATAATTCCCGGGGTTTTCACGTTCCGACCGGTCGTATCGAGTCCAGGTCGAACCGTCGATGACGACGGGCGACGCGGGGGAGTCATCGAGCACCTCGGCTACCTCAGGGGAAACGTCAGCCAAGAACTCGTGAACGACAACGAACGCATTCGTCGGGGTAACGAATCCGATGTACCACTCGGGGTTGTCCCCGGCCCGATAATCCGCCCGGTTCGCCCACCAATCGCCGTCGGAAGCCGCAAACTCGGGGTTGACGAGAAGGACAGAGTTGGGGGCGTCGTTGCGGACGGAACTCCAATCAACTTCGGCTCGCTCGGTCGGTGTTGGTCGAATCGAAATCAAGACGATGACGAGCACAACACCGAACGACGCGAGGAGAGCGCCGATGAGCGTGAAAACGCTGTGCCGATTGCGGCGTTCTTGCGCGGAACTCACTCCGCTGTCTTTCGGGCGGCGTCGAGCCGCTGCCGAGCACCGGCGAGCCATTCCTCGCAGCGTTTCGCGAGTGCCTCGCCGCGTTCCCAGAGTGCGACGGACTCGTCGAGAGAAGCTGTGCCCTTTTCAAGGGAATCCACGATTGCGACGAGTTCGTCACGGGCTTGTTCATAGGTGAGAGTCGATACGTCGGGGAGTTTGTCAGCCATGGTTCAACGTTACCTTTCGTTAGTTGACGGTCGTCGCGATGTCGCCGTCGGCGACTCGAAGAGTGAGCGGATCGCCCGTTGCCACCGTTCCGGTTGAGGTGACAACGGTTCCCGCTGCGTTTCTCACGATCGCGTATCCGCGGTCGAGGGTGTTCTGCGGAGACAGTGTTCGCAATTTGCCGACGATTCCGTGGAGGCGGTCGGCTGTCTGGTGGACGAGTGAATCCACGAAAGTCGACCCGCGATAAGCGAGATTGGCGAGGTCGTTTTCGTGGCGCTCGAGGTACGCGAGGGGGCTCGCCATGACCGGGCGTGAGGCCAACTGTCGAATTCGGTCGATCTGGTTGGTGATGGCGGTCGTCACAATCTGTCGACCGCGGGCACGCAGCTGGTCGATTTCGGCGAGGTCCGCGGCGACGTCGGGAACAACTCGTTTGGCGGCGTCGGTCGGCGTGGAAGCCCGAAGGTCGGCGACCTCGTCAAGAAGCGGTCGGTCGTTCTCGTGACCAATCGCGCTGACAATCGGGGTCACACACGCCATCGCGGCACGGACAATTCGTTCATCGCTAAACGCGACCAGTTCGAGGAACGCTCCGCCGCCTCGGGCGATGATGATGACGTCGACCTCGGGGTCGGCGTCGAGTTGCGCAATGGCGCCGGGGATCTGCGAGGTCGCACCGTCACCAGAGACACCGGTGTAGATGGCCTTAAACTGGACGTCGGCCCAACGATTACGCGCAATGGTGAGCACGTCCTTTTCGGCGTCGGAGTCTTTCGAGGTGATGAGTCCGATGCACCGAGGGAATTTCGGCAGAGGCGCCTTTCGGGATTCGTCGAACGCCCCTTCAGCCAGAAGCGTCGCACGCAATTTCTCGATGGCGACGAGAAAGTCGCCGAGCCCCTCGTGGCGAATCGCGTTGGCGACGAACTTCAGATCGCCCCTTCCCGGCCAATAATCGAATTGACCGAACAGGCGAATCTTGTCGCCCATGCCGAACTCTTCGCCCGATGCCGCGACGGTTGAACCCTCGATTTTGCAATTGATTCTGGACGTCTCGTCTTTGAGGCTGAAAAACACCATGTTTTTCCAGGTGCTCCACTCGGCGATTTCGCCCTCGAGCCAGAAGGATTTCCAGGCGGCGATCTTGTCGCGGGCGACTCGCGACGCGACGCTCACCGACAGCGGTGTGATGTCCTCCGGCGCATCCGTCATGGTTTAACCGTACCCGCCACCGCCGACGGCGGGCGGTACTGTGGAGGCTTCTCGCGGAAAGGAAATCAATGCGTCCCGCTACGTATGTTTATGACGACCTCGGCGCTCTCGACAACGCTGTGGGGATGGTTCCCCTGTACCTTCGCGACCTCGTGGTGATGACACCCGAGACCGGCTTCGAGGACGAGCCCATCGTGCTCGATGCGATGCCCAGCACCGACCACGGTGACGATTTCATGGATCGAATCATTGCAATGCTCACCGACCTTCCCGTCGTCTTCACGATGTCTGCGCTCATTGGCGAGCGAACGGACGTCGAGGCTGCGCTCGGTGAACCGCTCACGAAGGCGACGTTGAACCTCGCCGGGTTGCGGAAAACCCACGTTGCGTTCGACGGGGAATACGAATGGGATTCGGACGAGAACGGGTTGATTGTCGAATGGACCAACGGGGAGTCCGTGGTTCGGCTGCATGTCCCCGACCCTCGGGAGGGAACCGATTTCATCCTTGTCGCGACAGACCCCGACGGCAAGGTCGAGTGGCGGTCGATGGCTGACCTCGCGGCCGCCGTCTGAAACATAGACTGGAACCGTGAGCACAGTTACGAACGGCCAAATCAACATTCAGTTGCGCGAGGCACACCCCGTCCGCGATACTCCACTGGTTGAGGTTGCGACCGACGCTCCGAAGAAGGTTTTGCTCGCCGCGCCGCGCGGGTATTGCGCGGGTGTTGACCGCGCAGTTGTCGCGGTCGAAAAAGCGCTCGACCAATTCGGTGCGCCCGTCTACGTGCGCAAGGAAATCGTTCACAACGTCGAGGTCGTGACGGCTTTGACCGAACGCGGCGCCATCTTTGTCAACGAGGTCGATGAGGTGCCGGAGGGCTCCCACCTCGTGTTCAGCGCCCACGGAGTTTCCCCGAAGGTCAAGAGCGATGCTTTCGATCGCAACCTCATGGCAATCGACGCGACCTGCCCGCTCGTCACCAAGGTTCACCGCGAGGCCGAGCGCTTTTCGCGCACAGGGTTCCACATTCTTCTCGTTGGCCACGAAGGACACGAAGAAGTCGAGGGCACGATGGGCCACGCCCCCGACCAGACGACGCTCGTCAACAACCCCGACGAAGCGGATGTTATCGAGGTTCCCGAAACCGACAAATTGATCTGGCTCTCACAGACGACCCTGTCCGTCGACGAGACGATGGAGACCGTGCGTCGACTGCGACTGCGTTTCCCGCACCTGCAGGACCCGCCCAGTGACGACATCTGTTATGCGACCCAGAACCGCCAGGTTGCGATCAAAAAGATCGCGCCGGAATGCGACCTCGTGCTCGTCGTTGGGTCATCGAACTCGTCGAACTCGGTTCGCCTGGTCGAGGTGGCCCTAGAGGCCGGAGCGCGCGCGTCGTACCGCGTCGATTACGCGAGCGAAGTCAAGCAAGAGTGGCTCGAGGGCGTCTCGACGATGGGCATCTCGTCTGGTGCGAGTGTTCCCGAATATCTCGTCGACGAATTGCTCGCCGATATTCGCGCAGCGGGCTTCGCGCACATCGAGACGGTAACGACCGCGACGGAGGACCTCATGTTCTCGTTGCCGAAGGAACTCCGTGGCGACAGCGATCGTCCACTTGGGGGACGCGTTTCCTAACGGGACAGTGCGTGGCCGGCCGAGCCGAGCTGCTTTGCGTAATCGACGACTCGTGATGCCATCGCTGTCTCGGCGAGCTTGCCCCACGAGCGCGGGTCGTAGACCTTTTTGTTTCCGACTTCGCCGTCGACCTTGAGAACGCCGTCGTAGTTGCGGAACATCGTGTCGGCGACCGACCGGGTGAACGCGTATTGGGTGTCGGTGTCGAGGTTCATCTTTACGACGCCGTTACGCACGGCCTCGAAGATTTCGTCCTCTGTCGAGCCCGAACCACCGTGAAAGACGAGGTCGAGGGGCTTTGCGTCGGTGCCGTACTTTTTGGCGAGTCCCTCTTGAATTTCGGCCAGGATCTCGGGGCGCAGTTTCACGTTCCCCGGCTTGTACACACCGTGTACGTTGCCGAAGGTGAGGGCTGCCATATAACGGCCGTTTTCGCCGAACCCGAGAGCCTCGACCATTGCGATGGCGTCATCGAGCGTCGTGTACAGGTTGTCGTTGATGTCGTGGCTCACACCGTCTTCTTCGCCGCCGACGACACCGATTTCGACCTCGAGGATGGTGTTGATGTTCTTGGTCTTTTTCAGGATTGCCTGAGCGATTTCGAGGTTCTCGGCGAGCGGAACAGCAGACCCGTCCCACATGTGCGACTGGAAAATCGGGTTGCGCCCGTCTTTGACTTCCTCTTCACTCGCTTCGATGAGCGGGAAAACGAATCCGTCGAGAGCGTCTTTGGGGCAGTGGTCGGTGTGAACCGCGACGGTTATCGGGTAGGACTTGGCGACCTCGTGGACGAACCTCGCCATGGCGAGTGCGCCGGTGGCTCGCGCCTTGACGGTGTGACCCGCGAAGAAGTCAGCGCCACCCGTGGTGACCTGGATAATTCCGTCGGAACCCGCTTCGGTAAGGCCCTGCAACACGGCGTTGATTGTCGACGACGACGACACATTGATCGCGGGGAATGCGAAAACGTTCTTCTTGGCGGTGTCCAGCATTTCGGCGTATTGGTCCGGCGTTGCGACGGGCATGGTTCTCCTTGAAATGACGGGCGAGTGCGCGTATTCATTCTACTGGCGGGGGCGAACGGATAGTCTGGTGTCACACCGATTCACCCGCGACGAGTTCGCAATTCACCTGACACAGGGGATTTTCATGACAAACCAGTTCGCTCATCCGGATCGCAACCTCGCCCTCGAACTGGTTCGCTCGACAGAGGCGGCCGCGATTCGTGCTCACCCGTTCATCGGTCGGGGTGACAAAAACGCCGCCGACGGCGCGGCGGTCGACGCGATGCGAAAGTTTTTGGGCACGGTCAACTTCCAGGGAACCATCGTCATCGGCGAAGGCGAAAAGGACAACGCACCCATGCTCTTCAACGGCGAGGTCGTCGGAAACGGCAACGGGCCGGAGTGTGACATCGCGGTCGACCCGATCGACGGGACGAGCCTGACGGCGGCGGGTCGAGGGCACGCAATCTCGATGCTCGCCGTGTCTGACCGCGGTTCCATGCTCGATGCGTCGAGCGTGTTCTACATGGAAAAACTGGTGGCAAACGAGGACGGGCACGGCGTCATCGATTTGTCACAATCGTTGACGGACAACATTAAGGCGCTCGCGAAGGCCAAGAAAAAGCCGGTCAGCGAAATCAAGGTCGCGATCCTCGATCGTCCGCGTCACGCCGATGCAATCGAAGAGATTCGCACGGCCGGCGCGCACACCCGCTTGATTCTCGACGGAGACGTCGCCGCCGGCATCAACGCCGCTCGCGCGGACAACCGAATCGACATGTGTTACGGCGTCGGCGGAAGCCCCGAGGGCGTCGCCGTCACCTGTGCGATCAAGGCGCTCGGTGGATTCATTCAGGGCCGTCTGCAGTGGGGTTCGGACGAAGAGCGCGAGCGCGGTCTCGCTGCCGGACTCAAGTTTGACTATGTCTATTCGGCCGACGAACTTGTTGCCAGTGACAACACGTTCTTTGTCGCAACAGGAGTCACGGACGGCGAATTGGTTCGCGGTGTTCGCCCCGAGGGCAAATGGTTGCGAACCGAGAGCGTCATTTTCCGTTCGCGCTCGGGCACCGTCCGGCGCGTGAATTCGGACTACCTCGCCGAGCGCTGGCTGGACTAGTTCGGGACGAGTTCCGATTCGACGGTGTTGTTTCGAGACAAGACCACAGCGGCCCAGGCGGCGGCGATTCCCGAGAGCGCGAGGCATGCCAACGCGATGCTCCACGACCCGGTAATCGCGCGCGATATTCCCATCAGCGGAGGAGCGGTCGCCGCGACCGAGTAGGCGATGAACTGAGTAAACGCACTCAATTGCAGTGATGCCGATGTGGATTCCGTGCGCAGGTTGATCAGCACGAGTGATAGCGGAAACAGCAGAGGGCCTGCACCGATGAGGACAACCCAGAGGTAGGGCGCTACGGTCGGTGCGACCAACATTGCGCCAAACCCGCTGAAGATGAGCAACCCACCGAGCGCAGCGAGCCAGCCAACATTTCGAACCCGCGCCACGATGAGCGGCATCGCAAGGGACATTGGCGTTCCCGCAATGGCAAACACCGAGAGCATCAATCCGCCTTCGAATTCGGTCATGTCGGCGGCGTCCTTGGCGATGTCGGGCAGCCACGCAAACATCCCGTACCCGGTGATGCTCGACACCGAGAACGCGACGGCGATTGCCCACGCGGTGGGGGATTTGGTGAGTGCGAGTTTGCGACCGACAACCGAGCCGAGCGGATCGCCCGAATCGCGTCCCGACCGAATTTCAACGAACCAGGGGATGAGAGCTGCAGCAGCGAACACTGCCCAGATTGCCACCGTGAACTGCCACGACATCGCCTCACTGAGCGGCACGGCGATGAGAGGGGGGATGACGGAACCGAGCGAGACGAACGTGATGTACGTCGCCGACATCGGCCCGATGTGGTGGGGGAAGTATTTCTTGATGGTCGGGGGCAGCGAGACGTTGCCCATCCCCGACCCGACGAGGGCAATGGCCGAACCGATCGCGAGGACCGTCCAGTCCGTCGCGAATGCGCGGACCGTGTGCCCCATCGCGATGAGTGCGACCAGTGTGACGAGATTCCATTCGAGCCCGACGCGACGCGTGAGTCTCGGTGTCAGAAGCCCCCCGATCACAAACCCGATCGGTGCGAGCGACCCGAGGACGGCTCGCGCGTTGATTCCGAGTGAAACATCCTGGTTGATGATGTCGTAAATGGGGGAGAGCCCCGAGACGGCTGAGCGGGTGTTCGCCGCGATCAGAATGACACCGATCACCGCAACGACACTGTCGCGGAGGGCGGTCTTACTTCGAGTCGACTTCTCCATCTGTGTCCATTGTGGTCTCCTTGGCGGGAACGGCTAAATCGAAGTCGAGAACGTCTTTCGCCGATCGGGGAATTGCTTTCGCCTTTGCGATCTTGCCGTCCGCCAATTCGCGGGGAGCCTTGTCGATTGTGGTCAACGTCGGGAAGGCTGCGTCAGTGACACCGGGGATTGCGACAGCAGCGCCGATGAGACTGTTTTCGAATCGACTGGCAAACGTGTTGTAGTTGTTGACCGTTGCCCCCAGACTCTTGGCGAATGAATTGACGTCGTCGGCGGTCTTGCCCAGTGTGTCGATGAGAGCCCGCGTCTTGTTGATGACTTCGTGAATCTGATTGGTCTGGTCGTGTTGACGCCACAGGAACGCCACGGACTTCAATGTCGTGAACAGGCTGATGGGAGTCGCGATGGCGACATTGCCCTTCAATGCGGTGTCATAAATGGAGGGGTCGACTTGGAGTGCCTCGGCGAGTGCGGCCTCTGTCGGCATAAACAAAATGACGTAGTCAGCGCTGAGGTCGTAGCGTTGCCAATACTTTTTGTCCGCCAGCTCTTTTGCCTTCAACGCGACGTCTTTCGCGTGTTGTTTTAGCAACGCAGCCCGCTGTTTCGGGTCGGTTTCCTCGGAGGCACGCAGGTAGTTGGTCAAGGTGACCTTTGCATCGATGATGATCTGACCACCGTCCGGCAGTTTCACGATCGCGTCGGGGCGTGACCCCTTTTCGTCGTCCGTCCCGGCGATTTGGTCTTGAGTGATGAAGTCGATTCCCTTGACCATTCCCGCCGCTTCAAGCAATCGCTCGAGTTGGGTTTCACCCCAGTGCCCGCGAATGTTTGGGTCGGACAGTGCGGACTTGAGCCCCTGGGTGACGGTGCGAAGAGCTTCGCCGTCGGTTCGGGCTTGTTTCAGTTGGTCGTCGATTGAGCGGAATTGGGTCTTTCGTTCGTTTTCCATTTCGCGAACGCGACCCTCGACTTGGTTGAGGAGGGTGTGCACGGGTGCGAGTTTTTCGAGAACCTTGCTTTCCTCACTCGCACGGAGCCGCTCCGCTTCGCGCAGGGAGTCGACCTGAGCCCGGAGATCGTCGATCTGTGAAAGCAACGAGGTGTTCGTTGCGGTGAGCCCTGCCACCGTGACTGCGTCGCCCGATGAGGATGACAGCACGTAGCGGCCGACGAGAATTCCGATGACGACTCCGACAACGAGTCCGATTGCGAGGTAAATGACCATGTCCATGTGAATAGTGTGACAGTGGGCACCCCCGCACAACTGGATTTGAGAGTTTTCCGCGCCATTTCGCGCCATCGGTCGAACTCCGGCTAGCGAAATTCGGCAATATGTCCTAACATAGTACTCAGACGAGTTTCCGCCCACAACGCCTCCGAAAGACGTGAACATGACAACCCCCTTTGACGTCATCACGATTGGTCGCGTCGGCATCGACATCTATCCGTTACAGGTTGGTGTCGGTCTCGAGGACGTCACTAGTTTCGGCAAGTTCCTCGGCGGAAGTGCGACCAACGTCGCCGTGGCCGCGGCCAAGCACGGTCTCAACTCGGCGGTCATCACCCGCACCGGGAACGACCCGTTCGGAAAGTTCATCCACAACGAACTCGTTCGCCTCGGGGTGAGCGACCAGTTCGTGTCCGGTGTCGAAGGGTTGAACACTCCGGTCGTGTTCTGCGAGATCTACCCGCCGGATGACTTTCCGCTCTACTTTTACCGCGAGCCGAAAGCGCCCGACATTGAGATCGCGGCGTCGGAATTGGACCTCGACGCGATTCGCGACGCGACCATCTATTGGTCGACCCTGACGGGACTCAGCCAAGAACCGTCGCGGAGCGCACACCATGCCGCGTGGGATGCGCGCGGCCGCAAGCCACTCACCATTCTCGACCTCGACTATCGCGAGATGTTCTGGGATTCCCCCGAACTCGCAACGACCGAGGCCGCCGCAGCCCTCGCCAAAGTCACCGTTGCTGTTGGCAACAAAGAAGAGTGCCAGGTCGCCGTGGGCGAAACCGAACCGCACCGCGCGGCCGACGCTCTCCTCGAACGCGGCATCGAACTCGCCATTGTCAAGCAGGGCCCCAAGGGGGTACTCGCCAAGACGCGCGACGGAGCCGTCGAAGTTCCCCCGTACTTCGTCGACGTTGTCAACGGACTGGGAGCGGGGGATTCCTTCGGAGGAGCGCTCTGCTACGGACTCATCCAGGGCTGGGAACTGGAAGACGTGCTTCGCTTCGCCAACGTGGCGGGTGCGATCGTGGCGTCACGCCTCGAATGTTCGACGGCGATGCCGACGACCGACGAGGTACTCGCCATCGTGAAGGAGATCTCGTAATGGTGAAACTCGACTTTGACGCGCTGCGCGAAACGCGAGCGACAAACCCTGGCCGACTGGCCGAGGTGTATGCGAACCGCGAACGCCGCGAACTGCTCGCCGGTGACGGCCGGCTCATGATCGTCGCCGCCGACCACCCCGCCCGCGGGGCGCTCGCGGTCAACGGGAACCCGACCGCCATGTCGGATCGATACGAACTCTTGACCAACCTCGCTATCGCATTGGCTCGACCCGGTGTCGACGGCGTCCTCGGGACTCCCGACATCATCGACGACCTCGCACTGCTCGGACTTCTTGACAACAAGATCGTGGTCGGCTCGATGAATCGGGGCGGATTGCGCGGTTCATCCTTCGAAATGGACGACCGCTACACGGCCTACGACATGCCGGCCATTCAGCGCGACGGTCTCGACTTCGCCAAGAACCTGGTGCGCATCAACCTGAAAGACGCGGCAACCGTCGACACTCTCGAATCGACGGCATTCGCCGTGAGTGAGGCGGCCGAACTCGAAATCCCGATCATGCTCGAACCGTTCATGAGCGAATGGGTGGGCGATTCAATCGTGAACAACCTCACGACCGACCAGGTGATACTTTCGGTCGCGATCGCGGCGGGGCTCGGAAACTCGAGCGCCTACTCGTGGCTCAAACTCCCCGTCGTTCCCGACATGGAACGCGTCATGGCGTCGACGACTCTGCCGACCCTTTTGCTGGGCGGAGACCCGGGTGATAACGAGGACGAGCTCATCGAACAGTGGGCCAACGCACTCACGCTTCCCGGTGTGCGAGGACTCGTTGTCGGCCGCTCATTGCTGTACCCCGCGGGCGGCGACGTGGCGAAAGCCGTTGACACCGCCACACAACTCGTTCACGGTTCGTAGACTTGAGGAAAAAGGAACAAACATGACCAACAACACCGTCCCCCACTGGATCAACGGCGCGCGCGACCACGGCACGTCCGACCGCACCGCCCCCGTCTACGACCCGGCACTGGGCAAGGAAACCAAACGCGTTGTCCTCGCCAACCAGGCCGACATCGAGAAGGCAATCGCGACCGCTGATGCGGCGTATCCCGAGTGGCGCGATACCTCGATTGCTCGTCGCCAAGCCATCCTGTTCAACTTCCGCGAATTGCTCAACGCCAAAAAGGGCGAACTCGCCGAGATCCTGACCTCCGAGCACGGCAAGGTGCTCTCGGACGCACTCGGCGAAATTTCGCGCGGTCAAGAAGTCGTCGAGTTCGCGTGCGGTGTCCCTCACCTCGTCAAGGGCTCGTACACCGAAAACGCCTCGACCGGTGTCGATGTGTATTCAATTCGCCAGCCTCTCGGTGTCGTCGGCGTCATTTCGCCATTCAACTTCCCCGCCATGGTTCCGATGTGGTTCTTCCCCATCGCGATCGCCGCGGGAAACAGCGTCGTCCTCAAGCCTTCCGAGAAAGACCCGTCGGCCGCCATTTGGCTCGGCGAGTTGTGGAAGGAAGCGGGCCTTCCCGACGGTGTATTCACGGTTCTTAACGGTGACAAGGAATCCGTTGACGGACTGCTGACCGACCCCCGCGTTCACGCAATCTCGTTCGTCGGTTCGACGCCCATCGCCCAGTACGTTTACGAGACCGGTGCCAAGCACGGCAAGCGCGTTCAGGCACTCGGCGGAGCAAAGAACCACATGCTCGTTCTGCCCGATGCCGATCTTGACCTCGTTGCCGACTCGGCGATCAACGCCGGTTTCGGTTCGGCGGGTGAGCGCTGCATGGCGATCTCGGTCGTCGTAGCTGTCGAGCCGGTCGCCGACGTGCTCATCGAGAAGATCACCGAGCGCATGCGCTCGCTGAAAATCGGTGACGGTCGTCGTTCGTGCGACATGGGACCGCTCGTCACGGAACAGCACCGCGACAAGGTCGCGTCCTACATCGACATCGCGATTGCGGACGGAGCCGACGTGGTTGTCGATGGCCGCGGTATCGAGGTCGACGGTGACCCGAACGGTTTCTGGCTCGGACCCACGCTCATTGACAAGGTGCCGACCACTTCGAAGGTGTACACCGAAGAAATCTTCGGCCCGGTGCTGTCGATTGTTCGAGTCAAGACG
The DNA here is from genome assembly GCA_021741825.1 of Microbacteriaceae bacterium. Taxonomy (GTDB): domain Bacteria; phylum Actinomycetota; class Actinomycetes; order Actinomycetales; family Microbacteriaceae; genus MWH-TA3. The sequence goes on from JAIOXB010000012.1 coordinate 16,012, forward strand.
TTCGACGAGGGCGTGGCTCTCATCAACTCCGGTGCTTTCGGAAACGGAACCGCAATCTTCACGAACGACGGCGGCGCCGCACGCCGATTCCAGAACGAGATCCAGGTCGGCATGATCGGGATTAACGTCCCCATCCCCGTCCCGGTTGCGTACTACTCGTTCGGCGGATGGAAGTCGTCACTTTTCGGTGACTCGAAGGCCCACGGAATGTATGGTTTCAATTTCTTCACTCAAGAAAAGACCATGACGTCTCGATGGCTAGACCCGAGCCACGGCGGAATCAACCTGGGTTTCCCCCAGAACTAGCTCAGTCTGCACGCTGACGTGAATACAAGCGGCGAGGCAATTCTCGTGGTGGGGGAGGAAAGCCTCACCCGCTCGGAGCTGACGGCGGAAACAACAAAAATCTGGAAGTCTCTTGATGATTTGGCAGCGCGCCTTGGCGACGACGCTTTCATTCCCATGATCGTTGACAATTCGATGAACTCGCACACGGCACTCTTAGCCGCTGCCGAGATGGGCCTGAATGTGGCTGCGATTGATTCCACCGTGAAGACCGCACCCCTGGCAAAAATTCTCGAAAACTTTGATTCGCCCATCGTCGTCATCGCGAACCCGCTCATGAAGGTCAGAGAATTCCCGGAACACAAAGAATTCATTCCACTCCAACGCGTTCCGGGGGCCGACGATGACGACGGCACAAAACCGTCCCGAAATGGTTCGGTTATTGTCTTTAGCTCCGGATCGACGAGCGACCCCAAAGGAGTGGTTCTTCGCTGGGAAGATATGGTCGCGTGGACGATTATCCGTCACAGAATTGCCGAGGAGACAACGAAGAGCCACACAACAATCTTGAATCTTTCGCCAGTTTCGTGGGCATTGGGTTTGTTGAACCTTCTGGCGGTCATTGTCGGGGCGCGACTGATAACGCTGGACCCAAGTCGGTTTACTCCTCGTCAACTCTTGGCGGAAATCCAACGCGTGCAGCCGCACTATGTGTCAATACCGGTGAACCTTGCACAAATCTTGAGCAGTCCGGCCAAGGCATGGAAATCTGAGCCAGTCGAAAGCATTCAGGAACTCATGATTGGATCGGGCAAAGTGCAGTGGGAAACCGTCAATATGTTTTCGAGTTTTATCCCACAAACAGCGATTTTTTCGCACAACTTTTCCGCGACGGAAGCGTTCAGAATGTTCGAGTTGAGGGTCCCTTTCGATGAGCTTCCTCAATCCGGGCGGGTGCCACTGGGCAGCCCTCGAGTTCCCGAGAATATTCGTCTTGAGCCCACCGCCGAAGCCAACACGTTTGAACTCTTTGCAGCCGGAGACATCGCGGTTGGCTATATCAACAAACAGCAATCCCAGGAGGCCTTTTCACGCGATAACAGCGGAAAGCTCTGGTGGAAATCGGGAGAACTCGTGAGCGTGGACAGTGAAACAGGAGAGTACTTCCATTTCGGTCGCAAAGACAGCCTCGTGAAAGTGAACGACTACAACGTTCACCTCGACGAAATCGAACGTCTCATCCAGAGCCACCCAGCGGTGAAAATGGCTGCGGTAATCCCCGTGACCGTTGCGGACAGAATCCGAATTGTGGCCTGTGTTTCGTGGATTGACGGTAGCCCACCGAGTCACAGCCCAATTCTCGAGCATCTCGGTGGTTCGCTGCCGAGTTATGCGATGCCTCAGCACATTATTGATCTCGTTGAATTCCCTCTAACCCGGACTGGAAAGATGGACCGGGGGGCACTTGCGAAAATCGCCTCAGACCGGTTTGCCTGATAAAGAGAAGTGCGTGCACACGTCATGACAAGTGTTTCGAGCAACAAAGACCGTAGCGACCGCCGGGTGGCCGCGCCGAAAATTTTGTTGCGCGATGTTGAACTGAGTTATCAAAACAAGACCCGCGACGAGCTCGTTTTCGGGCCAATGTCCGTCGAGATTTCCCCGGGACAAACCGTCGCGTTGGTCGGACCATCCGGATGCGGAAAATCCAGCCTGCTCAAGGCAATTATTGGCGACCTCGAACCGTCGTCGGGAACCATCGGTTTCGAAAGCGAATCGGCGACAAAAACGAAGCTTTCGGTGGTGTTCCAAGAAAACACTGTTTTCCCCTGGCTGACTGCTCAAGAGAACGTTGCTTACCCACTTCGCCTGTCGGGATTGTCAAAACGAGCACGTGACGACAAGGCAAACGACTGGCTTTCACGAGTGGGTCTCGAAGAGAGCATCAACAAGTATCCGGCGGAACTCTCTGGTGGAATGTTGCAGCGGGTCGCTCTAGCTCGGGCTTTGGCGCACGAGCCCGATTTGCTCGTCCTTGACGAACCTTTTGGCCAAATCGACGAACTCACGCGATTAGATCTGGGGCTTCTTCTCCAAGGTCTGCTTGCGGAAACCAACATCACCACACTGTTCGTCACGCACTCGATTGACGAAGCCGTGTTGATCAGTTCCCGGATTTTTGTCTTTTCCAAGGGTCCCGCGCGGCTGCTGCTCGATCTTCCAAACCCGCTTGGCCTGTTACGGCACAGCACCACTGTCACTGAGAAAACCTTTAATGATTTGCGAAACACGATTATGCAGACACTCATTCAGGATCGGCGTTCACAATGACATCAGATTCCGCGCGGGGTAGGTCCGCGATGCAGTTGCTGGGCAAGAGCACGCCTTCGACAATTCTTTTAGGACTGATTGCGCCACTCGCGCTTGTGGCGCTCTGGGAATACTTCGCGGCCACGCAGGTTATCAGTCCGATTTTCTTTCCCCCTCCTTCCCGATTGCTCGAGGTAGGACTGCAGTTGGCCGCCGACGGAACGTTATGGCTGCACATCGGGACAACACTCGGCCGCTTGGCACCCGCCTTTGTTCTCGGCACTTTTTCTGGATTAGTCGTCGGGCTTGTGTTGGGATCATCGCGATTCATGCGTGCTCTCTGGGAACCGAGCCTCCTCGCGCTGTATTCGGTTCCCAAAATTGCGCTACTTCCCATTTTTCTCGCGATTTTTGGTGTCGGCGAGGGCGCATTGGTCGGGCTTGTCACGACGTCGGTTTTCTTTTACGTGTGGATTTACACCATGACTGCGGCGATGAGAACACCCGAGAACCTTCTTGTTACGGCCCGGGCTTTTGGCGCAAGTCAATTCGATGTTGTCACCCGGGTCATCTTCCGGTCCGCGCTCCCAGAGACCATGTCTGGGGTGAGGGTCGGTGTCACTGTTGCGCTGCTGGTCTGCCTCACCGCCGAATACGTGCTTGGGGCGGACGGTATTGGATACCTCATCTTGGGGTCCCGCAGTTTAGGGCAGCACGCTCAGTCTTATCTGGGAATAGTGATTGCATCAATCACGGGGCTGCTGTTGCAACTTGGGGTAAAGAAACTCGATGACCTGCTGAATCCGGGGTTCAAAAGCGCCTTCAAGGCCCTCTAGAAACCGATAGTGTGGTGGAATGTTAAATTTCGTGAAAAGAGTTGCCGCCGTGGCAATTGTGGCCCTGTCACTTTCTGCGTGTTCTGTTCCCGCCCAAGAAAACGGGGGTGACGGAACCTTAGTTCCGTCATCGTTAGAACCCAGAGCACTGCCCGAGAGAACCGTGCTGAAAGTTTCCAGCGCTGGAAGTTTCGAGTTCATGACAGCTCTTTATGTGGCGGAAGCGTTTGGTGAGTTGGAAAAAGAGAACATCACCATCGAATACGTAACCTTGCCTTCGGGGGACGCAATCCCTGCTCTGGGACTCGGTCAAGTAGACGTGAGCTGCGTCGGAATCGCCGCAACATTGTTCAACGCGGTTGCGGATGGGGCCGATGTTCGACTTGTCCTTCCCGGCCCGTCGAGCCCGAACGGTGATGGTCTTTGGGTTTCCACTGCATACGCGGAAAAACCGGACAAAATGGGTGCAATCCGAATCGCGAACTCTCAGGGCCGAGCCTGGCTCGGTATTGTTCCCGTGAAGAGATACCTGGACGACATTGGTCTGAATCTCGACGACGTCGATTTTCAAACACTTCCGATCGCGGACATTGCAACCGCCCTCGAGCTGGGTTCGGTGGACGCGGCCTGGTTGAACTCACCAGCTCACCTGCCATTCGAAGAACGAGGCACGGCAACCCGAGTGGCGTCGTATGAGGGCTCAGAGGTGGCAACGGGCTTTGCGTTCGGGTCACGACTCTTGCGAGAGGAACCCGAAGTCGGTCAAGCCTTCATTCGGGCCTTGATGCGAACAGTTCAAACGCACCTCACCACGGATTACAAATCGAATCCCGAGATCGTGGCTGCACTTGCGAAGTCCCTCGGTTTGTCGGAGTCACAAATCGCAGGAGGTACTGAATTGGATTTCGCGTTTGAATTTGAGCCGACTCTGCAGACCGCGGCACAAGAGATCTGGATCGGTTTTGGCGACGTACTTTCCTACGACGAACCCTTGGCGCCAGATGCATTCATCGACCCGAGGTTCACGCAGAGCATCACGGTCGAGTAGCGCGCCAGGGCTAGTCCTGGGTGAGCGGGCTCACGACTCCGCCATCGATTTCGCGGCGGAATGCGGTCAATATGTCGTCGAGCGGCTGGGGTCCGAGTCCGAGCACCGATTTGGTGTGCTCGTTAGCGAGGCTCGAATCCACGGGGACCGGCCCGGGGAACAGTTCTGCCGCGGGGGGCTCACTTTCGGTAATCAGGTGACGCGGTAGGTCGAACACGTCACAGGCGGCGTAGGCGAGTTCCATGCGGGTGACGGCACTGTCGCCAACGAGGTGAAACGTCCCGGTCGCGTCCCGCGCGATGATTCGAGCGATTTGCGCCCCAGCTTCGGATGCGAGTGACGGAGTCGTGATCTGGTTCACGTTGGGTCCGCCCCAGACCTGAAACTCGTTTCCGGCGCGAAGCGACCGCACGAGCGTGTCGACGTAAAACCCGAAGCCGACGTCCTGCAGCCTCGGTGCCTCGGCGATTCGATGACGTCCCATCACTCCGGCCACCCGCGCAACGACCCCTCGGCCCTCCAGTGAACTGTGAACGGCTTGCTCGGCGAGGCCTTTCAGATATCCGTAATAGTTGATGGCGTTGCCATGATTGGATTCGAGCTCACGATGTCCCGTGCCGTCCATCACCCAGTCGGTCGAAATGAAAATGAATTTCTGCCCGTTGGCGTCGGCGATGCGGGCGAGTCGCTCGGTCAACGCAACGTAATTCTCGTAGGCGACTTCTCGGTCGTTGAGAAGGCGCCGAAAGTCGCCCGCGATCGCGCAGTGAACCAGCGCGTCCACACCATCGAGTGCTATCGAGATCGATTCGTCGGACGAATAGTCGACATCAACCAGTGGCCATGGTGCGGAGTGCGCGGACCCGTCTCGGGTAAGCCCGACGACCGAGTGTCCCAGCATGAGCAGGGTTTCAGAGATGTTGCTGCCGACGAATCCGGTCGAGCCGGTTATCGCAATGCGTGCCATGGGGTCTCCCTCGGGTAAGCGCGTATCTATATTGTAGGTTTGTCCTAACAATCGAAAGGAACGCTGTGAGCGATCTCAATATCGGACTCATCGGTTCGGGCCGAATCGGCCAGGTGCACGCGGGCAGTATCGCCGACACCAAGGGCGCTAACCTCGCCTGGATTTGCGACCCGTTCGTCGACGGTGC